>NZ_CP015864.1:1200000-1525187 GCF_002163755.1 Vibrio campbellii CAIM 519 = NBRC 15631 = ATCC 25920
TCCATTTTGTTCTCAAGCACATTGCTATTGAGATGGCTGACGATGTAAGCCGTTAAGTGCTCAAGTTTGGTTTGGTTGTAAACCGCACTACTCATATCACGCCAATCCCATTCGCACTGCGGCCAAGCAGTTGAGAGACATCTTTGTTACTTTGCGCCAGAAAACGTGCCGCCTGTTGCGGTTCATCTAACGCCGCATTGTCCCCTTCTTTGCGCCTATCTTGCGTGGCGAACTCGGGTAACAATTCCGAGTGTGCTCGGCCATACACAGCTCGTTTATACAAGGCGGTTTTGGCGACGCTTAGTGATGGCGGCATTCCCTCGACCAACAGGCTCACTAACTTCTCTTGAATATTGTTGGCCGCTATCGTGATGGCCACAACTATAGAGTCGTTATCAAACGTATGCGGAATGCGGCGCAGTTGACGAAACTCATTGTTCGTTAAATCGGGCCAGCCTTCACCGGATATCACTTGGTTACTCGCCTTATCCACTTTTCCGCCAAAGCCCATCATGTCTCCTTATTGGAATAAGTGCGCCTCTGGCCACTGAGTCGACGGAATAAGCTGGGTGATGAATCACTTGCTCTTCCTCGTCAGTCGAGGCGCGGTGGCATAGGAGCCTATTTAGTTAGAGGTTGTCGCCAGTCTCTAACGCTCGGATACGTTGGTCGATGTTATCGATCATGGTGCTTACCCCAATCGCGCTGTATTGCTCATGCGCATTTTGAAGATGGCTTCGCGCTGTCTGTAGCGTGTCTATATCCCCCACCGAAGCGGCGTGGGGTTTACCTTGCTCATTTCGAAGCAAGTGTAAGCCGGCGAACTTCAACCATTTCGCTGTCGGCTTCTCATTGATACGCCACACTTGAGTGACCTTCTCGAAGACGAGGGAGAAATAAGGTTCAATGGACTGACCTTTGTCTGCCATTCGCTCAGACCAGGCCAATACTTCATCGGCGCAGAAGGTCGCAAAATCACGCTTGAATCGCTCGGGCGTATCGAGCCCGCGTTCAATGGCGATGTCACACCACTTGATGGCAGTATCGAGATCTTCGATATCAAACAGCCAAATCACCATTTGCGTAAACAGCGGGTTATCGAACTGCTCATCACCGGCGAGGTAAGCTACAATCGCGTCGCGATATTTAGGGACCAACACTTCGCGCTTGTGGTTCACCTTTTCATCTTTACGATTGAAGGTTTTGAGTACCTTCAAATCGCTGTCGAGTTCGGCGAGCAATAGATGCAAACTGTTTGGGTTAGCAACACACTGTATTTCAGCTGTCGATTGCTTTTGTTGTTTTGCCAAGGCTTCCTGGCGCAACTTCGCTAATGGGCTGGCCATACATTACCCCTTCGCAGGTTCAACAACAGTCACGTCTTCAATCGCGGCAAACTTGTGGTAGTTACCGACGGCATACCCTTCCATACGCAGGTATGACGTTTCAAAGCGTTTACGGTCTTCTTCATTACGAGACTTACGCCACTGCGTCCCTTTTTGAGTCAGGATTTGCAGGTTGGTTAAGTTCGTTACCCAAATCATATTGGGCGGGAAAAATGGTGGGGTGTAGACGGTTTTGCCTGCCACCGTCTTCGCCAAACTTTGCGCGGCTTTGTGCTCGGTCGGTACTTCCGCCGATTCTAACAAGCGATGCTGCTCTGCAGCGACTAAGTTACGACCAATCAGCACAACCAAATCGGGATCGTCTTGATGTACTTCGTGAATCGTGGTGTTGATTAAATCGTTCACGAGCGAGTCGAGGTTTTTATACGCGCCGTCTGTGTTGCCCGTAGAATCAAGCTTCGCATCAGGCAGGACTTGAGCCGGCGCCTTTTCTTTTGCAAGCTGCAGCCAACCTTTATTAACGTCTTCACCCATTGGGTTCGCTTTCGGGTCGGTGTTTTCACCCGCAATCGAGGTTCCGTGGAAACCAATACGCAGCTTATCGAGCGCAAAATTACGTGTGATAGCGTTATTCATCAGCTTCATCCACTGGCCTTTACCGCCCGAGTTCGCCCAGATGGTCATGGTGATCCAATTGATGTGAGCGCCTGAGTCGGTCTCGGTTAACTCATAAGTGTTGCCACTTTGGTCAAGAGCGCCCATGAAACGACCGTCTTTGACACGCCCTGTCAGTAGACCCGCGTCACCCACATCAATCACTTGACCTTTAATCTGGTCAACCGAGATATTGGAGATACGATTTAAAAACGCGTCCGATTCGACAATCGCTTGGCGAAGCTTGGTTTCCATCACTGGGGTAATGTTGAACTGCTTTGATGCATCCGCTACACCGCCAGCCTTAGCAACGGCTTGACAATATTCATCTAAATATTGAGTCGATACGGCATTTAGCATTTACACCACCTCCACAATTGATTCGCCGCCATGGCCTTCTTCACTAGGCTTTTGCCCTGGGACTTCTTGCTTAAGCTCGGCGAACTGGGTTTCTAGGCTCTTTACTTGCTCGGTGACGGGCGCGAGCTGCTTCTCCAATTCACTGGAAAACTGCTCTAAAGAGAACGTTTTAACTTCGCCTTCAGGGACGGATTCGGGTTCATTAGGCGTTTGCGCTTGCAGGTTAAACTCTTGCTTGAGTTCATCCTTCAGTTCACCTTTCATGATGCCGAACTGCTCTTTCAGGGCAGCTTTGAGTTGTTCTTCGGTCACTTCTTCTTCCTCTGGTTCAGGTTCCGGTTGTGGCTCTGGCTGTTCGTCACCAGAATTGAAAAAGGCATTACACAGAGCAAAAAAGCGATCGGTTTTGGAATAGCACTCATCCAAGTTGATGGCTTCCAGTTGGCTACAACTGAGCTCTGTGGTGTGGCCTTCTTGTCGTGAAAACTGAAGTAATGACACACCAGACGATGCTGGGGAATCGGTCACGGCTAAACCCATTAGGTAGCACTTTCCTTGCCCTTTATAATCTGGATTGGGTTCAATGGAGGTAAACAGCTTCTGCCCAAACTTATTGGCTTCAAGTAAGTATTGATTAGGTTCAAGCTTGGCAAACAAGCGCATTTTGCCGTCCACTTCTTCGGCTTTGACTTCAAGCACTTTGCCCCAGTTACTGCCGTAACCAGCAAAGCGTTTATGCTCTGGCCAAATCAACGCGGTGTATTCACTCAGGGCATAATTCTCGGCAATCTGCGTGAGCCATTCGCGGGTGATCTTCCGACCATCAACCGTTGGCCCTTCGGTTGCTACAATTTTCCAATCGCTGATTTTTGCCATTTGAGTGTGTACCTATTGTTCATTGGTCAGTTCGTGTTTTGAGTTTTCACAATACGCCTTTGAATCGGCCGTTTCAGCCACTTCAATTCCGACCAATTCGGATATGAGCACTATCCGAAATTATCCGAACTTTGCTATGCAATTTAAGGAGTTAACTGGGCTTATTATTGGCTCATGGCATATACTCCTGAAACACGACATGCAGCCAGAGCCCTGTATTTAAAGGCTTGGACACCCAAAGAAATCGCTTCCGAGTTAGGTTTGAACAGCACACGAATTATTTATCACTGGGCTGACAAACACGGATGGCGTGACATGCTGCGCGAACAAACGATTGATGAGTCGATCGCGCGCAGAATTGAAACCCTGCTTGAGTTGGAAAATCCCACCAAAGGCCAACTCGATATGCTTGATAGACTCATCAAGCACCATGTACAGCTAAAAAAATTCCACGCTCAAGCCCAATCTACCCAAGAGAAAAAAGCTCAAACAGAAAAGGAAGCAGCGACTAACACTCATCGAAATAACTCGCGTTCCAAAAAGTCTGACGACAAGTCAAACAAGAAAAAAAGTAAAAAGAAGAACCATATTGATGAGCTGACCAAAGAAAACTTTGCAACCTGGCATGAATCACTCTTTGAATATCAGCACACGATGCGTAACAACCTGCATCAGCGTACACGTAACATTCTGAAATCACGTCAGATTGGCGCGACCTACTATTTCAGTGGTGAGGCGCTAGAGGACGCGATTTTGACGGGTGACAACCAGATATTTTTGTCAGCGTCTCGCGCCCAGGCAGAAGTATTTAGAAGTTACATCATTGCGATTGCTCAAGCGTTCTTAGGCATCGAATTGACCGGCAACCCGATCATTCTCTCTAATGGCGCAGAGCTGCGCTTTCTTTCGACCAACTCTAAAACCGCGCAAAGTTATCATGGCCACGTTTATGTGGATGAGTACTTTTGGATCCCTAAATTCGATGAGCTCAACAAACTCGCGTCCGCCATGGCGACCCACAAGAACTGGCGTAAAACCTACTTCTCCACCCCCTCGGCTAAAACGCACCAGGCTTATACCTTTTGGACAGGTGACCAATGGCGCCAAGGTCGAGATACCCGCGCCAATATTGAGTTTCCGACTTTTGACGACTATCGAGACGGTGGACGCCTCTGCCCTGACAAGCAGTGGCGTTACGTAGTTACAATTGAGGATGCCGCAGCAGGAGGCTGTGAGCTTTTTGATATTGATGAGCTGCGCGACGAATACAGCAAAGACGATTTCGATAATCTGTTTATGTGTATCTTCGTCGATGGCGCCAGCTCCGTCTTTAAGTTCTCAGCGCTTGAAAAAGCCATGGTGGATATTAGCCGGTGGCAAGACTTCAAGCCCAATGACAACGATCCCTTCGACCGGCGTGAAGTTTGGTTAGGTTACGACCCAAGCCGAACCCGAGACAACGCCTGTTTAGTTGTTGTGGCCCCGCCTATTGTCGCCATTGAAAAGTTCCGAGTCCTGGAAAAGCACTATTGGCGCGGATTGAACTTTCAGTACCAAGCTCAGCAAGTCTCAAAAGTGTTTGAGCGTTACAACGTGAGCTATTTGGGCATCGATACCACAGGTATTGGCGCGGGTGTGTATGACTTACTCAGCAAAAAGCACCCGCGAGAAACCGTGGCCATTCAATACAGCAACGAGAGTAAAAACCGATTGGTGATGAAGATGATTGATGTAGTCGAAGCCAATCGCATTCAATTTGATGCTGAACACAAAGACATTGCCATGGCCTTCATGGCCATTAAACGGGCGACCACCAACAGCGGTAACAGCATGACCTTCAAAGCTGAGCGCAGCGATTTAACCGGACACGCCGACGCATTCTGGGCGATTTCTCATGCCTGCATTAACGAGCCGCTCGATCACTCAGAAAAACGCAAATCAACTTGGCAGATGTAACTCTATGACTGAACAGAAAACAGAAACAATCACAAATGATGAAAGCTTGATGTTTAGCTTTGGTGAGCCTGAAATCATGAATCGTGATTTTACCAACTACGATTACAGCGAGCTCTTTTACAACGACGATGGCGACTATTGGGAGCCACCGCTTGATAGAGCGGGCTTAAACAAACTCACGCGAGCCAACGCCTATCATGGCTCTATCTTAATGGCTCGACGTAATATGATCGCGGGCCGTTACATTCAAGGCGGTATGCAGAAACAACAAATGCAATCAGCTGTGCATGACTTCTTGGAGTTCGGTGATACTGCCCTGCTTAAACTGCGTAACTATTTGGGCAAAGTCATAGGCCTTTGGCCAATCCCCACCATGTATTTGCGAAAACGTAAGAACGGTGACTTCGCTTTTCTAGAGCGGGACAACAAACAAAAGCGCTACAAGAAAGAGGACATCATTTTCATCAAGCAATATGACCCTGTTCAGCAGGTTTATGGTGGGCCCGATTACTTAGGGTGTGTTCAATCTGCACTCCTAAGCCAGGACTCGACCACCTTTCGCCGCCGGTACTATAAGAACGGTTTGCACATGGGCTTTATCTTCTACGCCACCGACCCAAACCTAAGTAAAGAAGATGAAGATGACCTGAAAGAAAAGATGGCTTCGAGCCGCGGCGTAGGTAACTTTCGTTCGATGTTTATCAATATTCCGAACGGCAATGAGAGAGGTATACAGCTCATACCCGTTGGCGATATTGCCACAAAAGATGAATATGAAAAGATTAAGAACGTGACTGCGCAAGAGGTGATCACTGGCCACCGCTTCCCCGTTGAGCTCGCTGCCATTATTCCTAATGGTGGGACTCGTGGTGACCCTATTAAATTCGATTACGTCTACTGCAAAAATGAAGTCATTCCAGCTTGCGAGATGTTCATGGATGCCGTTAACGGTGATCCGGAAGTGCCGGAAAGTCTGCATTTAACCTTTAACCTGGACAACGTTGCCACGTAAGCACAGTGACATTTTTTGCAATTTTGTTTTTCTCTCCGATTCACGCTCAGCCCTTATCCAGTAAGGGCTGAAGCGATACGAAACTGATCATCAAAAAATACAAATGATCATTTAAAAACTGACCCAAAATACAGAAATTTAAATATTTCAGACACTTAAAAAGCCTCAACAGATCATCGCGGATCGTCATAATTTCAATTTATTGCAACTTTTTGCACTCTTCGCAATTTCATTAGACGCAATATAAGCCATTCTGAGCACCATTAACTTTCAGCAAGCCCCGTTATTACTAAAGGGCTAACGGCTCGTTAACCTTTATTAGCAGTCGCAGAATTTCGCTGAAATAGAATTGCGAAAAGGTGAGTTCGAAAACGTCGCAGGTGGGGAGGAGGAGTGCGTTTTTGGTGATGTATTTGTACTTTAGCTGACTAGTTAGTAGATATAGGTTGCTGTGTTCGCTTTTTTAAATAACCCCACCATTGTTCCATTCACTTTCAAAAACAACAATTACACAAAAACAAAATATAAATCACAATTTTCATTTTCAGAAAAATAAAACATTTTTGTCAGTTCTATTTTTCATATTAATGTAAACGAGATGTTAAATTAACACGTCATTGATTTTAAAATTTATAGGTATTTTAAAAATGAAACTAACAACAACTTTATTGGCTACCCTTATTTTTGCTTCAACAGGCGCTATTGCTAATACAAAAGGATTAAATGAACAAGATGAATTATTAATTCAACGAGCAGAAAGAATACATCTTCGTAGTTGTGCATTGGCGCAATTTCAAAAACTTTCGAATAATCCAGAGAAGCTAGTAGAACTACAATCAGTATTTCACACTATGAAGGATAATATTGAAGCTTTTGTTATTGAAAATGGTTTTAACATATCAAGCCGTGACAGTAATTCTTCGTTTACCGTAGACGACGCTGCTATCATGTTAGTTGCGAGCTGCATTGCACCAGCAAGAAATTAACTTATTCATACTTTAATTTTGATCTATAAGTTTTCTTTAATAGGAAAAACCATGAAAATTCTAACAGCAATCACCACTTCTATAATTTTATTATCTCCATTTTCTGCCAATGCCTATGATGCAGAGGAACTATTTCAGGAATGTGTAAAAGATAGTTTCTCCAATTTACATAGATTCCTAGACTATAATTATAAAATATGCCAAGATAAAACTGATTGCCCTCTGCTACAACGTGACCTTGGTAATATCCAACGAGTATGGGCACCTGGCGATAGTATATTTAGCGAAATACGACTGGATTA
This sequence comes from Vibrio campbellii CAIM 519 = NBRC 15631 = ATCC 25920, assembly GCF_002163755.1. Classification (NCBI taxonomy): domain Bacteria; kingdom Pseudomonadati; phylum Pseudomonadota; class Gammaproteobacteria; order Vibrionales; family Vibrionaceae; genus Vibrio; species Vibrio campbellii. The sequence continues at coordinate 1,207,493 of NZ_CP015864.1, forward strand.
TGACGCTTCAACAATAACTCGTTGGGGGGATTCTGTAGGTCTTAACGAAACGAACACCCGTGAATTGATAATTAGAACAGTTAATAAGTGCGGTATTACTTTCTAATTGCTACTCAAAAGAGCAATACACTGTAAGGTAATCCAAGTAATAAAAGAGTGGCTTATATCCACTCTTTTTATTTATTCGCCAATAATTTTTAAGCTTCAATCTGAATTAAAGAACTTTTCTGACATAAAATCTGGTCAGCATGACCCCATTCTTACCTTTTACTAACAGGTTTTTTCCCCTCTACCACACTAGCAGCGTTTCACTAAAATAGAATTGCGAAAAAATGAGATCGAAAACGTCGCAGGTGGGGAGGAGGAGTGCGTTTTCGGTGGGTTAGGCGTGCTTTCGGTGGGGCTTTGAGACAGGCGTAAAAAAGCCACCATGATCGGTGGCTATCTGGGATAGTTGCATTTCAAACTTGTACTAATTCACAATTATCTCTGAGTTGAAATTGCCAAAGCTGCACCGGCACTGATAAATGTAGTTCCAAACATCTTTCCGATAATGCTCCCTGATACAAAGTTTTTAGCCCCAGATTTTAACTTTTGACTCAAAAAAGAGTATGAGAGTAAGCATAAAAATGAACACATCATAAGGGTAGTAACTAGTATTGAAAATTGAATAAACAAAGACTCTGAGGCATTAATGAACTGTGGAAAAAGTGCAGATGTAAATATAATAGCTTTAGGGTTTGTTAGTGAAATGAGAAGCCCTTGAGAATAAAGGCTCCAAGCACTAAATTTTTTTTGGTATGTGCTGTCGGCAGTTTTTAGTTTTACGCCATTACGCCATAATTTTACTCCCATATACAAAAGATATAACGCTCCAATTACTTTTATGATCGTAAAAGCTGTTGAAGAAACAATCACTAGCACGCTTAATCCCAATATAGAGAAAGTAGACATAATAAATAGTCCAGTCACATTACCCGCCGCGGTAATAAGAGCACGTAGAGCCCCAAACTGTAGACTATGCGTTGATACTAGCAATATCGCAGGACCAGGGATTGCTGCTGCAATAAATGCAATTGAGCAAAAAGCTAACCAATTTTCAAAACTCATGATATTTCCTATTAAAGGAAAGCAACGCAATACCGATGCTTCCGCATACCGCCTTCACCACTAAAACCAACGCGCAGTAAAAATGCCACGTATTTCGAATCACTATTAAACAGTTTGTTATGCAAATTTTTCGCGACGCATTGTTGTTATCGAATACCCCATTTCACGATACTTTTCACAACGTTGTTGTAGAAACTCCGGATACTGACTTTCTTCAACCTCATTGAAGCCAATATGCTTGTAGAAGTCTGTTACATGAGCAAGTGGCATACAATAGGCGGTACGCAAATTTAAAACAGGCTCAATGTGCTTAAGAAATTGAAGTCCTAAACCTTGACCTTGAAACTCACTTACAATGTACATACCCCTGAGTATCGTCACGTCATTAATAAGCTCAACTTTCACTGAGCCGATAATCGCACCATCGTTGAGGCAGATAAATGCTCTTTCGGTATTAGACCAAGCGCTATGATAGCCCTGCTCTTTATAGAATTGACCAACAGCGTCTTTCATAGAGCTATCGGCTTCAAAAATTCTCATTCTAACTCCATTTGCATAACAGTTTTATTTGACAGATAAATTCTGCATTTAAATACAGCATTCATCTATCTAGTTATCTTATGCAAGACAGGATACACATTAATATGCCATATATTCAATAGCTTACCTGTCACGTATAATTCATCACTTCACAAAATTTAGAATTTTTCTGCATAGCTCGCCAACTGTGGCTCATCTAGCTAAGCACGCCCATTCAGAAAGACAAAAAGACAGCCTCTAAAATTGTAGAACTGTATAAATCCTCACCATAATTTAGTACCATGAGCTTATCATTTCGATAGGTTCATGGTGTCATATGAGAGTAATTTGCCAGGAGTGTGGCGAGAAAGCCCGTATACAAAAAACAAACCGTATTTCAGCGGGTTATAGCGATTTATATTGTAGTTGTAGTGACCCTGAGTGCGGCCATACCTTCGTGATGAACCTGTCTTTCAGTCATACCCTTAGCCCCTCTGCAAAAACAACTTCGCAAATGGCCTTTAGCCTGGTTAAAGCACTAGGCCCAGAACAACAGAAAGAGCTGAAGCAACAGCTCTCGATGCTATAGCTTAAATTCAGGGCTATCCGCCTCATCGGCCATTTGAATGATCATTTCAATGGCTTCCACCTTATCGTTATCAAGCTTGCCTTGATTATCTGCGACAACCAATCCCATCAAATACGCCCCGACCTGCGCTCGGCTTTCAGTTTCTGTACCCAATGCTACCCCGTCTATGATTAGCTCTAATGCTTGTTGAAATACTTGATTTTTATCAGACATATCGAGATCCCTAGTAATGACATAAGAAATATACTGTATATACATACAGCATTCCAGTGGGGCATATCTCTTTTTTAGGCTCTCTCACACGTAAATTAATGTGGACTTGATATCGTTTCCGCCTTCATGAAGCGTTCCCATTCGGGATCACTCCTATCTAATTCCATTTCTAAGAAAAATTTATCGATGATTTGTTGGCCTTTGGGTGAAATTCTACAGTTATTGCCACTGGACCAAGGTCGGTCGCTCCCGCTCCCTTCAGAAGCCTCCGACAAGTTGGAGTCTTTCTTAACAAGTTTCCATTCCGTTTCCCTTGTATAAACAACCAAACCGGACCCTTTCACCCCATCGGTTACCTCGACAATTTCACCGTATTTGTTTTCTCTTTCCTTTTTAACCAACTGGATCGGTCGCTCAGATGAACGAAGCCGGTGTCCGCCCATGTAATCCATATAAGCCGAGAAAAAGCCGTTGTCGGCCGCCCTTCTTGCTTTCTCAAATAGGCAGTATTCTTGTTCTTCATCGATGCGGCGAAGCTCACGCCAAATAGTGACAGGTGGGGTCTTCTGGAATTGGAATTGACGGAAACAAAATGTACGCGACCAGGCAGTCACGTTTTTCACGGTCTCTTGAAGCTTCGCTCTTTTGTTGTCTCGATCGGTTTCACCTTCAAGCGCATAGCCATCAACGTTCTTTGATATATATTTGGCCAGATAAGCCACGGCACCGCCTGCCGACTTATCGATCAGTTTTGCCTCGAATCGCGCCTTAATAGCTTTTGTTCTTGGGGAGCCATCGTCGAAATAAAGCTCTCCGTTTTCTCTGAACTGATAAGACTGAAGCCCTGCAACAAACGGTTTTACGTGCTCAAGAGGCATGAAAAATACACCATGCCAATGCGGTGTTCCGTCTTGATGAGGCTCAACAACCCTCATACCGTAATAAGTCAATTCACGATAATCCGCCCAGGCTCTAAACAAGTTCCAACCTTTGCTTAACCAAGCATGCGCATCTTTTGGATTGCCGCCATCAAACTTAGGATTTTCTACCCAGTATTTACCGTGCTTTCTAAGTCTATGAAAACGACTAGGTGCCGTCATCGTGACAAAAACAGCCACATGATCATTGCTCTCTGCATATTCCTGACAACCAGCAATACGAGTCATCAGTTCATGTCTTCGATTAGCCGGGTTACTTTGGGACGAATCAATGACGGTTTTAAGATCAACCACATCGCCACTCTCAGATTCAATGGCCATGAGCTCAATCCACTCTCTTTGTCGGTCCTGCCGAATGGTTAACCACTCACAAGCCGCATTGGACACATAAGGAGAACTGTGTGGCGAAACCATACCTGCAGCACGGCGAGCATTCTCAAATACAGCCACTACGATCCGGCTAATAGCTCTACGCCAAAACCCTTCATCCATCAGGCGACATATCATCGAGTATGCCTGGTTAGAATTCTCTACATGAGCAAATTGAGGAAGCCATAAAGAAGCCCCAGTAAACTCGTTAATAAACCCAATGCTCTCCATTGGCGACATACCATGCTCTGAAGCCAACCTGATACGATTACCACAACGCCCAGCCATTTCTATGGCCAGCTTAGCGATTTTGATTTCGCTATCGACTTTCCACCATGGCTCGGGTAATACAGAGAACGCTGCCGCAACCGCGCTGCTTCGCTTTTCAATAAAATCTAACGCACGCTTAAACCCGTACTTCTTCAACCTACTGGCAGAAGCTTTGTCGATATAATTTCGAATGTCATATGGCAATTTAAGTCTGTTCGCTGTAGTCGACGCAAACTCAAAGACCCTTTCTCTTGGCGTCAGTTTGCCATCATGAACCCACTCGCCATTGATATAAGAAAGTTGGGATGTACCTTTTTGGTTATCCAGATAAGAAAGCAACTCCCGATGTAGATTGCTAGGGAGTCGATTGAGAGGATTAGACGAGTTGATTTTGTGTTTTATCATGCTGTTTAGCGGTGCGTTATTTCACGATTCGGGAGCCGCAAAGACTTTTGCTTTAACTTCTCAAGCCATAGTCTTTTGCGTCGTTCTCGTGGCGTTTCATTTGCTTGCCTTATCGCTGCAAACTCTTTGCGTACTCTTTCTAAACAAATAAGGCCTCGCTCTTTGTCTTCCTTAGTTAACGAGTAATGTTCTAAGTCAGGGCAAGGCAAGTGGCATGGTGGGGTAACAGTTTTAGCACTCATATCTCAACAAACTCCTGAGTATCAACGACGATAAAACCGCCCTCGCCTTCACCTTCGCTCAATACACCGTGGCGAACGTGATTACATTTGAGTTGCTTGCAAGCCTGCTGTATCGCCTCATCTATACATTCAAAATCCCCTAGAGTGGTGGCTTCTAGCTCTTGAGTATGTTTGTGGCGCTTCATTGCGCCATCACCAAATAAACGAATCGCAACGTACTCCATCAGGCAACGTCCCTCGCTGCGGCAAACTTTTCAATATGCTTGATTGCTTGATCACGAATGTCTTTCCAAATACGAACATTGGCGATCTGCTGGCACTCATGGTCCTTAATAATATTATTTTGGTATTTATGAGCATTGAGGGCCGCGATGTTATGTATATGAATCGCTTCCTCAAGGGTGTTTAATTCAATCTTTATCATGGTAAAACTTCCTTTGTTCGTTAATGAGTTAGGCAAGTCCGGGGATGGCGGCACCATTGGCGACCAAATCCACACTCATGGCTAAGAATGGGGAAACGCCTTTTGTGCGGCTTTCGATATCGTTGATAAGAAGCACAAGGTTGCTAATGCCCGCCTGTGCCTTTTGAATGATGATGTGCTTGTTGGTGCGGCTTAGGCGATCATTCCCTGCATGTTCTAGAGCCATGCGAGATAAATCCCCCGAGTGCACCGCGTTTTCTAATGCGCGTTTAATGAAAGTTTCTTCACTCGCATCATTTGGGATTTGTGCAGTTACGACACCAAGGCCAAGCAAAAGGCTATTAAGAATGGTGAAGTTGCCACTGGCCTTGGTGATCAACACAAGTTCTACATTGGTAAGGATGTGCGGTTGCTCTGGGTTAAGCTTGTTGCGCAGCATAGTCGCATTCATGCCCACGGCTTTTGCTAACTTGGTCATGTTCTCCGAGTTCGCAAATGCACAGCACGCTTCGTTAAATGCTTTTTGTTTAGAGCCACGGAATTCGCACATTGAGTCAATTTCGTTCATAACCAATACTCAATTGAAGACAAACGGGGTGAAAACGAGACCCCAACCAAGAATATTGAGCCAAAGCGGACAATACTCTTTGGTTGGAATCAGGGAAGATAAGCGCATGGCGACCTACCCTAAGTTTTGCATGGCTTCACGTGTTGCGATTTCAAGTAAAGCCACCATATTGATCAATGGTGTTTCTTTACCTTTTGCTTTGGTTTTAATAGGTAAGCGACCGTCTGCCACCCAATCCATGATGGTACGTTTCGGCATACCAGAGAACTGAGAGTATTGGTCGTACGTCATGAAAGGCGTATTTAGAACTACTTGATATGAGAGCATAGTGATATCCTATCTAGCTATTGAGTGTTTCATTTCGGACAATAGGGTCTCACTCCGCACTGTCCAGTAATCATTTGAGTGAAAATATAGACTTCTTATGAGTGAATTACAAGAGAAAATACCACCTTTTGAATACATTGGTGGCCGGGAAGTTACAGAAAGGATGAAGGAAGTCACGAAAACGAAAGACTTCAAGTCCCTTGGTGACGTACTTGGCATTTCGAAAGGGACGATATCTACGTGGCACCAAAGAGAGCTAACTCCTTTTGAAGTGATTTTGAGACTTCATTTGAAGACTGGCGCATCAATCAAATACTTAGCTTTGGGAGAAGGCGATGCTTTCCCTGATCACGCAGTACAAGAACATACGTCTAAGAAAAAAGAAGCGAAGACACTGTTTGACATCGATTACTTCGCCTTAGTGAACGGAAAGCTCATAGGGAACGAAACGTTAGCGTTTGATAAAAGCTACTTAGACAAGCTTGGGGTTCTGAATGTAATGGGCATCGAGCATGATGGAACTACATTCATTGTCGATAAAGAAGTTCATCAAGCAGTGAGCGGCACATACCTAGTAGATATGGACGGCCTACTCTCGCTAAACGATATTCAGCGCTTACCAGGCAAGAAACTAGCGATTAGCTTCAATGGCTCGACTTTAACCGTCGAGGAAGATGAAGTGAGAGTTGTGGGGCGAGTCGCACTAATAATGGAGAAGTGTTAAAGGCTGAACTATTTTTTGAGCTCACTCGCATTCAACTTACCAAGCGGTATCGCTAATGTACAACTAGGTTACTATCCCCCTGTCCCATCGGGGGAGGGACATTAACACCTTTGCTTGCAAACTAAAAAAGGCTGCCATTTGGCAGCCTTTTTCTTTAGTTCCGGAGTTCTTCTCAATACTTAACAAACGCTCTAAGACGTATCTGGACAATTCTGAGTCAGCGATTTTACTGATTTAGTAGTTAGCGAAGAACTTCAGGTATAACAGACAGGTATATTTACATTGTAGAGTAGACAACACGCTAAGTTATCTAGTTCAAGTTCTCCTCTACACTAGATATCGGATAGTAAAACCACTTTAATCATCATTTGCTTTAGATTGGCTAACAACAATGTAGGTAATGAGCACAATATGCATTAAGTTTACTATTACAAGAGATAAGATTATCTTCAACCACCACATTGTAGTACCAGCCAAAAGCATCATTAAGCAAGCTCCAAATGTAGCCAATAGAAAGATAATTGCTGCACCATACAAGTTGAAGAAAACCGACAAGTATCCATTATTTCTCCACTCACTAAATGTTGGGTTTCGTGATACAGATAGTAAATAAGCGCCAATAGCAGCAATAAACCCAGTCATAGTAATGCTGAATGTTGTAACTATCCCAAGCAATGTTGGGATGTTTGAAGGCTTGATTACAGGGAACAAGGACGAGCCAGCTAGCCAAACCAGCAAATGATAAAAGCCAAGAATCACAGGAACGGCTAGAAACGACCATAGCCATGCCCTTCTTTTCCAACTTTTCTCTTCAATCTCTGTAAGCATTTCCATCGATTATTACTCTAGTATGAATTCTGATTTTTAAGGTGAGCCCAGTTTGGACAAGGTGCAGCAGTCTTTATTTTTGTTCCATACTTACTAAATTCTTGATTTGCTAATATATCAATCTGTCCATTTGCATAGCGTTTATCTTGAATCTGAGCTTCAATAGTGTTGCCAGATTTTGGATAAATCATATCAAACATGATCATAGTCTGGTCTAGCAAGATATCCTTAATCGTTTCTTGAGCTGAGTGTGCTTTACCTTTTAAGTAAACTTGGGCAAAGTCACTGCTGTTAGGATCGTTTTTGATGATCTCCAACAATGGGTCAATCTGTGCTTTAATGTCAGCTCGGCTATGAGGCTTACGCTTTACTCGTATCTCAATCTCTAGGTTGTCAGTATTACTTGATGCATTCAGGAAAGCACCTAACTTAACGAACTGTTTAGAGTCATTTCTCATCAGAACTTTTGCTTCAGATACTAAGTTGATGTTCTTAACATTGCTTTTAGCTACACCTGAGTTAATAGGCTTAAGTTCTAAAGTGTATTCAGGTGTAGACAGGAGACCATTAAGAACTTTATTTAAGTAGTACTCCACATCTTCTTCTGAAGCCCCACCATGGGAAGATGCAATGCCAATAACAGGTAGTTGATCATCAAGGTGGACGTAAGTTACTTTTTCTAGGCTGGCATTACCAATGATAGATTGTAAATCTTCAACCGTACCTGATGCTTTATCAAGTCTGCGATAGTTGTGAAGTTCTGTTGGAGTCATCAAGTAGTAGACTGACAGATAGCTAGAAGCCTTAGCAAAGTAAAGCTTTCGAGAAGTCTTTTGATGGGTCTTCTCTAGGATTGATCGATCCTTTTGGTAAGCACAGTAAAGGTCAACAATGTCCTTTACACAAATCTTGCAAGTCGTCCCTGAGGATTTGAACTTGATGGTATAGGTATAATAATTTAGCTTCATTGTGTACGTACCTGATATACAAAATAAAATTAACTATACACAAAGTGTGGGTAAAAGTATATGAAACTTACTGTTTATAAATCTTTGATGTAGTGAGTGCTACCATGAAGTTCATTTCTCGGTGGACCTGAGAGCATTAGGACTTGGTCACTCTTGTTTTGTAAAGGAATAATGTTGCTTTTGTTTTCTCGGATTACATTTAATAAATAACTCAACCCACTTACTCTGTAAACATTGCCTTGGCTGATTTTGAAGCATTTTTGAGCGAGAAAGTGCCAAGGGTAGAAATTCGACCTAAGAAACTCTTGGACAAAACCTTCTTAGCTTAAATGACTTAGTTGCATCAAGATCAGGTATGAAAAAGTATCTTGAAACTATAGTCTCTTGTTAGGGCTTGACCTACAGCAAGAACCATATTAGCTTATAGTTTCAACGTGTTGATGATCTGCTACCAGCTGGTGATTCTAGTTAGTTGTGCCAATACATGGTCGAAAAGAAGACCAATCATAGAACCAATATCTATAGGCATAGACGGAGATATCGCCATGTTGTTATCTATAACACGTATCACCACGCTCTTCATTTCCACTACGCTGATCATTTTTAGTGGCATTTTAACTCTTTCCGACAACGAAAACGCCACTGCCTACCTAAATTCAGGCGTTGATCTACTAAAATCTTTGAACCAGAGCTAGATTTCCTACAGGACTCCCAAATGGTACTGTACAAAAGTTGTTAGGTACCATTTGGTGAAAAGAGCCCTAACGCCCTGTTAAGGGGTGAGCAACGCAATACCGAAGCTTCCGCACACCACCTTAAACACAAAACGCAACGCATGGCAAAAGTGCCGAGCGTTGCGAATCACTCTTAAACAGATTGTTAAATGTATAAGCTCCACCTAACCATCTAACTTCATCGAGGTTTTAGGCATAAGTTCTATTATTGAACGTCCAGCACCCGCCTGTGAGCCAGAATTTTCGTTTTTAATGTAACCAGTATCTTGTGGGGAGAAAATACAAGAAGCTGCATGATTTAATACGATATCTTTAGTTTCTTCAGTCACTGCTGCATCGGTTAGTGCCTTATAGGTCATTAAAGCGTTCTGTCTATGCTTGTTAACAATCGCGTTGTGCTTATGTGATAAAAAGTTTTTTGCTGCTAAGAAAAGGAGGTACGCAATAACACCAAAAATCAACACTTTACTAGTCATCAATTGTATGGCTTGTAGGTTGTCTTCAGGCTTGAACCATGCGAGTTTATGTATGAATAAAGTACAGAACGCATAGATACCTAGCACAATAGCAGCTTGAACTGTTTTGACTTTCCAATACTCAGCTGCCACTTCATGAGATTCAGATTCATCTTTGAAGTATATTGCTTGCTGAGAAACGCCTTGCTCTGCTGCAACTTTACGTACGTCAGCTAGAACATTTTCAGCTTGTTCTTGTTGAGCTGCAAGCTCACCTGTTATGCCTGTTGCCTCATCTTTGACATTTTGAAGCATAGCTCGTGCTTCGTTTTCCATTCTCTGGAAATCAACAGATTTGCTTGTCCCGTAGGAGATAAATGGGAATAGTTTTTGGAACGTCGGATCGTAGGCTGAAACAACCTGCTGGACTATCTGGTCTCTGGGTTGTTTTGGATTTTGGTTTTCAACTGTTGTAGGGTCAAAATCCAATGCTTGTTGGAATCGATTAAAATCAGCATCAGCAGTTTTCTTAATTTGGATAAGGATCCCATCTGGGAAATCTTCCAATGTGGATAAGCCTAGCTGGTTATAAAGTCTAATGAGCTTTGACGCTGGGGCTACTATTGCTGAGAAATCGAAGTTTCGCCCCAAATCTTCTTCACGCGCCAAACTTTTTGCGTCAAAAGCCTGCATCCTAGCTAAGGATTCTTGTGTAACTTCTAACTGACTCATTTAATTACTCCATTTGTAAACTTATAGATTTAACGCCCAATTAAGGTGTGAGTAACGCTACCACAAAACTAAACTTTGGCACCGTAAACACTGGACTCAAATTTAGCACCAAAAATGCCAAGCGTTAGGAATCACTCTTAAATTGTTTGTTATAAATATTTGCTTCAGCGGACACTTTTTCCAGAAAACACTCACAAACCTTTGTGCATTTACCTAAATTTTCAATGATATCTTCAGGATCTGGGGTGTTATCTTTCGCATGAACCATTGCGTGGACATAAAAAGTCAATAAGCAAGCCTGATCTAACTCTTGCATATCTTCCGCTAAATTAGGAAAGTAGAGACCGACTAACATCTTAGCTTGCCGTAGATCGACGTTTTTCAAGTCTCTCTGATGTTGATGTAGTTCCTCTTTTGTAAAGTCTCCTTTTTGATAACCCAAATATAAGAACGACTCTACAAAAAACTTCCCTTTTAGTTCATCAATAATGATATATAACTGTTCAAGCCTCTCTAAATCGTTAGCCAACATATCTTTGCTCTGTTTCAGTTTTGCCGATTTAACTTGAACAATATTAGCCAGATATACACCAACCAGAGCAAAAGTACCCGTCAACAGGCTAGGTAAAATCTCAACTAAACTCGACATATGACCTCCGAATATTGTTGTATATTTATAACGCCCTGCTAAGGGGTGAGCAACGCAATACAAAAGCCGCCGCACACCACCCTAATCACTTAAACCAACGCATAGTAAAAATGCCACGCGTTGCGAATCACTCTTGAACAGTTTGTTAGGTCTCTTTGCCAACTCTAGTTTGGCTGTAAGAGCTGAAAGTTGGAACTTTATATAAACCTTTACAAAAACCATCTAATCCTGGGTAAATTGTCCCAGAGGTAATATTCAACTGATTCAATAGTTCTAAACACTTATACCTTAGCTCCTTAGAAATAATTAACTTGTAAGCACTTCTAGGCGGCATTTTATATTCGTTCAATATTTGCTCATGTGAGAATTGCAAATGATTTGGCACAAGAAACAAGCCTTGCTGTGCAAGAAGCCTTTTATTGTAGAACTCCGGCTCAAACGCAAACAAACACATTTCATCGTTTGTCGTTTCACCGACCATAACCCGTTTGTACACGTTTTTACGTTCATCTCCAAAATGTCGATTATCTACGCGCTTCAAAGCACTATGATCTATACAATAAATTGCCGAATCTCCACTCCCACTCTCAACAGCAAAGTACAATGCTATGTAGGCTGAAAAACTAAAGTCGAGAAATCGAGTTGGAGCACCGTGGTGCTGCATAACTGCTAGCCAACTTAAAGTATCTGATGTTTTAGGTAGATGTTCTAGAAATAAATGTGCTCCAGACTTAAAGCGTTCGAGCATGATTTCTTCATAATTCAAGCTCGTAACTATTTGAGACTTTTCTCCTGCGAGTTCTCTTATCTCCGCGGCATCATTAATTGCTCTAAAGAGGGAGCTTTCCAATTTCCAATCACTACTGGATTGACCTCGATAAATCCACTTGCGATAAGGCTTAAGATCCACAAAAGACTTAAAGTCACTTATTGTGTCAATTCTCTTTATTTCAAATTTTCCGTTCATACATTCCCATGAGACCTAACGCCGCGTTAAGTGGTGAGCAACGCTGACCACCCGACCTAAACCATTGTGCCGTAAACACTAAAGCTAAATCAAACCTAAAATGCCAAGCGTTGGGAATCCGTCTTAAACGCTTTGTTATATTTATTTTGCTGACTTTAGTAATGGATTTAGTTTTTCAAGAGTATTAGCGTCCTCTCTGACTTTTTTTGCTTCTACAAATTCATTTGTCTTGGATGCATCATATACGCCTGAAAAATCTTCGGCTAATAAGCTACTTATTAATTGCTCATGCTTGCCTGAGCCTTCACTTGTTAACTCATAAGATAACTTATAATTTCTGCGTTTAAGTTGAATTCTATATAGTTGTTTATAATCTTCCATGGAGTTTCTATACTGCCTTAGTAGAAACCATGCTATCGATTCAATAAAAACCAAAATACCAACAGGTCGAATAATGGACATCGTTAAATATGCGCCAGTTATTTGTTCAGTTGTCAAAGCGTGAACTTCAGGGATGGTATTATAAAAAACAGCGACACCGATTAAAGCAAGAGATAAACCAGAAAATAACAACACAATTGAACTATTACGCATCTGTTCAACTGCAGTCATACAGTGTTTTATATCTGAATCAAATACCCCCAAGTCCTCGTTCTGAAATTTCCTTTCTTTAGCTCGTACCCTATACCTATCAACGCCCATGTCCTTTGTTAGTACCAGAAAAATAGCATAAATAACAAGCGACAGTATTATTGATACTATTATCTTGTCATACCTTAACTCAGCTCGAAAAGCACTAATCTGATCATCTAAACGATCTTTAGTCAGGTCAAATTCTACTTTATAGTCGACAAAAGACGTAATGTTCACCCAAGTTTTAAATTCTGCTGAAAGCTCATTTGGACGTTTTTCATATGCATTCTTATAACGTTCAAATTCAGTTAAAACTTTGGAGTTTTGTAAAATCCTAGCATCATCATTTCCTGCTATATAGTATGGTGAAATTGCAGGTACAAAATAAACTAAAGCTATTAAAGGAACCAACATTCTTAACATTAGAACCTGCTTTCTTCGAAAATCTCTCAATTTTTCCTCCGATAAATATAACGCTTTCTATACGGCTTGCAGCCGTTTTTTATACTCCTATAATGCAATCTTTGTGAACGCAGTTCAATTGGTAATCAATAGGTTAGTGAGATGCATTAAACATTAGTCTGCAAGATGACGCATAATTTTTTAAAAAGCTTTCGTCGAAAATCTCTCGGATAACTACAGGTAAGGCAAACTTACAATTGCAGATTGTGGTTAGACTTTAGCGCTGAGAAGGAATGGAGCACTTTCGAGCTAGAAAATGCCACGGGTAAAGATTCAACCTAGCAGCTTTCGGAAAGTTTTGAGCTAGAAAGACATTAATAAATACACTGCATATCGAAGCAATGTGATGCGGATTGCTACATTATTGTACCTTATCTCACAAACAAACATTGTATGAGAAACAACACCAGAATAAACTGTATATACGTACAGTTTATTCTGGTTTTTACTATGTCTATCCGTAACTTAAAAGACGGTTCCAAAAAGCCTTGGTTATGTGAGTGCTACCCAAATGGACGCTCCGGTAAGCGTGTACGCAAGAAGTTCTCCACCAAAGGTGAAGCTGCGGCTTTTGAACGCTTCACTATGAAAGAGGTAGACGATAAGCCCTGGATGGGTATTAAACCGGATAACCGAAGAATGAGTGTGCTTTTGGAAAATTGGTGGACTATCCATGGCCATACCTTAAAGTCAGGCAAGCAAGCCAAAGATCTCATATCCAAAACAATTGAAGAGTTGGGTAACCCAATTGCTTGCCAGTTTAAAGAGCGAGACTACCTGGCTTATCGAGCAGCTCGAACCCCCTATCGGGGCAAGAATAAATCCATCGAGATATCCCCAACCACACACAACCTTGAACTGATTTATCTAAAGGGCATGTTCAAGAAGCTGATTAAGTACAATCAGTGGAAATATCCCAACCCGCTTGAAGCAATCGAGCCTATCAAAACCAGTGAGAAGCATCTTGCCTATCTAACCAAGCCACAAATCGACGAGTTCTTTGATGAACTGCATAGCTGCAATCGAGCTATCAAGGCATCAATCCCACAAATTATTGTCATCGCAAAAATTTGTTTGGCCACAGGTGCACGAATCAGTGAGGCACTCACTCTAACTCGCACTCAAATAACCGAGTTCAAATTGACTTACACAGATACAAAAGGGAAAAGGAATCGCAGTGTGCCTATCTCACCATCTTTATATCAAGAGATATTAGATATAGCGGTGAGCGACCATGACATATTTAACACCAGTTACAAAGATGCTTGGCGTTACATAAAAAGAGCCTTGCCTGAGCACGTTCCGACTGGGCAAGCGACCCATGTTCTGCGGCACACTTTTGCTTCGCATTTTATGATGAATAAAGGGGATATTTTGGTGCTGCAGCGTATTCTTGGCCATACAAAAATCGAGCAGACTATGGCGTATTCTCATTTTGCCCCAGAGCATTTGATGCAGGCTGTTCACCTTAATCCTCTAGAGAATTAGTGGCGACAAAATGGCGGCAGCCACTGTAAAAGAGCGTTATTTAGCGGTTTTAGACGTAAAAAAGGCGACAATTTACACTGTCGCCTTTTGCTATTTAGCTGCTAATTTTGCCTATTCCCAATCAAGGATAACCTTGCCAGACATCCCGCTACGCATGACGTCGAAGCCTTCTTGGAAGTCATCAATCTTGTAGTGATGGGTGATGATCGGTGAGAGATCCAAGCCAGATTGAATCAAAGAAGCCATCTTGTACCAAGTTTCGAACATTTCACGGCCGTAGATACCTTTGATCACCAAGCCTTTGAAGATAACTTGGTTCCAGTCGATACCCATGTCTGATGGTGGAATGCCTAGTAGTGCAACACGACCACCGTGGTTCATTGTGGTTAGCATTGAGTTGAATGCGGCTGGGTTACCAGACATTTCTAGACCTACGTCGAAGCCTTCTGTCATGCCTAGCTCAGACATGACGTCTTCTAGCTTCTCTTCAGCAACGTTTACTGCGCGTGTTACGCCCATCTTACGAGCAAGTTCTAGACGGTATTCGTTCACGTCTGTGATCACTACGTGGCGAGCACCAACGTGCTTCGCAACTGCAGCAGCCATGATACCGATTGGGCCAGCACCTGTGATAAGCACGTCTTCGCCTACTAGGTCGAAAGAAAGCGCGGTATGTACTGCGTTACCAAACGGGTCAAAGATAGACGCTAGATCGTCAGAGATGCCTTCAGGGATCTTGAACGCGTTGAACGCTGGGATCACTAGGTATTCAGCGAATGCACCTTCACGGTTAACGCCCACACCAATCGTGTTACGACATAGGTGAGTACGGCCGCCACGACAGTTACGACAGTGACCACACGTGATGTGACCTTCGCCAGATACGCGGTCACCGATTTCAAAGCCACGAACTTCCTGACCAATCGCAACCACTTCGCCCACGTATTCGTGACCGACAACCATAGGCACTGGAATTGTCTTTTGTGACCATTCGTCCCAGTTGTAGATGTGTACGTCTGTACCACAGATAGCGGTTTTCTTAATTTTGATCAGAATGTCGTTATGGCCAACTTCAGGTTTATCAACCTCAGTCATCCAAATGCCTTGTTCAGGCTTTAGCTTTGATAATGCTTTAATTTTCATAGTATTCACCAAATATTGCCCCGCTCTATGCGTGACAAAAAATTCTTTCATCTAATGCGTTTAAAGAAGAAATAAAGGCTTTACCCATGAGCCGACTCAGAAGAGTTGGGAAAGCCTTTTTATCTTTAAACGCAAGCGCTTTTCTCATTCCCATCTAATCCCTCTCCTCTGCTTTAGAGGAAGGCTGGGAAGGGAGAACAAAACTTAGATGATACCCATGTCCTTACCAACTTGGATGAACGCGTCGATTGCACGGTCTAGTTGCTCACGAGAGTGCGCTGCAGACATTTGAGTACGGATACGCGCTTGACCTTTTGGTACAACAGGGAATGAGAAGCCGATTACGTAGATGCCTTTCTCTAGAGCGCGCTCTGCGAATTCTGCTGCTACTTTTGCGTCACCAAGCATGATTGGAATGATTGCATGGTCAGCACCACCCATTGTGAAACCAGCATCTTCCATGCGAGTACGGAAGTGTACTGCGTTTTCCCATAGACGGTCACGTAGGTCACCGCTCTCTTCTAGTAGGTCTAGAACGCGGATAGAAGCGCTTACGATTGCTGGTGCAACAGAGTTAGAGAATAGGTATGGACGAGAGCGCTGACGTAGCCAGTCAATCACTTCCGCTTTACCAGACGTGTAACCGCCTGAAGCGCCGCCCATTGCTTTACCTAGCGTACCAGTGATGATGTCGATACGGTCAACCACGTTGTGGTGCTCGTGCGTACCTGCACCTGTTTTACCCATGAAGCCAACAGCGTGAGAATCATCAACCATAGTCAATGCACCGTACTTCTCTGCTAGGTCACAGATAGCTGGTAGGTTTGCTACTACACCGTCCATTGAGAACACGCCGTCCGTTACGATAAGAATGTGGCGAGCGCCTGCTTCTTTCGCAGCAATCAGTTGTTGCTCTAGCTCTTCCATGTTGTTGTTCGAGTAACGGAAACGCATTGCTTTACATAGACGAACACCGTCGATGATTGACGCGTGGTTTAGTGCATCAGAGATGATTGCGTCTTCTTTACCTAGAATCGTTTCAAATAGGCCCGCGTTTGCGTCGAAACATGATGTGTAAAGAATCGTGTCTTCTTTACCCAGGAACTTAGAAAGCTTCTGCTCAAGCTCTTTGTGGATGTCTTGAGTACCACAGATGAAACGTACTGAAGCCATACCAAAACCGTGCTCGTCCATGCCTGCTTTACCCGCTTCGATAAGCGCTGGGTGGTTAGCAAGACCAAGGTAGTTGTTCGCACAGAAGTTCAGAACTTCTTCACCAGTAGAGATTTTAACCGCTGCTTGCTGCTGAGACGTGATGATACGCTCTGCTTTGTAAAGGCCTTCCGCCTTCACTTCTTCAATTTGCTGTTCAATCTGTTGGTAAAATGCAGAAGACATTCGCAATTCCTTCCTGTTTATTTTGTCGAGTTTTTACTCGATTAGAATGAGGTTGAGCCTTTATGTGACGGGCATCACAGGCATTTACTTATCAATTAAGTGTAGTGTAATTCAAGGAAGGAAAAACGATTATCCCTCAAGGTGGAAAAGCATTAATGAATCCTAGGCACGAATCCAATTAATGCTTTTCTATGAGGTTGTAATGAAAGGAGTTATAGCCAAGTTGGCTTAGCTAAAAGTGCTTCAAAGTCCTTAGCGGGTAATGGTCGGCTATAGTGGAAACCTTGCCCGAACTCACAGTTTAGGTTTTTCAAGTAATCCACATGACGCTGTTCTTCGATGCCTTCTGCAACAATCTTCAGATTCAGCGCTTTCGCCATCGCAATAATCACGTTCACAAGCTCACGGTCGGACTCATTCTCAAACATGTTCTGCAAGAAGCTGCGGTCGATCTTAAGGCGATCAAACGGGAACTTCTGTAAGTAACTCAACGCCGAGTAACCCGTACCGAAATCATCAATGGTGAGCTTAGCGCCCAGTGCTCGTAAGTTGTCTAACATCTCCATCAGGTCGCTACTGTGGTTGAACAACAAGCTCTCTGTCACCTCTACATCAAACAATTCAGGTGACAAGCCCGACTCTTCTATGTGCTGCTTGATCTGTTCGAAAAGTCGATCGCAGTATCTAAACTGCACACTTGAGAAGTTTACCGACACAAACAGAGGAGCAACGTCCTGCCACTGTGCCGCCTGTTGGCAAGCTTGACGAATCGCAAAGTCGCCCAGCTGATGAATCAGACCGTTCTTTTCGGCGATGGAGATAAACTCTTCTGGATTCACAAAGCCAAACTTCTCGTCGTTCCAACGCATCAGAGCCTCTGCACCAACAATGACGCCGCTATCGAGATCGATAATAGGTTGGTAATACAGCTCAAGAAGATCATGAGAAATGGCGTGACGAAGACGACTTTCGTGCTCTAGGAAGCGCTGTAAATCTTGGTTCATGTTGTGATCATAGAAGCAGAAAGCGTTACGGCCATCTTGTTTCACTCGGTACATCGCCATGTCCGCACACGCCAGTAGCTGCTCTGCATTGTCGCCATCTTCAGGGAACACCGACATACCGACACTCGCCGATAGGAAGAACTCGTGGTTTTGCCAAACGAACGGCTCGTTGAATACCGACAGCACGGTAGCTGCAAAACGTTTTGCGCTGTCGGCATCTTGTAAATCAGGGATAACCAACAGGAATTCATCACCGCCAATGCGTGCCAACAGATCGGTTTTACGTACTGCGTTGTGCAATCGCTCTGCCGCCAGCTTTAACACTTCGTCACCAACGAAGTGCCCCATTGAATCATTGATTTGTTTAAAGTGATCAAGGTCGATAAACATGACCAGTACGTTTGATTTCATTCGCTCTGCGCGTGACAACTCTAATTCCAAACGTTCAGAACCATAAACACGGTTAGGCAAACCAGTAAGTGCATCATGTTTGGCTTGATATGCCAGTTCCATCTCGGACGATTTACGGCGCTCAATTTCACTGGTTAAACGCTCGTTTTGCTGAGACAAGAAATCTTTACGCTTTTTCTCTTCTTCCAGTTTGATTTTCAGTTCGACGCGAGTGTTATTAAGCGTGAATGCGTACAGTAGCCCAACGACAATCATGATAGCGAGAACACTCAAACCATTGATGAACAGACGAGAGGTGTAGATGTCACGTTCACTTAATGACTCAAACCACGCCATTAATTTAAAGTGATGATGTTCGATCGGAACTTCAAAGTAGATTTTTTGCTTTAACTCTTGAGCTAATGCTTCTGGTGCCGTGATGCTTTCTTGTTCTAGTTTGCGACTGATCGAGTCCCACACTTCCATTTCAACATCATTGATCTTCAACACCATACGACTGTAGCTGTCTTCGTGTTCCTGATTAGTCAGTTGGGAAATCACCACTTGTTTGTTGATGTCTGCAATCAAGTAGCCAACGGGCTTACCAGAAAACATCACTTGCTTAACCACTTGAATAAGGACTTTGCCGCCCTCTCGTATCGCTCTGACTTCTTCAGGGTGATCGTACTCGTTAAGCAGTCGGGAAGTGTCTATGCGGTGATCGGTTTTTTCGCCAGTGGTCACAATAGTAGAGCCATCTAACCCGATTAGTGTCAGCTTTTTATATATGATTTGATTATTGACGGTTTTCGCTTCTGCTTTCTCTTGGAGCTTACGCTTCAAATTGATCAAGCTCGCGCCTAACCCGTATTCCATCGACATCCCGGAAGCAAGGTTGGCAAAAAAAGTCTGCACCGTTTTATCGGTGGATAAATGATCGACATCTTCGCTGGAAAGCGTAAATAAATTATCAAGGGTACCTGCGTAACTTTTCACCTTTAAGTCGAGTTCTCGGTGTTGTGAATCTTTTAATTTATTTTGACCTAAACTCGTTACCGTAATAATCATCGCCAAGTAGAGCGACACTAAAATCGCACTAATGGTGATGATTCTTTGACTTGATATTTTTTTTACAGACTTTCTCATATATTTTTCTTACTATCTTCTAAGAAGTAGTCATTATAGAAATAGTAAATAGATGGGTAGTATTTCTCGACCAAGGCTTGGTAAGTCCCATCTTGCTTAATTGAATTCAAATATTGGTTAAATGCGGCTTTTAGTTCAGGAGAGCCCTTACGGAAAGCCACTGCCATTTGTTGGTTTTCTGAAATTGGACCAATGACTTTGATCTCACCTGGCCACTTCTCTAATGCAATCAATGTGTCTGCCACATCTAACAACGTACTCTCGGCATCGTTTTTCATTATGGCGGGCACCATCTCATTCAAACGACGCTGGCCATCGGGCAGGATCACCTTCGCACCGGTGTCATATAAATTGTAAAGGTTTGGATCTAGGCAAGAGTGCTCCATCGCGAGTACTTCGCGTCCGTTAATGAGCGCTTTCACTTTATTAATGTCTTGTTCCACGGAGCCTGTTGGTGTGATCGGCGTTAGCGTTGAATCTGTTCGAGCGATCAACCATACCGCAGAAGGAAAGTAATCATCTGAAAAATCGATCACGTTTTTACGCCAGTCGAGGATAGTCACACCATTCGCAATCAGGTCACCTTCCACTGCCATCTTCTCACCAACGACAAGCTGCGCATCTTTGTACTCAACTTTCTGGCCTGTCAGCTTACCTACTACGTTGTTCCATTGCGCTGGTACGTATTGATAGCGAACGCCGAGAGATTTTGCGAACCCTTTTATGATATCGACATCAAGACCGGTCAGTGTCTGCATTTCGCCTTGGTCAATGTACGAAACGAAGTTCGCATAAGGTACACCGATATGACGTAGCACACCTCGATCTTTGATGTCTTGCAGATCGCCAGCCGAGACAGAAGTCGACATAAATGATGCCACCCCAATGGCAAGTGCCGTCATGGTTCGTTTGATTGTTTTCACTGACATGGTGAATATCCCTCTCTTCTACAAAGAGCCCATTAAAGGGCGCTTTGACAGTTCAACAAGGTTAGAACGAGTAGTAAAGATCCGTAATCGCTTCCACAAGACCTTCCACATCTTTCTCATCATGGAATAAATGAGTCGAGATGCGCAGTGCTTGCGTTTCGTAAGCGTCCTCTTTGTACAGCTTGAAGTTTGTTGTACGGATGATGTATCCGTATTCTTCACGAAGACGGTCACGGAACAGAGTCAATCGCTCTTTATCTGTCACATCGCTTAATGGGTTAAACGTTGTTAGACCACTGGTTAAGCCTTCCACGTTTGGCGAATACATCTGAGCATGTGGTAACGCTTCGTTAAGCAGCGTCTTACATAGATCGCTCAGCTCTAGTACACGCTCTTGAATGCGGTCACGGCCAATCTCATCCCACATCTTACAGCTATCGGCAAGTGCTTGTTTTGCTGGGTAGTTATCGTTACCAATGTATTGCATTTGCAATTGCTTGCCTAGGTGATCAGCGTGAGAAAGAGAAGAATTGATCAACCACAGTGGGTTTTCACGATCGCTCCAGTACTCATTCAAACGATTGCCGTTATCACGTACATACAAGATACCTGTCGCGCCCGGACCACACTGCCACTTATGGCCAGATCCTGCATAGAAGTCACAATCCATATCGTGGAAGTCTAAGTCGAACATACCGACAGTGTGCGCACCATCAACTAATGTTGGGATACCGTGCTGTTTTGCTAGAGAACAAATCGCTTTGGCTGGCAGCGTTGTACCTGTTTTGTAGGTAATGTGAGAGAACACGATGAGGCGAACATTATGGTGCGCTTCAATCGCTTCACGGAAGGCTTGAATGTAATCTTCTTCTGAAACCTCTTCCATGCCCGTGAAAACAGGAAGTTGAATTTCAACGACATCGACACCGAAGCGGTGTTTTGCCACATTCATTGGTGACGTAGCAGCAACGTGTTCGTGGTGAGTAGTTAGGATGACATCATCAGGCTCGAAATGCAGACCGTTGATGATTGAACATAAACCGTCGGTAGTGTTACGACTCAAAATGATTTCGTCTGGATTAGCACCAAAGCCTGGTGCAACGTCTGTCACCATTTCAGAAACATGAGGCCAAGCGCCAAACTTGTCTTTCATATCCCACGGGTACTTAGCAACGATTTTGTTGTTGTCTTCGTATCCTTCAAGAACATGTTTTGGCATCGAACCAGTCGTACCAATATTCATGTAAGTCGTTCGTTTATCCAATACAAACTGCTTTTGAACTTTACGCCAAAAGCGCTTATCGTTCTTTTTACCTAGACGGCTCCAGTCGATATTCGGTTCCTTTGCTTGAACAGCACCAGAAAACGCTGAAGCACTGACGCCAGCCACAACTGCACCAGTTGCACCTTTTAAAAAATTGCGGCGGCTACGATTAGTCTGAATAGATTCCTTGTCGCTCATCTTTTCGATCCTTGTCGGAAGTTTAGCCATATTATAAATTATGAATCCGTAACTATCTGTTACTAAACTAGTATTACCTAATAGACCTATAGTTTATGGGTTCTCGCTGCAATTAAGTGACTTTAGTTCCACTTTTTCATCTCGAGTGATGATATAAGCAACATTTTATACAACATTAAATAAACAACTAAACACATAACAGAGTATTCATTAAAACACTTATTGCCAATATAAATCACAAATCAATTTATAACTTCCCTTAGGAATACAAATTAATGATTTGTAATATTTAAATCACAAATTAGACAACAAGGTTAATATCGCTTCTAGCACGTTAAATATGTAACAATATGTACCTTTTGGTTAAATTTTATTTGCATATAGTCTTTGAAAAAAATTTAATCAATTATTCAAGATAAACATACTAAGTTGTCAAATTAGCTATTTTGGCGAGGCGTTTTTCCTAAAGCGAGAAGCCTTAAATTAGAGGCATAGAAAAACACCCAGTAGGAGGGCTTTTGATGAATGGAGCACGGCTATGCTGAGAACAAAACGTTCACACGGCTCTCAACGTAAACTTCTGTTGGTACAGACACGACGTATCGCTGGTCTCAAGATTACTGTGATGCAGCATTAATATCGATTGAACAATCTTAGTGCCTATCCCTAAAGAACCGCTCTCTGCTTCGTGCTCGATATGATTAACAAAGGTAAAATGGATACGCGATTTATCCTCACTCAAACGCGCTTGGCAATGAACCTCCGAACCCATAGGACTATGGCGCAGCGCATTTTCTAGCAGATTAAGCACTAGGCGCTCTAGTAAACCTTTATCACCTACGGTTTGAATCTTATCGTCGACATCCATTTTCAATACGACTTCTTTGCGAGAAAACTGGCTCTGCATCGTCTCGGTACATTCGGTCATCAGTGCCTCAAGATCGACAGGTCGATACTCGTAGTTTGGTATTGGCGCTTCTTTGCGCGCCGAATCAAGCAATGAGTGCAATTGCGTTGAAAGCTTCTCACAATTTCGAAAAGCCACGTCAATCAGAGGATCGGATTCCGGATGCTGCAAACGCCACGTTTCCAAATACCCAAGTACGCTCGATAGCGGTGTTTTTAAATCATGGCTAAGTTGCAACAAGCTTTGGCGACGATGAGAAGATTGATATTCTAACTGTAAAAACTGCTGCTGAATGTGCTTCGCCATCATCTGGTAAGAGTTCGCGATCGGCACTAACTCCGGCAATTGACGAGTAAAATCGGGTTGTAGACGAAAATCATGCTCTGCTTGCTGTTGAAGCTGATTAGTGACGCGCTCAATTGGGTTCAACAAGCTGCGCTTACCAGAACATAAGCGCCCAATGCAAAGCCTAAAATCGACACCAAAACTAACCCCGCTAGCGCAATATAAGGTGTGTCGACCTGTGCGTTGGCGATGGCATCATGTCTGGTACTGCCAATCACAACATAGAGATAACCCAGGGTCGATCCAAGCTCTTCAATCGCGGCAACGGAAAACACTTTGTGCTCACCACGATTACGAGGGTCTTCACCCAAAATAGGAAAGGGTTCGTCATTTAAGAATTGCTTGATGGGCTGGAGATCCACTTTACCCATGATCTCTGCCCCTTCTGGTGCTGCATGGGTAGTGATGTTGCCCTGACTATCAAGAAAGTAAATTTCGAAATCAGGACCGATAAGCATGAGCGTATGAAAGATAGATTTAAGCGCTTTGGGGTTGTAATCGGTACCTATCATCAATGGGCTATCATCGCGCATATGGCTTGCAAGGTCTTTGTGCAAGCTCTGCTTGGTACGCAACTCAATCGTCTCTTTCTGCCAATTGTAAGTGAGGCCTATCACCATTGCTGCCAACAAAAACCATAAGCTCGTGAATATCACTAAGCGAGATTTGAAGCTCATTTTATCGCCTCCCTAAACAGCAACATTGATTGTGAGCGTGATTGAGAACATGACAATAAATAAATTCACCAAGTCATTGTCTAGGTTGAAATTTATACCCAACACCCCAGACGGTCTGGATGAAATGATGATCAGAATCAGACAAAGACAACTTGCTACGTAAGCGGTTGATGGTGCTACACACGGTATGGTGATAACCGGAATGGTTGGTGTTCCAAACGTGGTCAAGCAATTCATCTTTGCTATAGACTCTACCTGGACGCGTCGCGAGGAATTGAAGCAAGGTAAACTCGGTCGCAGTGAGGGTCACATCCTTGTCATGCAAAGAGACTTGATGCAACTCTGGAATAATTCTTAACGGACCAAAATCCATCGCATCTTCTACGAGGTTTTATCCGTTTGCACTTCCGTGGTATGGCTAACACGATGCAGTACATTGCGGACTCGCGCTTGGAACTCTAATACGCTAAATGGCTTGGTAATGTAATCATCCACTCCCGCTTCTAAACCGTCGACTTTATCCATCTCCCCATCTCTGGCTGTCAGCATAAGTACAGGACTCCAATTTTGTTGCTGACGCAAATAATGGCAGATGTCGAGACCATCACCGTCTGGCAAACCTCTATCAAGGATCAACAAATCAAAAGATTGCTGTTGATATTGCACTTTAGCCTCAGCGATATTCGTTGCTCTCAACACTTGATGCCCTTGAAACTTGAGATGCATTTGAACCAGCTCCGCCAAATCATCGTCATCTTCCACCAGCAAGATGTTCGCGACTAAATTGATTGCCTGTTGTTCCATGGTCCTCTCCTTGCCTTCAAGTATCCTCACTTTGCACATGACCGGAACAGGTCAGAAATCCTTTCAAAAAAGGTTCCGATGACGCCATGAGGGATGTGCTTAGTACAAGCACTTTGGAAAGGAGACGTCATCGGAGCCTGTTTTAGTCGACTCGAGTGATGGTGACTTTCGCACCAGGGTTCAAGAAGCGGTGGTTCGCAGAGAGCGCAGAATTTGCAAATCCGTCATCTTGGCTAATAACACCAGCATGGAAAGCAACGACATCATTGCTATCATTACGAGCAGCATTAAAGCCCTCACCACCACCTGCGGGCCCCGGAATGGTGGCTGCAAGCTCATCGTTAGGCTCCGTACCGGAGTCCCAAACGTTCATGCCCATTTGATAGCTTTCACCGACCGCTAACGATTTTAGCGACAGCCCTGTTTCGCCAACAAAGGCATCATTGGTGTTAACGAACATAGACGCCACAGACAAGTAACCGTAACGACTAGGGTCAACAGTGATGGTGACTTCATCTGAAGCCCCCGGCAGCACCAATCCGTTAACTGACACGCCTTGGTAAACATCGTCATTACTGTTCATCAGATTAATTAGCTCTGCGTTACTGCCACCCTCTGCAAGGTGCTCAAGTTCGACGGATGCGGCTTGGCCAATTTCAAACAGTTGGTAGTCACCGTTATGAGTGAGCACTGCAAGCGGAGACATAGGTTGGTTCGCGGTTAGATTAGCGACGTTGACGGTGTAGCGATACGACTTAACTACATCGTTATCATCATCGCTTGGACAACCGGCGAGCAAACCGACTGAAGCTGCTACGAGTAAGATTCTGACTTTCATACATCCCCCTTACTTCACAACAATGGTGATGATCGCAACTGGGTTCAACCAACGATGACTGCTGCTGTCTAGATCACTGAAGTGGGTAGAACCTTATGAGGTAAAGTATCGAAAGTGGTACGAAGAAGTGAAAACTTCACAGCAATATTCAATCACTGAGCGAGAAGCTATCGAGTTGATTGCAGACCATGAAACGGCTATTTATCACTGTTGGTAGCAATACCATTCTGGAGCATCTGGTTTGCCTGCGCTCGACGCATTTTTGATAAAATATCACTAAAGCGAGATGAGCACACTTGAACCATGTGGAGTCGTGCAAGACAATATCTCTATTCATTTGCGCACCACTGACTATTTATGGTTAACCCAAAACTTATCGCCCTACTCCCTGATCTTGCTTCGTTTATCTTAGTGGTAAACGAAGGTAGCTTTACTGCTGCCGCCAAACAACTCGGTGTGACACCGTCAGCACTCAGTAAGCTGATCACGCGCCTAGAGCAAGCACTCTCAGTAAAATTGTTTGAGCGCACCACTCGCAAATTGATCATCACGCAAGCAGGGCAAAAAGTTTACGACCAAAGCATTGCCATGGTAAACGCGGCTCAGCAAGCGGTTGAATTGTCGGCGGAAGATCATGCCGAGCCCACTGGTGCTCTCACTGTGGCGGCTCCCGAAGCCTTTCTTAATTCCGTGCTTCAGCCATTTGTGCTGCCATTTCTAGATCGCTACCCAAATATACAGCTCAAACTGCGTGCTGCCGATGGTGAGATTGATCTGTTTCGCCAAAGCATCGATGTCGCGTTTAAGCTCACCGACAAACCCGATGAGAACCTGGTACTCAAAGAGATCAGCAAGACCAATCTGGTGTTGTGTGCTTCTCCAGATTACCTCGCCAAGCACGGTATGCCAGGGCACCCAACCGAGCTTGAGCAGCACGACTGTATTTACCTTGCAGAGAACGACAAAGACAACATCTGGTCGTTCTTTAAAGAGGAAGCGTTCCACTCGATTGCAGTGAGTGGCCGTTATGCTGTCAACCATTCACAAATGCGCTTAAATGGCGTTAAGTCCGGCTTAGGGATTGGGATCTTTCATGACTTCGTGATTAAAGACGCGTTAGAACAAGGTGAAGTGGTGGAAGTTCTACCAGATTGGATGATCAAGAGTAATTACCACGGTGCTATCGCGATGCAGTATGCACAAACCAAGTACATGCCTGCTCGCCTGCGCGTGTTTATCGATTTCGTTAAGGAGCATTTAGTCTCCGAGGATACTAACCATGCTTGAGCTAACCATGTTTGAAGAGACGAACCATGTTTAATGCCATTCATCACGTCGCGATCATTTGCAGCGATTACTCAAAGTCAAAATGCTTTTACACTGAAGTGTTGGGATTAAAAGTCATTGCTGAAAATTATCGTAAAGCCAGAGACTCACACAAGCTTGACCTCGCCTTACCTGACGGCAGCCAAGTTGAACTGTTTAGCTTTCCAGACGCACCGGAGAGACCGAGCTTTCCCGAAGCACAAGGGTTGAGACACCTCGCGTTTTTGGTTGATGACGTTGAGCAAGCAAAAGCCTACCTCGAATCGAATGACGTTGAAGTTGAGCCAATTCGTATTGATGAATTCACAGGCAAAGCGTTTACCTTCTTTCAAGATCCAGATGGCTTACCGCTGGAGATTTACCAGAAATAAAAAGAGCCAGCACTTAGCTGGCTCTTTTACTATTCCACTCTTTTCTGTGTTGCTAATTCAACGCTGTTTGCAGCTTCTCGATTCGGTTGAACAACAACCAATCCAGTGCGAGAACCGTCACAATCGCCAAGCCACCCATCGGGAACGCCAGACACAATACGACTAACGTTGCCAAACCAAGCTTCCAAATGCCATCTTGCTGAAACTTAGGTGGCGCCCCCAATGCTGCACTGCGGCTAGGGCGACGAATCCACCACATCACCACACCTGTGATTGAGATTAAGATGAACGCCAAACAGAACACCACGTTGAGTACTTTGTTAAGCACACTGACATCGCCTTGGTGCAATGACACACCTGCCGCCATAAACTTGGCAAATAGGCTGTAATCTTGCCACGTCACGTCCACCAGCAAGCGACCGGAATATTGGTCCAAGTGACTGGTGCGATCTTGTCTTGGATCGGAAATATCACCGCCCATCGAGTTAGCCGCAACGGTATAAACGCCTGTTTCAGAGCGTGGCAAAAACAGCTTATAGCCCGTAAAGCCCATCATTTCCGCTTTATGGATGATGTCGTCAATAGACAGCGCACCTTGGCTGCCTGCGTATGCCATATCTTCCTTCATATTGGCATGATCATGAGCGGGCTTATCTTTTGACTCAGGCACAGCAGCAAGCTCTAAGTTCCATGGCATTTCTTCAGACGCACCATGATTTAGATCTTTGTGTGTCAGTATCGATTCTGGTTTCTCGCCCCATGTGTAATAAGTTGGGAAGGTATTCCACGCCTGCACCATTTTTGCTCCCCAAACTCCTGCCCAAGACAGACCCGAGATTAAAAAGAACAGCAACACAATCGACAACACGCCACCTAAGTTCGCGTGTAAATCTCGCATCAAAATACGAGTGCCGTTGCCAAAACGGATTTTCATAAAGCCTGCTCGGCTTGCGTTATCTCTTGGCAGCCAAAGGTACAAACCAGACACCAAAAGTAAAATGCCCAAACTTGCTGCAATTTCAATTAAGCGGTCGCCTAGGTCGCCGATGAGCAAAGTGCCGTGAATGCTGTTCATCAGTTCATAGATGCTATCACTACGGTCAATGGTGCCTTGCACGTCTCCTGTGTAAGGATTTACTGCAACAATCAGTGAGCTACCTTCTTGGTTTTGAATCGAGAATCGGTTGGCGATATCGGCCGTTTTAGCAGGTATAAATTGAGTGACATTAAAATCGGGATAGGTCTGCTTTACGGTTTCTAATTGGGTGGAGACAGGAACAGGTTGCTCTTGTGGCGAAACTTGTAATATCGCCTCGTATCGAGCCAGTTCGATTTCATCATCAAACAGCATCACAAGCCCTGTAAGGGAAAGAATGAGCATGAACGGGATAACGAATAATCCTGCGTAGAAGTGCCATCGCCACGTCATAAAGTAGATGGATTTTGCGTGCGAGGCTTCCTTGAGTTGAGGCTTTGCCGAGTTTCTCAACATATGTATTTTCCTTTTTTTCATAGTTAAACGCCCAAATTCAGCCAAACGCATCCAGCGCATACTTCATAGGTATGCGGCGCTATTTGACTTAGATTCGGGAGTACCACTGCTCGAAGTGGCAGTGTTGTTGGCTTTATTTACTTGTAATTGTTTTTGTTATGAGAAAAGGGAAACAGGTGGCGCGCGAGGAACTGGCGTTTCAAATCGCACACTTAGAGCCAAATAAGTGTAACTGTCAGAAATCACCGAGCTCAGTCGTGAAAGTATCGGTATCGTTGGAAGTGTATCGTGATGAAAAGTCGAGAAATGGCTAAAAGGACAAGGCTTGCCTTTGTGGCTAACGGAGTTGTCACCCTTTTCTATCTGAACCAATTCAAAACCGTTAAGTGTACATAGCGTCGCCCACACACCCATGCTGTTACCATGAGCATTGATAACAGGCATCAGCGTCACTAGCACCCAACTTAGAGCACTAGCAAATAGCATGGAGCGATAAAAAGGAATTAATCTACGCATAACGGTGACTTAACAAATTTCACACAGCGTAACCAATTCTGAGTGATAGCTCAAAAAGAGAATCAATAAGTGGATTCTGCCTCACAGGTTTTCTTGAACACCTCGATTGACAGGCACAAAAAAGCCCGCCGTAGTGGCGGGCTGATATCGTATTCTTTCAAATAACTCAGTGAGCGATTAGCCGAACAGCTTGCTCCAAATGCTTGGGTTACGCTTGTCGTGATACTCTTCACGTAGGCTATCGATTTCACGCAGTTGGTCTTTAGCTTCCTCTAGCTTGCCCGCATCAAGATCCGCTTCAATCTTGTCTAGCGTTACCGTCAGCTTGTTAAAACCTTCTAGGTAGATATCGAACTTCTCTGGTGGGTAGTTACCACGCTTAGATTGCTCGACGATCGCTTGCAAACTATCAATCGCAGATTTCATGGTGTCAACATCAGACGCTTCTGCCGCCTGTTTGAATTCCATCTTCATCTGCTTCATGCTTTGTTTTAAATCGACGGCTTCTGCCATTGCGTATGTTGAGCCCAACGCAATTACACACCCCAATACTAAAGGACGTAACATCTTCACTTCTCCATTGAATACCGAATTCTCAGTCGGCTTTTTATTGCGAGCAGTGTAAAGCAATCCCTTAACACTTGCATAACCAAAAATGTAATCAAGTTTATGCGTTGCGAATCTCGTCATACTCTGCAATTGGCTTGCAGCCACGTAGCTCTAGGAAGGCTAAAAATTGTTGTGCTGAGTGGGTGATAACCTTACTGCTGTCGATACCAACTCTATCCATTAACTCACTAACCAAGCTTAGGTTACCCACATCGTGGCAGAAGTGCGCATCACTGCCCGTAGTGAAGAAGACACCGAGATCCTTACCGATTTGTGCAATCTCGTGACAGCGATCTACACTGCCCACTCGGCTGTTGCCTTTCAGTGTGGTGTTATTGATTTCAATCGCGACATTGCGCTCTTTTGCACACTTCAGCACGGCTTCAAAATCAAAGTCAAAGTTGGGGTTACCCAAATGACCTAGCGCATCTACACGGCCGTTTTTGATGATGTTCAACAGTGCTTCAGTATGCGTAGCGCTATCCGCAGGGCGAAATACTGGCTCGTGAAAGCTAGCAATCACCCAATCCAAATTGCGATCAACGCTCTCTGGAATGTCGATATCACCCTGAGTATTCATAATGTTGGATTCAACGCCGCGGATAATCGCAACACCTTCAAGAAAACGAGGCAGAATTTTTTGGTTAGAGAAGAACCAGTAATGAGGCGCCCCCGGCATTGACTCAGCGTGATCGGTCGTACAGAACATATCGAGTCCGTTCTCTTTTGCCGATTTCGCGTTTTCAATCAACGTACTATAAGCGTGGCCGCTGGCGTACGTATGCGTGTGGGTATCAACCTTAAGTTCCATCATCTACTCTCTTGGTGCGCAAATTGACGGCCCATTGTATACCCACAAGCAAGCTGTCGTCAGCCCAATCTTAGTTAGCAAACTAACCTTACTCTTCGCTGATGGTTTTGATCAAAGGCAGTGCCTTCTCCCAGCCGTGATTGAACATCGACACAAAATCACTGTGAGTATAAATGGTGATACTCAACAATAAGCGATCATCTAACGTGTCGATCTGATAGATCTCTCGTGATCCGATCCACTTTGAGGCTAGGTCGCCATCCAATTGCTGCCGATTATCTGGATTAAAGATGGCAACATGATGAAACTCGAGTTTGTGTAACGGCTGCACTGTATCAATGACCGCCCTCGTACCACCCATATCAGGGTCAAAAAAGGTAATATCACAACCCTCTTCCCATACACCATCAAATCGAGATTGAGGTGAAAAGGCTTGCGCCCATCGTTTGTATAATTCGACATCGGTCAGCACGCTCCATACGCGCTGAGGCGTCGCGGCAATCTCGACGTGATAGTTTAAAGTCAGCATATTTTCTCTCCCAGCACCTTTCTTGACGCTAGTTCAATCTAGTGAAAAATCAAACAGGCACTGACGTTTACACTTCATTTGTCACAGCTTGCTAGGCTAAACCTATCCTTAAGGTGTTTTAGGTCGCAGTAAATGTATACGGCGTGCCGAGAACCGAATCCAGCAGGTATTCATTACCGTCGCTAGGACAATTAAACTGATGCCCATAACCTGAATATCACTCATTTGGTCTTCAAAGAACGCCCATTGCCACACCGCGGTAAAAAGCAGGTTGGTGAATATAAGTGGCGCTAATTGAGATCCACTACTTACCAGCTGATACGCTTTTGAACGAAATACCTGCGTATTAATAATCAGCAATGACATCAAGAATATGAGTGCGGTATTCGGCGTTTCAAACGTGTTTATCGACAATGAGTTAGCCAACACACTCGAATCATTGACCAACATGAGTGGCAAGATAAATAGAGCAGCAACACCAAAGGTCCAAAAATTGATTTCTAGTGGTGATAGACCGCTCTTACTTGCTTTGTATAGCGTCAATTGAGAGCCTGAGTTCAATAACCCACCAGCAAGCCCCAGTAATAAGTCGACACGCCACGTAAACTCACCATCCGCACCAGCTAATAAAACGACACCAGAAAATGCCATCACAAGTGCGACTATTGTCGACATGCGGATTTGTCCACGCATAAAAAGCCTCTCCACAATTGGCATAAACAGTGGCCCGGTCGCGAACAGCACTACCCCTTCAACTAGAGTCAACGTTTGTAGAGAGGCGATAAAACATAACTGACACATACCAATGAAAAAAGCACGGAGCAAAATCGGTTTAATGGTATGGATGGTAGGTAATTTGAGATTTCTAAAGCGCAGCATGACCAATAAAATGAGAGCTGGAGTAAAGAAGCGTAAAAAACTGAACATGGTCACGGACAATTCGTCACTGAGCTGTTTTGCTAACAGTCCTGTAACAGATAAGCTTAACGTAGACATCAACATAAAGATGACGGGTTTATTTTCTTCTTTCATTGGATACTCCTTAATTCACGGAGTATTTTAAGAAAAGGCACAAGCGAGAAATAGCGAGTATTTTTAAACGCTAATGTAAGTAAAACTTACAATACAAAGTTGTTTGAAGATGAAAAAAGAAGGCATTAGGAGTAAAGATACCATGCGCAAGTTAGTCCCTTTGAAGTCCATCTACGCCTTTGTCGCGGTTGCCGAGACAGGCAGCATGACAGAAGCCGCTCAACTACTCTCAGTAAGCCATTCCGCTGTGAGTCAAGCCATCAAATCTCTCGAAAGCCAAGTGAATAAACCGCTGTTCGATCGAGTCGGTCGCCAAGTTCGTCTCAATAACGACGGCAAAAAATATTACCGCAAAGTCGCCCCTGCACTCGAGCAGATCGTTGATGCAACAGAAGCGCTCCTTCACGACCAAAATTCAAAACGGATTACCTTTAATATGGCCAATTCACTGGCCCTGCATTGGTGGATTCCTAGAATGTCGAGTTTACAAGACTTCGCTCCGCAACTTGATGTTCGCTTATCCAACCTTATTGGGCAGTTCAGTTTGGAACAAGAAGGTATTGATGCTGCTTTAGTGCACGGTAGCCCTCAAGAGTGGCAAGATTACTACTGCGAGAAGTTGAGCGACGATGAGTTAGTCCTGGTGTGCAGCCCAGAACTATTAGATCAACCAAATAGCCAAGACATCAAACAGCTGTTATCAACCTACCCAATTATTGAAGTCACCAATGACCGCCGCAAGCACGATTGGCAAATCTGGCAGGAACAAACTGGCATAGAAAGGCCAAAAGGAAAAAAACCGGTTACCTTTGACATGTCCATTCAAGCAGTACAAGCGACCATTCGCCGTCTGGGCTTGCTGGTCACACATCGATTGTTCGTAACAGATGACATCAAATACGGCCAGTTGGTCGAACTAGGACAGCCTATCGTTAATCCATCCCAACAATTCTACTTGATATGTCCACCGCATAAACTTAAGCATGAAGCCTTTCATTTGTTACGTTCTTGGCTACGACAAGAATTTAGTCAAACGAAAGCGTAACTTGTTGAGTATTAGCAAGGTATTAGCTAGGCATTAAGACATTTATTCGTTTTCTAGGTGAATAGAATAATGCCGGAATTGGTATAAAGTAAGAAGAGTACTTTCAAACCCAAGGACGGTTTTATGCGGTTGTATCATGTTTTTCTGAGTAGTGTTTTACTCATGGGACCACTGGCAGTTTGTGCAGAAACGGCGAATAACGGTGACGACTCTGATTTCACAACATTTATTATTGGCGGCCAACAAGCCTCTGCTAATCAACTCCCTTTCTTTGCTCGCCTAATATTGCACCGCACTGGCTCGCGTCAGTTTGCCAACATCTGTGGTGGTACGATCGTCAATGACCGCTACATCATGACCGCTGCACACTGTGTAGAATCGGACGTATTTACTGATGGTTGGACAATCAATGATCTTCGAGTCTTGGTGAAGAACCCAACCATGAATGATGTGTTTGTTGAAGAGTTCAAAGACGTACGTTCGATTACGATTCATCCAGACTACAATCCCAATGACCTGTGGATTAACGATATCGCCATTTTGGAGCTCACTCGTTCAATCACTGATAACGTTCAATCTATCACTTTGCCGCAAGACTTTGGTGACTACAGTAACCAGTCGGTGTACCAGGTTTTCGGGCTTGGGCAAACGTCAACCGACGACCAAACAGGACCGAATTACCTTCGCTGGGCAGAAATTCAGCCGCTCACCGATAGCCAATGTATTTCACTGGTGCCCGACTTCAACTCACAAGAAAGTTTGTGTGCGAATGGCTTTCCAGACCGCGATTACACAGGGATTTGTAGTGGCGATTCGGGCGGACCATTAACCTACCAGGATAACAACGGTAACTATCAGCAAATCGGTATTGTCAGTTATGGCTCTTCTAGATGTGAATCCCCAGCGATTCCAAGCGTATTTGCCGAAGTGTTGAATTACACCCCGTGGATCGAAGCACAAACCAGCGCTGGAACAAAAACAACTTATGATGCCTCGCTTGCGGCAACCGAGGATTATCATAGCGAAGGAGACTCCGGTTTTGACCCAGAAGATACCCTCAGTAACGACTTTGGCAACAATGACAGCAGTGGGGGTTCTATCGGGTCCGGATGGCTCGTATTAGGCGGTTTACTCACGTGGTTAAGACGCCGAGAATCCTTGTAGCACGTGGCTTTAACCTTAGTTACACTTTTTAGAATAAAAACCCCATTTATCGAGATTTTCCTATTCATTCCATGCCGATAATCCTGTTATTATCGGCTACCCAACCACTTTCAGATCAAACTCATGAATAATGCTGCATCGGATCGCCGTATTAAAGTTAAAGCGATGCTGTTTCTGACGCTTGGGGTCACCCTCTCTGTGTTTGCCGGATTTGCTCTATCGCAGATGTTTAGACGGACCGTTTGAAGTAAAGCCAGCACCTCAATCAGAGCTAAGCGCACTATAAGACTTTGCGCTTTAATCGAGAGTTGATGATATCTTCAATCAGCTTTTGTTCTTTCTTGGCTTTTTCGTAGTTTTGTTTAGCACGCCAACGTTCCAGCACCTTCTCCAAGCCTTGAACTCGAGCATGTTTGTACTCAAGGTGTTTTTGCACCGACGCGCATTCCGCCTGCATCACCGCTTGTTCGTGTTCGTGGTGACGCAGCATCTTTTGAAGCATTTGGTCTACGCGGTTGAGGTTCATCAAAGCCGCGCTATTGAGCACAGGAGTCGTTAATGCGGATTGTCCGGCATGGTTTTTCAAGGCAGAAAGCTGCGCTAACTGCATCGTAAGATGAGAGTGACGCTGACGCATAACATCAAGCTGCTGTCCCACTCTGTCACGCTGCTTTTCTTCCATCAGTTGCAGCTTGCCTACTGCCTTAAGTTTCGATTCCATCTAATTCCTTAATCCGCTTATCAAACTGCTACTGCTGTTCACTTTGAAACATCTGCGCTAACGCAGTCAAACTGGTTGGATAGTCCACCGCTTCATTGGCTGACTGTTGTAAATAAGCACGTAAATGCGGATACATAGAAACCGACTGATCCAACTCTGGATCTTGTCCGGGTTGGTATCCTCCCAGTGGTAATAACTCTTTCACTTGCAAGTAGTTGGAGTAAAGCTGACGGAAGTTATTCGCAATAGTACTGTGCGCCTCATGAGTGCAAGCATTCATGCAGCGACTTATAGACGCATTGATATCAATCGCAGGATAGTGGCCTTGCTCAGCCAATTGACGAGACAGCACTACATGCCCATCAAGGATCGCTCGAGCCGAATCCACAACAGGATCTTGTTGGTCGTCCCCTTCAGCAAGAACGGTATAAATCGCAGTCAAACTTCCGTTAGGGTTTTCGCTGTTCCCTGCTCGTTCGAGGAGCTGAGGTAACACGCTGAATACCGAGGGTGGATAACCACGTGAGGCAGGTGGTTCACCCAAAGAAAGGGCAATTTCACGTTGTGCCATAGCGTAACGTGTCAATGAATCCATCAGCAGTAACACGTCTTTGCCTTGGTCGCGAAAATACTCCGCCACACGATGGCAAAGTAGTGTCGCACGCAGTCGCATCAGAGGAGATTCGTCGGCTGGCGCAGCTACGATAATGGCTTTTTTACGTGCTTCTGGGGTGAGATTGCGTTCAACAAATTCACGAACCTCTCTACCACGTTCGCCAATTAATCCCACCACAATCACATCGGCCTCAGTGTTCTGCGTGATCATGCCCATCAAGACACTTTTACCGACGCCACTGCCCGCCATTAAACCGATACGCTGGCCTTTGCCTACGGTGAGCAAACCATTGATCGCGCGAACCCCAACATCTAAAGGCGTATCAACAGGACGACGCTTAAGCGGGTTGATCGGTTTAGGTTCAAGTGAAACACGATCTCCCCCCTTAAGCGGCGCACCATCATCAAAAGGTTCGCCAAGCCCATTCACTACACGTCCTAGCCATTGTGAACTGAGCTGAACCGTACTGTCGCCGTCAAGGGGGATCACCTTGGCGCCAGCGAACAAGCCACCTAAGCGGCGAATTGGCATTAAGTAAGCAACGGTATGATCAAAGCCAACCACTTGTGCCTCGATCATGTCGCCCTCAGCGGTTTCAACCAGACAGCGCTGTTCAAGTTTGAATCGGCACCCGACGGCTTGCAGCATTAAGCCGTTCACTTTGATCAAACGTCCCGTCACTCGCGCGACAGGAATCGAATCGAGTGACGCTAATGCATCACTCAATCGTTCGTTTAACAGCTCGTGGCTCAATGTGTTACTCATGCTCAGTGCCTACCTGTGGCATCGAGACTTCGTCAAGTAAGTGTTGCTTCACGTTATCCATACAGGCCTGCAGGCGTGAATCACAGCTCGCATCCGCCTCTGCATCCTCTGTCACAAGTTGGCATCCACCAACAGGTAGCTCTGCATTAGCGACCAGTTTCCAAGCCGTCGGTAAATCCGCGTTAATTTGTGTAATGCGCTCCAAATCCTGCGGGTTGAGATGAACAATCACGCTCTCTGCTTTGCCCGGCATGGCTGACAAGGTTTCATCGACCAGAGCCAGAATCTGTTGCGGCATCAAGGTGAGCTCCGCACGAATCACTTGCTGCGCGACTTTCTGCACCAATTCGCAGATCATATGACGTTGTTGTTGCTCTTTTTCATTCTGCCAACGAGATAAGACTTGGAACAGCTCATTGACTGGCTTCGCCGCTTCCACAAAACCCTGTTTTCCGGACTGCTCTCCAGAGATAAACCCCTTCTGGAAACCTTCTTTCTGCCCTTCCAATAATCCTTGTTGTTTGCCTTGCTCAATCCCTTGGTTGAGGCCTTCATCATGACCTTGCTGTAAACCTTGTTGGAAACCTGCTTCAAGCTGTTGTTGGATTTCCGCTTGGGTATCTTGCCAACCTTGATTTTCCATAGCGAAATCCTCTTCAATGGTCAATGGTTGCGCCAGCGGTGGAAAACGATGTAAGCGGTAGCCACTTGGTGGTAACCGCATGGTGTTAGTTCCTTTTTCGGCCATTGCCTTACTCCACCGTTTGCTCTTCATAAAGCATCAATTGGATTTCGGCTGCTTCATCAAGCTCACGAACCATCTGCATAATATCTTGACGAGCACGCTGCACTCGGCTCAGTACCACAGCACCACGCAGCTCCATATCATCTTCCAAAGCTTTGACCATACGTTGTGGCATAGAGCGTTTGATGGCTTGCTGTAAAGTAATCTCTGCACCTTTCAATGCAACAGCCCACAGCTCTAGTGGAATTTGCTGAACCAACGCGTCCATGGTTTCCTCACGCTGACGGCCGAGAACCATAAAGTCGAACATATTCTCTTCGATTTCGTTAACCACGTTCTCATCATGCAATTTGAGCATTTCCATCAAGGAAGCTCGGTCACCTTCAAATCGGTTAATGATATCCGCTGCTTGTTTTACGCCCGATACCGGTGTGATTTGGCTTGCAGACACTTTATCGATACATCGCTCCACCAACTCATGCAGATCGTTAGCAACTTGATGATCAATATCTTGCAATTGAGCGATGCGGAACAAGATTTCATCATGATAATCCTGAGGCAAGTGCATCAGGACCGCAGAAGAGCTGTCCGCAGGCAAGTAAGCCAAGAAGATCGCTTGCATCTGAGGGTGTTCATTGACGATGAAACGGGCCAGAGTTTCTGCTTCCACCCACTGCAAACGCTGCATGTTATTGCGGATTTCATCGCCATACAGGTTATTGAGTAAGCCCTTAGCCAGATCATTACCTAAAGCTTTGCGTAAAGTATTCGACAGATATTCTTTTGATGCCCCCCGAATACCACTGTGTTCACGGAAATCATCGAAGAAATGTTCGATCACATTGCAGGCAGAATCACTTTTGATGCCATTCAACTTCGCCATTGCACGTGTCACTCGCTGGGTTTCATCACGGCTAAAATGCTGTAGCACTTTAGCGGCTGCATCTTCACCCATACCCAACAGCACAAGCGCGGTTTTTTCTACATAACTAAGCGTCTGCTTTGACGTCAACTTTGCTGTGTTCATTGATGTTTACCCATTGTTTCAGAATTTCGGCTACACGCTCTGGCTCTTCGTTAGCAATAAGCTGTAGGTGTTTCAATTGAATCTCGAGTGGAGAACCCGCTGGCGGCAGCATGTCGCTGTTCACATCCAAACCAGACGATACAGCAATACCTTTCTCCGACAGTTTTCGGTCGAGAAGTTCTTCGCGCTCACGCTCTTCACGAGTCTGGAAGTTTTCGTATTGCGGTTCTTCTTGTGGCTCAGCAAATTCAAGTTCTTGAGCAGGCTTATCCGCTCCCGTTAAATGCATGATCAACGGGCGAAGTACAAAGAAGATCATCGCTAGACCTAAGGCACCGCCAATCACATAACGCAACGGTTGCTGTACCGTTGGGTCTTGCCACCAAGGCAGTGCTAGCGGCGCGTCTATCTCAATTGGGGTGAAGTTAAAGCTCATCAAACTCAAGCTGTCGCCACGCACATTCGAGATACCCACAGCATCCATGATCATGGTTGAAATTTGCGATTTATCCGCCTCACTCCACGCGACACCATCCGGTGCGGCTTTCGAGTTAAGCAGAACCGAAACGCTGAGCTTTTCAACCTGGCCTTGTTGGTACTGAGTTCGACGCACACTGCTGCCTACCGCATATTGACGATTCACTTCTGAACGAGCATTGGTGTTCTGGCTATCGTTAGTTGGCGTTTCACCCGTTACTGGTGGTTGATTGCTTAACGAGCCAGGAATACCTAACGCGATTTGGTCAACGGAGTTGTTTTGAATAGTGTGTTCATTACGAACGACTGGTGCGTTGTCGAGGATCTCTTGCGTCTCTTCGACTTGGCTAAAGTTCATATCCGCCGCAACTTGTACACGGAAGTTACTTGGACCTACGATTGGCGTTAGCATGTCAGCTGCACGTTGGATAATTTGCTTCTCAACGCTTTTTTGGTATTCAAGATATTTCGCGTTCACTTTGCCAGCTTCAGCTGAAGTCACATCCGCACTCAGTAGTCGACCATATTGGTCAATTACAGAGACAAATTCAGGCTTCATTGCTGTCACGCTACCAACCACTAAGTTGATGATAGCTTCGACCTGTTCAGGCTTAAGATCTTCGCCCGGCTTAAGCTCTAACATCACAGAAGCCGATGGGCTTTCCGTGTTTTGGCGCACAAACAAGGTTTGACGAGGAATCGCAAGGTGGACTCGTGCATTCGCTACGGCATTCAGCGACATGATAGTGCGTACTAACTCACCCTCTAAACCATGACGATAACGTGCTGTTTCCATAAACTGGCTAGTACCTAGCGAGCTGTCTTCTTTTAATGAGTCAAGGCCCGTTGGCAATTTCGCTTTCACCCCTTTCGAAGCGAGCAGCATACGAATACGGGCAACTTCACCCTCTGGAACCAATACTTGGCCGTTTTGCTCTTGCATGCGGTAGCTAATGCCTTCGCTTTCTAATACCGACACAATTTCACCGATGTCAAAACGCTCTTGTTGGCTGTATAACGGACGGAAGCTTTGAGAAGAACTCCAAAGCGCCACCACGATGATGGCCGCAACAATGGCCGCTAACACCGCAGATAATACAAGGTTACGTTGGCTGCTTGACCACAATTGCTTGATTTTATTGGTTACGTTATCCATTCCTCGATTTGAGGAGGGAACCTGAGTTGTACCGGCATACATTGCGGAATTACCGGCCACTTGAGTAGAAAGTTCTGACATGGGTTACACCGGCATCTTCATAATATCTTCAAAGGACATGACCACTTTGTTGCGCACTTGCATCAAAGCATTGAATGATAGACTCGCTTTTTGGCTGGCGATCATCGCGCCCACTAAATCATCACTTGCGCCCGTTTCGACGGCGGTCATTTTTTGACTCGCTACCGATTGATGCTGATTGACCGTATCCAGCACATTGGTCATCGCTTGTGAGAAAGACAATGGGGCGTTCAAAGATTGTTGATCTAACGGGTTTGCACTCACAACAAATTCTGGCGGCTGAACTTGCGTTCGCATCGCCTCCATTTTAGACAGCATTAATTGCTCTGCTGAGACTGCATTAGTTGGTTGACTTGCCATCTACTTTTCTCCTTTTAGGCAGCCGAGCCAAGCGCCGACTGTAAATCAATACCGTGTTCGCGCATTGCGGCGAGCTTGTAACGTAACGCTCGAGTAGATACTCCCAAAGCGTTGGCCGTTTTGGTTCGGTTTCCACCAAACTGACGTAATTTATCGAGAATAAACTGGAACTCAGCTTGCTTCTTCGCCTCAACGTGGCCAAAGCTTGAAACCGGTTCAGCGGAAGGCACAGACGTCAGCAATTCGATTGGCAGCATCAGATCATGTGCGGTAATGTAATCCCCATGACGCATGACAAGTGCACGTTGTATGACGTTTTCGAGTTCGCGAATATTGCCCGGCCAGTGATATTGGCTAAGGGCAGAAATGGCATCTTGAGATAGATAGCAGCGGCTACCGTCTTGGTATTTTCCAATAAAGAACTGGCTGATCGGCAAAATGTCTTCTTTGCGCTCTCGCAAAGGCGGCCAATGCAATGGCAGCACATCCAAACGGTAGTAAAGATCTTCACGAAATGTGCCTTTTTGCACCTCTTCGCGCAGGTCTTTGTTGGTTGCAGCGATCACTCGGATATCCAACTGAATCGCTTTATGACTGCCTACACGTTCTACTTCTCGCTCTTGAAGCACACGTAATAACTTCGCCTGCACCGCTGGTGACATCTCACCAATTTCATCCAGCAGAATCGTGCCACCATTGGCCTCTTCAAACTTACCGCTTTGCGAATTGGTGGCACCAGTAAATGCCCCTTTCACGTGGCCAAACAGTACTGCTTCCAACATAGATTCTGGAATCGCAGCACAGTTCACTGCGACAAACGGACCGTCATCACGAGGAGATTGCTCGTGAACGTAACGTGCCAGTACTTCTTTACCGGTACCAGATTCGCCAGTAATAAGCACACTGGCGTTAGTGCAGGCAGCGCGGTGCGCGAGTTGAAGCACTTGTTTACTGCGCCATGATTCAGCCACGATGTTCGCCAGTGGTTTGTCCAAGGCTTCCACTCGCTTGAGTAAGTTCAGCAATTGGTTCGTTTCAAAAGGGCGAAGTAAGTAATCCGTCGCCCCTGACTTCATTGTTTCCGCCGCCAAAATGCCCTGCTCTTGATCAACAATCGCAATCACCACACCAGCACTACGCTGCCTCTGATGACACGCGACAAACTCACGTACACACATGTCCGGTAAGTTTGAGCTGACCAACGTAATGCAAGCTCGCTCTTCCAATAGCGCGCTGCGACCAGTACGACTGTGTCTTACGGAATAACCAGCATTCCCAAGTACATCCAGCACTGGTTGAGCTAGGTGTTCATTTGGCTCAACCAACAAAATATCCATTTTCGTCATCATTGAACCTTTACCTTCTCTTGTTGGGGTTGTTGTTTTACTTCTGGTTTGCTTTTGCTTGTCGAGTGTCTGGCCAATTCATTTTTAGTAATCACACGCTCGTTATCTCGAACCAAACGCAGTGTCACTCGACGGTTTTTGGCTTGCCCTGCTTGGGTGTTATTACTGGCAATTGGGTATCGCGAGCCATTAGCACGAACTTCAATCAACGAACGGTCAACACCTTGTTGAACCAAAGCCTCTGCGACTTGCTCAGCACGCTGGCGAGATACATTTAAATTCGCCAATTGAGAGCCAACATTATCGGTATGGCCATCGACAAGAATTTTGGTGACGCGATCATCGACAGAAATGTAACTGTAGAGTGCTGCCAAGGTACTTTTTTGGCTGCGGCTTAATGTTTTTTGACCAAACTGAAATGGTAAATTCACATCACGAGCCTGGGAGTAAGATAACTTTGGCAGTTGATCTCGACATTGATTGAATGAGGCCAATGCATTTTGTATTTGAATGGTTGGCAGAGTGATACTGTTGAGAGTGGAACCTTCACCCCTACCAAGTGACAGCGTAACCCAACTACCAGAGGAAATGGATGTAAGTAGAGACTCTATACCATGCGAGAAAACGAACTGATTAGTTGCCGAGGTAAACGCAAGCGAAGCCTCTTCTTTTCTTAAAAGCTCTCTTTCCCACGGTGCACTCTCACTCAGCAATACAGCGCTGTTCCATTTATTGTTTTTATTGTGAACGTTGGCGATAAAAGAAACTCGGTTATTTGGTTCCGCGCGGAAATAAAACTTCCCCTCTGGAATATTTGTGTGCATTAAGTTGCACTCAAATTTATTTCCTTTATATAGCCAAGTAGAAAGATCCATTGGAACAGTGATTTTCTCACTCGCCGATGTAAAGCTAGACGAAGTTACACCAGCTAACAGGAATACTTTAGAAAATATTATCAAACGGCTTCTTTGTAGGTATTTATCACAATTCCCTGACATAGAAGGTTTAATTAAATATGCCATTGAATTATAAAATTTGGCACAGGTAATCATATAAATGCCCTATTATGAAATATTAAAAGTAGTCATAATTTCGTCAAAAAGCTCAAGCAAGCATTCATAAATAGACGTTTTTAGACCAAAAAAAACAATGAGTTACAAGGCTCAAATTGCGAAGGCTGTCGTTCTACCCATCAGCATTAAATGACATAACTAACAACAACTTAGCTAATTATTGTTATATTTTTTATTAACCATTTTATAAGTCAAAGCTAACTCTTTTTAATTTTAATTAAAAGTACCTGTAGTTAGATTCAAATCAACATGTGAACTAAAGTCACAATCTTTAAAGTTGAAACTAAAGGTTATTAAAAAAATTTGTGTAGACTGTCCGCTATTAAGTTAAAACAGTTAAGTTTGTTAACGCACGGTAAAATATAAATGGAAAGCAGAGTTAATGTGCCTATTTCCGACATCAAATTGCTTGATGTAGAGTTGCTAGGCAAACCTATTCATATCATTCGTGAGAAGCTCGAAAGCTTGATCTCAGAGTCTTGTTCGGGTCTAACCAATGAGTTACAAAATTGGATCAGTACCAACAAGATTGAAGCAAATTTAATTGCAGTAGAACTACATAGATTCTCGCCAACTTTATTAGATAAAGACCAAACCTCCACCTATCAACACAAAGATGGTGGCATGGCGTATATCCACGGAGACGCACAAACATTAATCAAACTAGCCGATCGCTTTTACGGCGCCGCAACGGAGCGTACTTCCACTTCTTTAACATCAAGTGACTTACGCCTTCAAGAGCGCATTAGCCGAATCATCATTGAGTGGCTTGCACCGCAAGAAATGTGGCAAACCTGCGAGTACGAAACACCAAAAGGTATCGGACTGCATGCTGAGCTATCTATCACGTTTGAAGATTTCCAAGGTGTTATTAACCTCAAGCTCGATAGCACCATGATTCAAATTTTGATCGAGCAGTTAGCCCTTCATGACGATACAGACTTGTATCAGCCGTTTTGTCGCTCTCTGGAATCAACGCCAGTGCGTCTCAATGTCGTATTGAGCAAGAAAACCATGGCGCTGAGTGATGTGGTCGGATTGCAACCAGACGATATTTTGCCCATCGAGCTTCTCAATACCGTGCCAGTAAGTATCGGTAACCAAACTCTTTTCTCTGGCCGTGTTGCAGAACAAGACGGCCAGCTTGTACTGATTTTTAACCCAGATAAGGAATCGCAGCGATGAGCGACGCCCAAGACAACCAAGCATTCGACGCCGATGATATAAACTTTGACGATTTTCAATTAGAAGATTTTGAAACAGAACAGGCTTCTGCTCCCGAGCCTATTGCAGAACGCGACCTAAGTTTCTTCAAAAGCGTCCCTGTAACGGTCACCTTAGAAGTCGCAAGTAAAGAGGTTCCTTTGGGAGACCTGATGAAAGCTGGTGAAGGCACAGTGATTGAACTTGACAAGCTCAATGGCGAACCACTTGATGTAAAAGTAAACGGCTCTCTTATGGGCCAAGCAGAAGTCGTGGTTATTAACGATAAATATGGCTTGCGCCTAATTAATGTGCATAACTCTGCGCTTAGCGGCGTAGGTCGATAAATTCAGGTGGGTTGTGCGATGAATCTTCTGAGTGACAGTCAGCGTCGGTTGCCTTTAATGGTGATTACATTACTTGGTATACTGCTGTTTGCGCTGCCAACCATGGCCGCTGACAATGGCTTAACCATCTTGTCCGTTTCCGACGGGGACACACAGCAAGAGTACAGCGTTAAGCTACAAATCCTGTTGCTCATGACAGCACTCAGTTTCTTG
Source organism: Vibrio campbellii CAIM 519 = NBRC 15631 = ATCC 25920 (assembly GCF_002163755.1). Lineage (NCBI taxonomy): Bacteria > Pseudomonadati > Pseudomonadota > Gammaproteobacteria > Vibrionales > Vibrionaceae > Vibrio > Vibrio campbellii. The sequence goes on from NZ_CP015864.1 coordinate 1,252,175, forward strand.
CCAGCCTTCGTTTTGATGGCCACCAGCTTTACGCGCATTATCGTGGTTTTGGCGATTTTGCGTCAGGCGTTGGGGTTGCAACAAAGTCCGCCGAACCGTGTTTTGGTTGGCATTGCACTGGCATTGACGTTACTTATCATGCGCCCCGTCTGGACCGATATTCACGACAACGCCTTCAAACCGTATGAAAATGGTGAAATTACCTTGATGCAGGCGTTTTCAGTGGCCGAAAAACCCGTTCGTAATTTTATGTTGGCACAAACCCACCAAAGCTCGCTGGAGCAAATGTTGCGTATTGCCAACGAGCCCATCGACCAAAACGTTGAAGACATTTCATTTGCTGTGGTGTTGCCCGCTTTTGTTATCAGTGAGCTGAAAACCGCGTTTCAAATTGGCTTTATGTTGTTTATACCTTTCCTGATCATCGACCTTGTCGTCGCCAGCGTACTGATGGCAATGGGTATGATGATGCTGTCACCCCTGATCATTTCGCTACCATTCAAGCTCGTCGTATTTGTTCTGGTAGACGGCTGGGCAATGACGGTCGGTACACTATCTGCCAGCTTTGGGTAGTGGAGGCGCATCATGACACCGGAACTCACCGTTACCCTATTTTCTGACGCCGTCTGGCTGATCATCTTGATGGTGGCCGTTCTGGTCGTACCGGGTTTGATTGTTGGCCTTTGTATTGCTGTATTTCAGGCTGCCACGCAAATCAACGAGCAAACCCTAAGCTTCCTGCCCCGTTTGTTGGTCACGCTGCTGATGGTGATTTTTGCAGGCCATTGGATGCTACGAAAAATCATGGAATTGTTTGATTTCTTGTTCCATAACATACCGGGAATGATCGGCTAATGGCGATAACGTTTGCGGAACTGTCTGTGATTCTAGGTCAGCTGTGGTGGCCATTTTTTCGCGTCGGTGCCGTGTTCATTTCCATGCCGTTTTTTGGTGACGCACTGATTCCAGTCTGGGTTCGCAGTTTACTTGCGCTCTCGATTGTGGTGATCACCGCACCACTGATGCCACCGATGCCAGAAGTCGAACTGTTCTCGATGACCTCGCTTTTCTTAGCCTTTGAACAGGCGATTTGGGGGCTGATGTTCGGCTTAATCCTGCACATGTTGTTCAATGTATTCACCATGCTCGGCCAGACTATCTCGTTACAAATGGGCTTGGGTATGGCGATGATGAACGATCCGGTTAATGGCTTATCTGTGGCGATTCTAGGCCGCATGTTCCTTATATTTTCGACTTTGCTTTTCCTTGCACTTGAAGGGCATTTACTGGTTATCGATATCGTCATTCAAAGTTTTGTCATTTGGCCTGTAGGCTCGGGGATCACCGCCCTGTCTTTGCAAGGTGTCGTGAATATCTTTGGGTGGATGTTTGCTTCCGCACTTGCCTTAGCATTACCAGCGATCGTTTCTATGCTGCTCGCCAATATCAGCTTTGGTGTGATGAACCGAGCCGCGCCCTCTCTAAACGTATATGCGTTAGGCTTCCCGATGACCATGCTGTTAGGTTTGTTCAGCGTGTTGATCTCCGTTTCTGGGGTGCCTAGTCGCTATACCGCGTTAGTCCACGACACCATTCGTTTCTTGAATAACTTTATGTTGGGGGGCGCATGAGCGAACAGTCGTCTCAAGACAAAACCGAGAAAGCCTCCCCCCAGAAGGTCAAAAAAGCCCGTCAGGAAGGACAAATTCCGCGCGCAAAAGAGTTCACTACCGCAGTTATCTTCTTAGCCGTTGCGATGTTTTTTTATTCCCAGCTCAACAGTATTTGGGAAAGCATGTCTGGTGTATTCCGTTACAACATGACCTTAACCAAAGCTGACTTAGAAAACCCAAAACAATTGGTGGAGCATCTTGGTCAGAGCTTGGCGGTGATCATTGAGATGCTCTTGCCTCTCTTCACCGTTATCATCATTGTCACCTTTGGCAGCAGCATGGTGTTAGGGGGCTGGATGTTCCGTCCCGCGAACGTGATGCCAAAGCTCAGCAAACTGAATCCTATCTCTGGCATCAAGCGTATTTTCTCTACTCGCTCACTGGTGGAATTGGTCAAATCGACTTTCAAAGTGCTCGTCATCTTCGGCATTCTTTATGGCTATCTAGACAACCATCTTCAGCCGCTACTTGGCATGCAAAACTTACCACTTAGCCAAGGTTTCTCACTGATCATGTCGATTTTGTTTGAAGGTCTGCTGCTGATGGGCTTTGCCCTGTTGTTGTTCGGGGTGATTGATATCCCTTATCAACGTTGGGAGCACCTCAAAGAACTGCGCATGACCAAACAAGAGCTGAAAGAAGAATTTAAGAACAACGAAGGTCGACCTGAAGTTAAGCAGCGTATTCGCCAAATTCAGCAACAATTCGCGCGGCGTAAAATCGACAAGATGGTGCCCACCGCAGATGTGGTGATCACCAACCCGACCCACTACGCCGTGGCATTGAAGTACGAACCATCGTTGTCCGATGCACCATTTGTGGTGGCAAAAGGCGTCGATGAAACCGCAATGCATATTCAACGCATCGCCCGCGAGAATAAAGTAGAGATCATCAACTCGCCGCCGCTGACTCGTTCGATTTATCACACCACGGCCATTGAGCAAGCCATACCAAGCCAACTCTATATCGCGGTGGCCCATATTTTAACTTACGTTTTGCAGTTGAAAGCCTTTCGTAAAGGGGACGGAAAGGAACCGACGCCTTTGCCTCATTTTTCAATTCCAAAGCATTTGCAACACTGATTAACCCGCGTTTACCCAAGGACACCAGAGTATGTTTAACCGGTTAAAACACCTTCAAACTTCCACTAAAGGCTACATTGGTATTCCAATCGTCTTGTTGATGGTATTGGCAATGGTCATCTTACCTTTGCCACCATTGCTATTGGACGCGCTGTTCACCTTCAACATCGTGTTAGCGATCTTGGTATTGCTGGTCAGCACCACAGCGAAGCGACCACTCGACTTTTCGATTTTCCCAACCATTTTGTTGGTCGCAACTTTACTTCGCCTCACTCTAAACGTTGCTTCAACGCGTATCGTATTACTTGAAGGTCACAACGGCAGCGATGCTGCTGGTAAGGTGATTCAAGCCTTCGGTGAAGTGGTGATCGGCGGTAACTACGTGGTCGGTATGGTGGTGTTCATCATCTTGATGATCATTAACTTTGTCGTGATCACCAAAGGTGGCGAACGTATTTCTGAAGTGTCGGCACGCTTTACCTTGGATGCGCTACCGGGCAAACAAATGGCCATCGATGCCGACTTAAATGCAGGCTTGATCGACCAAGAAACCGCGCGCCAACGCCGCAAAGAGGTGGCGAACGAAGCGGACTTCCACGGTTCCATGGATGGTGCATCCAAGTTTGTGCGTGGTGATGCGGTTGCTGGTTTGCTGATCCTGTTCATCAACATCATTGGTGGTATCAGCATTGGTGTGTTCGAGCACGGATTGCCAGCGTCAGAAGCCTTCAAGACTTACGCCCTACTGACTATCGGTGACGGCCTCGTTGCTCAAATTCCATCACTGCTACTTGCGACCGCTGCAGCCATTATCGTGACGCGTATTAACGACAGCGATAACGGCATGTCAGAAACCATGCACAAGCAGCTGCTTGCAACACCAGCGACCTTGTATACCGTTGCCGCTATCATGGCGATCATTGGTATGGTTCCAGGAATGCCTCACCTTGCGTTCTTCACCTTCGCCGCAGTGCTTGCATTCGCGGGCTGGCGACAGAGCAAAAAGCCAGTGCAAGATACACAAATCGACCAAGTAGAAGCACTCTCTCATGCGATGCAGGAAGAAGAAGCCGCACTCACTTGGGACGATATTCCTCATGTCCACACGCTATCTTTAGCGTTAGGCTATCGCTTGGTGCACTTGGTAAACAAAGAACAAGGCGCGCCTCTAGCGCAGCGTATTCGTGGTGTTCGCCGCAATCTCTCTGAGCAAGTGGGTTTTCTACTGCCGGAAGTGCGTATTCGCGACAACCTCAGTTTAAAGCCGAACCAATACACCATTGCTTTGAACGGCGAAGTGATTGAGCAAGGCTTTATCGAGCCAGAACGCTTAATGGCGATTGCTGTGGGTGAAACCTATGGCGAGGTAGATGGCATTCTAGGCAGTGACCCAGCCTACCAATTGCCTGCGGTTTGGATTGAACATCAAGACAAAGCGAAAGCGCTGAACATGGGCTATCAGGTGGTTGACGATGGCACGGTTATCGCCACACACATCAGCAAAATTATGAAAACCAATTTGGCTGAATTGTTTACTCATGACGATGTTGAAGCCATGACTCAACGTCTGACAGCGCAAGCACCAAAATTGGCCGAAGCCTTAGCAGCGGCTCTAACACCAGCGCAGCAGCTTAAGGTTTACCGTCAGCTCCTGCTCGACCAAGTGCCGCTAAAAGACATTCGTACCATCGCCAACACCATGTTGGAGTCTTCAGAAAACATCAAAGATCCGATTTTATTAGCGGCGGATGTACGCTGCGCACTTAAGCGAACCTTGGTTAACTTAGTTGCGGGTCAGAAGAACGAGCTGAATGTCTACGCCTTGTCTGATGAACTTGAACAGATGCTGATGACGTCGTTGCAACAAGCACAAGCCGCAGGCACCGTCATGCTCGATAGCTTCCCAATAGAGCCAAACATCCTTAGCCAGTTCCAGCAGAACTTGCCTTTGATTCGTCAGCAATTGAAGCAGCAAGGACTACCGCCAATCTTATTGGTGATGCCTCAACTACGTCCATTGCTGGCTCGTTACGCACGTACCTTTACCCAAGGATTGGCGGTACTGTCTTACAATGAAATTCCAGAAAATAAACAGGTCAACGTGGTAGGAAACCTTGGTTAATCTCATCTCAAATAAAGCGATGTATGACTACTTGTGCGATCTCGCACTGCAACACATTGTCACGGACGACGACCAACTGGTGTTTGATGCGCTCAAACACAATGACATTCAACACGCCTGTCAGGCCATCCGTAAAACAAAAACCGGTGAGGTGGAATACCAGCACCTTACCTTGCGCTTTGGTGTACGTGGCGAGCAGAGTGTTTATCAGTTTGAACTGTCTGAGCAAATGCAATATTGCTTAGATTTATACAGCTTGTATTTAGCCCTGCGCCAAACTCAGTTCCAACTCGATACCTTTCATCCGGACCTTATCAGCAATGTCGTGGTGCCTATTCGGGTCGACGCCTTACTATGGCAAGCAGGGCGTCACTTTTTGAATCAAATGATTCAATTCCACAAAGCAGCATTTCAACATGTCGTGCCCGCTTTGCAAGCCGATGAAACTCTGTGCCTGCATAAACGCGTTGCTGCTTTAGTTGAACAGCTGAAAGACAACGCATATGCCTTGTGGTTTGAAATTGCGACCAGCCAAACACACTTTGAACGCATTGCCGAGTTTGAACCCGACCTGATCAAGTTATCCGTCACGATGGAAAACAAGCAAGATCAGCATGCGTTCCTTCCCATCGCACGCTTCCTGCGTCGTAATCAATTCCCTTGGGTGGCAGGTAGAGTCGCAAGCCAAAACGAGCTCAATCGTTACCGCTTACTCGGTGCGAGTTATTATTTCGGCTATTTCAGTGATATTCCCACTTCATTGTCGTTTAAATCGTTCGGCGATAAATAAACCGGGCTAAAAAAGAAGGGCGAGTTCAGCTGTCAGAACTCGCCCTTTTTCATGTCTAAACAGCCTTAAAACACGAATTTTCTGGAATAGACATCACCAAAAACCATCAAAATTGGCGATGTTGGCAAAATTTTTAAATTTCCAATTAATCATTAAAACCAACCGACCGCCTCTAGTTAGTGAGCGGGGCGATAGTCCCACATTGAACAATCAAGGAGAACAGATTATGGCTCTATCAATGCACACTAACTACGCTTCGCTGGTTACTCAAAACACGCTAAGCAACACAAACAACATGCTTAACACTGCGATGGAGCGTCTAAGCACGGGTTACCGCATCAACTCAGCAGCTGATGACGCTGCGGGTCTACAAATCGCGAACCGTCTAGAAACTCAATCACGTGGTATGAACGTTGCAATGCGTAACGCACAAGACGGCATGTCTATGCTGCAAACAGCGGAAGGTGCTTTCGATGAAGCAACTAACATTCTGTACCGCATGAACGACCTAGCAACACAAGCAGCGAACGGTACTAACTCTCAAGCAGACCAAACTGCACTTGATAAAGAGTTTGCAGAGCTTGAAACAGAGCTAAACAGCATCATGACTAACACTAAATTTGCTGGTGACGCTTTGTTTGCGACTGGTGGTGTTAAAGGCGGCGGTCTTACTCTTCAAATCGGAGCTTCAGGTGCAGAGACACTAAGCCTAGCAACAACAGTTGACGGTGCAGTTGGTACAGCGTTTGACACTCTTACTGCTGGTTTCACTAACTTCAGCGGCGGCGCAGACGTTGCAGCAGACCAAGCAAACGCACAAACGGCTATGGATGAAGTCCAAACAGCAATCGACCAAGTAGGCTCGGCTCGTGCAGGCATGGGTGCAACGATCAACCGCCTAGACCACACAGTAGTGAACCTAAGCAACATGGTTGAGAACACGTCTGCAGCGAAAGGCCGTATCACTGACACTGACTTTGCTGTTGAATCTTCAAACATGACTAAGAACCAAATGCTAATGCAAGCTGGTACAACGGTTCTTTCTCAAACTAACCAGCTGCCAGGCATGGCAATGTCGCTACTGCGTTAATAGAACTTTTCTATTCGCTAACAACGCGCAAAATTTAGTTGGTCTGAAAGCTCAAAGTCTCCCCTTCATCCGGGAGACTTTTTCTTTTTCTGAAAAAAGCGTGTAGAAAAGAGTTCCGCAACGGATATAGATAGAAGTGGCTTCGTTGGTGTGACCAGTATGAAGAGGGAAACTGGCTTTTAGTATGGTGCTATACAAACCTTATTGAACAACTCCAGCTCGGCAGACTCCACACCTCGATGTGGCTCATACGCTTTAAGCTCTGGAAATCGAGAGAGCGCCTCTACACGAATGTTCGCCAGTTCCTCGGCATTAATGTTCTGTTTACTGCGCAGTTTGGTGCCAATGAAAGCCTCATATGCACGGGCACACTTCATCAGTCGTAAAACAAAGTCATTCATTATTGTCGTTCTTTTTTAGTCGAATTAGGGGGAATAACCAGCCGCTAGCAACCACAAAAATTGCAGGGGTATAAGATAGCAAACCTTTGCATTCAAACAGGATCAGAAAAATCTGAATCCCTTAGCAGTAAAGGCCTAAACTTTCGTATTATGCGTATCGCTACATGCCTCTTTTGTCTTCCCTCCATTGCATTAAATCTTTCACCACTTTTGGTCGCCTTTTTTATTTGGGAACCCCTTTAGCTATCAAGGGGAAAGCGGAACCAGCAAGGTGGAAAAGCCGCTTCCTCCCAACACACAAAATAGAACGTAAGATACTGTTTTATATAGGTATAGATATCAGGCACACATCTTGCGATTGAGTATTTATTACTGGCATAGAAAAGCCAAATACAGATGAGAGAGGGAGCGACCTAATGAGTTCGTTAGATCCAATTACTATGGCAACCCAGTTCGCCACGTTAGATGTTCAGCCATTTCAGCAGCGCTACCAATTGCAAGCAGATCGATACCAAGCGCAGCTTAATGCCTTAGGTAAGGTGGAAGGTGCACTGCGTGAGTTCCGCACTGCGGTTAACGAGATGAACAGCAGCACAAACAGCATCATTAAGAATACAGCAACAACCTCTCAAGATGGCTTTTTCACCGCGAGTGCCGATGCGAACGCGTTAGTCGGTAACTACCAGATCTTTGTTGAGCAAGTCGCAACGTCACATCAAATCTCTACTGGCATGCCAGCAAATTTAGAGGCCTCAACAGAAGTTCCAACCACGGGCACTCTAGAGCTCACTATTAACGGCGAGGACATGACGTTAGATATGTCGGCGATGGATACTGACGGCGATGGCAAAGCGACCATGACAGACCTAGTCAGTGCGATCAACAACAACCCTGATAACCCAGGTGTAAATGCCACGCTTGTGCGCTCGAACGGACAAACACACTTCATGCTCTCCAGTACCGAAACAGGCGTGGCGAACACCATCAATGTCAGTGCGACGGGAACAGGACAAGCTTGGTTTGAAGATGCGTTCACCAACACAACAGAAATCAGCAGGCCACAAGATGCTGTTATCTGGCTTGGTGCGGAAGGTACAGGGCTAAAACTGACTAACTCAAGCAATACTTTTGAAGGCGTGATTGATGGTGTCGACATCACCGTCACCAAAGCACAAACCTCAGGAGAAGCGCCGATCTCAATGGAAGTAGGCGCAGATAGCGAGGGCACCAAAGAACAAATCACCAAGTTTGTCGATACCTATAACTCGTTGGTTTCGACCTTAGATGAATACACCAAAATCGGCAGTGAAGACCAAGCCCGTGGTGTGCTCGCCAGTGATCCAACGTTGCGTTCAATTGACACACAACTAAATGCACTCGTTCGTGGTGAGCATGGTGGCATGCGATTGAGCGAAGTCGGTATCACTCTTGATCGTGACGGCAAAATGAAAGTCGATCAAGATAAGTTTGCCGAAGCGCAGAAGAACAACAGTGCCGCACTAGAAACCATGTTTAACGGTGATGGCGCCCTGCTCGACTCGCTTGATGACATGGCAGAACCGTTCTTGAAGTTCTCTACAGGCACGTTCACTTCCCGCAAAGATGCTCTGCAAGCCAACTTAGACCGAATTGACGACAAGCAAACCTCTTTACAGCGAAAGTACGAGATGTCGTACAACCGCTACCTTACCCAGTTTACTCAAATGAACACCATAATGACGCAAATGAACCAAACCATGTCGATGTTTGGTTAAGGCTTTAGGAGAAGTACTCATGCTAATGGATTCCGGCTACGACTCATACCAACAGGTCGATCTTGATGCTCAAGCAGCATCAGCTAACCCACACCAACTCGTTGTCATGCTGATTGATGGGTTACTCGATGAAATTGAGCGTATTCGTGGCCATCTTGCCGCGAGTCGCATAGAAGCGAAAGGGGTTGGCATTAACAAATGCATGAACATCCTTATCGGCTTAAGCAGTGCGTTAGATGACGAAAATGGCGGTGAAATCGCGGAAAGCTTACGTCAGCTCTACGACTTCTGCCAAGTCGAGTTGTATTACGCCAGCACACAGAACGACGCAACACGTCTAGACAACGTAGAGCGAGTGATGGGTAACGTACGAGAAGGATGGATGAATTTTGGGCAGCAAGCATAAAGTGTCGCCAGAGCGATTTCGCCACTTATCAAAACTGATCCAAATCGCCACTAAAACGGCCGATTGGCAAGCGCTTAAACGCTACGACTTACAGTTGCGTGAACTGCTGATCAGCCATAAGCCTTTTTTGAAAGATCCGAAACTCGCACCTGAAATCCAGCGAGCGAAAGCTGTGCATGCGTGTGCATTCACGGCATTGGAGAAAGCCACCAGCGAGCTAAAACAAGAGATGAACATGGTTAGCGATCAACAAGAGCGCGCCATGGCTTATCAACTCGCGATGACGATGGAGCTAACGCAATGATGGTCACTAACTCAATGCCTACGAGTTCATCTTTTCAATCGACAGCCGCTGGGAAGATCTCTCACGCTCGTTCAGATCAAGGTGTTTCACGAACAAACTCAGCTACGATCACTCAACAGGGACAAACCAACGCGCCTATCACCGTTGCCGGATTTCGCTTAAATACGCAAGCCTCACCGGCGGAAGCGATGCGACCTGACGCCAACTCACCACACCTCCACACAGAAGACACCTCTGACGAAACGTTACTGGGTAATGCTTCATCAGAGGTTAATCTGGCCACGCAAGCGCAAGCTCTCATGCAGGGAATCAGTAAGGAGGCGACTAAGCAAGGCGATACCAACCAGCTTGCACAACTGTCGGCAAATAACACATCGCAAAGTGCAAACATAGGCGCTCAAGCCAACCCAATGCTTACTGCCCCCGCGCAAGAGAACCAAAGTGGTGTGCAAGCGAGCGCGGTAAATTCACTTAAAGTTTCTGCTTCTGATTTGCAAACGTTACTGAATCAACCTGCTTATGGGCAAGTATTCGCAGCCAACACGCAATCGCAGACACCAGCCGCGCAACATCCAAATCCAACCTCACCGCTTGCAGCAACTCAAGCTCAAGGTGCGGAGTGGGCGGCGGTTCGCGTGGATACCAGCTCAGGTAGATGGGGCGAGCAGATGATGCAAGTGCTGCAAGATCGCGTGACATTACAAGCTCAGCAAAACCTACAAGAAGCCAAAATCCGTCTCGACCCACCAGAGTTGGGCAAATTGGATTTATTGGTACGCGTGGAAGGTGACCGCTTGAGCGTGCAGATCAACGCCAATACTGTCGCAACTCGTGAAGCATTAATGCAGGTATCTGAGCGCCTTCGAACGGAACTGCAAGAGCAGAACTTCGTTCACGTAGACGTAAACGTCGGCTCAGATCAAGGTCAAGAGCGACATGCTCATGACGGTTCACAAGAAGAAGCAACCGTCTTCGCCGCGCGTGAAACCAACGCCTTTCAATCTAATACAACAACAAACTATTCAGAGCATTGGCTGAACACTCAAGCCTAATGAATCATCGAGGAAAAAGGTTATGACCAAACAACAAATGATCGCCCTGTTTATCACCATGATCATCACCAGTGCCCTCGTTTCCGCTGCCACTGTGGTCGGCGGTATTTGGTACCTCAACAAAAGTTCAGAGTCTTCATCATCAGAATCCAGCGTTAGCAACTTCTTGGAGGACTCACCGCTGGCATTCCTAACTTCAGAGCAACCAGCAACAAAAGGCCCACGCTTTCATCCATTAGATAAGGTAGTGCTGACCATCAAAGGCAAGAAGCAAACTCATTTTGTGATGCTGGAACTTGCGGTGGAAACACGCCGCCCAGAGCGCATTAAGGATATTGATGCTTACATGCCGATGATTCAAAACTCACTGCTAAAACTGTTTAGCGACAAAACCTTTGATGAGCTTCAGCAGGCGGGTGCCATTGATACCCTACAAAGCGAAGTCAAGGAGACTCTGCTGCTTGCGTTCGCAAAAACCGACTTCGTTCGTGATATCGATGATGTTCTGTTAACCAAGTACGTTGTGCAATAACGGAGCACAGGCATGTTGGAGATGAACTTACAGGAAAGTTATACCGCGACGGAGGAAGTAAATACGCCGTCGCGCCCGATTGATGAAAATGCACTGCTGCAACGCCATCAAGTCATGGTTAAGCGCGTGGTAAACCAACTGCGCGTTCATGCGACCTCACACTGCAGCATCGAAGACATGCAGCAAATCGGTTTGATTGCGCTTGTCGAAGCAGGGCGTCGTTATGGGGATGTGGGTGATCCACACTTCCCCGCTTTTGCCGTTTGTCGTGTTCGTGGCGCGATTTTGGACGAGCTTCGTCGTTTGGATTGGCGCTCACGTAAAACCCGCCAACAGGCGCATGAGCTTAACGACGTAACACGAGATCTTACTCGTGCGCTGGGCAGAATGCCCACCGATGCTGAAATCATCAAAGCGCTAGGTACTGATGAGCAAGACTATTATAACCGACAAAACGCGGCACTCGCGGGCGAAATGCAAAGCCTCGACCAATTGATGGAAACTGGCGGAGACAGCCACTTTGGCGGCCAATATGACGGCATGGAACATGAGCACATTCGCCGCAGCTTAGACACTGCACTAGGCAAAATGTCGAAACGTGACCAACTGTTGCTCACCTTGTTCTATCAACATGAACTCAACCTCCATGAAATCGCGCTAGTGCTCGACCTGACACCACCTCGCATATGTCAGTTGCACAAACAAGCGCTTAAACAACTCAACCAATTAATGTCCTCTTAGGAGTCACAAGATGCAAAAGTTTTTTGGAGCCATTACCGTACTGATATGTGTCTTCGGCGGATACATATGGGCAGGCGGTAAACTCGGTGCTATCTGGCAGCCAGCCGAGTTCTTAATCATTGTCGGTGCGGCAGCAGGCTCACTGATCATTGGTAACCCACCACAAGTATTAAAAGAAATGCGTCAACAAATAAGTGCAACCATCTCTGGTCCGCGTCAAGAGTATGAGTACTACATGGAGCTAATGGCGCTGCTTAATAACCTACTCGAAACCGCACGCGGCCGCGGTTTTAAGTTTCTCGATTCACACATTGAATCACCAGAGCAGAGCTCTATTTTCCTTGCTTACCCGCAAATTAGTGGCGATCACCGTCTAATTTCTTTCATTACCGACAATTTACGTTTAATGGCAATGGGACAAATGTCGCCTCATGAATTAGAGGGATTGTTAGAACAAGAAATCGAAGCGATTCAAACCGAGATGCTTTTACCTTCACGCTCTATGCAGCGCACGGCAGAGGCTCTTCCTGGGTTCGGTATCCTTGCGGCAGTCGGTGGCATCATCATCACCATGCAAGCCATCGATGGCTCAATTGCATTGATTGGTTACCATGTTGCCGCCGCCCTTGTTGGTACATTCATTGGTATTTTTGGTTGTTACTGTTGTTTAGATCCACTCAGTAACGCCATGGCTCAACGAGTTAGACGAAACATGACGGCTTTCGAATGTGTACGCGCCACTTTGGTTGCTTACGTTGCGAAGAAGCCGACTTTGCTCGCTATCGATGCTGGCCGTAAACATATTCAGTTAGACATCAAACCAACTTTCAACCAAATGGAGAAGTGGCTAGCTGAACAGGAGGGATAATGCAAAAACAAGAGCATGTGGTGTTCAAACGCGCCAAAGCACATAACCATGATGATTTTCATGGCGGCGCGTGGAAAGTCGCGTTTGCCGACTTCATGATTGCGTTAATGGCGCTGTTTCTTGTCCTTTGGGTAATGCAAGTAGTCGACAAGGAAGAACGCAGAGCCATTATGGCTCACCTTCATAGTTCAAGCGTTTTTGATAAAAGCTACGGTAACCCTTTCGATACTTCACAAAGTATATCTCCTATCGACTTGGCACAGGACTCTTCTGTGCCAAGTAATCACAACTCTAACCATGTCGTCAGCTCTTTCTTTCAAGGTGACGGCGATGGTCCAGAGATTGACTCACTAATCCCGGGCAATTTCGACACCCAAGAGCAACTCGCTCTGCTGGCAAAAGTGATTGACGAAGTCGTAGGGCAAATCAGCGCGCAGGGTAACGTTAATGTCACCATTACCCCGCAAGGTCTGCGTATCGTGCTGCAAGATGATTACAAGCAACACATGTTCAGCCGTGGCGGCGCAGAATTAACTCCTTTCTTTGAAGACTTGTTACTTGCGCTTGCTCCCGTTTTCGAACGTGTCAGCAATCCATTGATCATCAGTGGCCATACCGATTCAACACCGTTCAAAAAGCGTTTTGGTCGACAATCAAACTGGGCGCTATCCGCGTCTCGTGCCGATGTGGCAAGAAATACCCTAGTGGAAGGCGGCATGCCAGACGATCGCGTCATGCAAGTGGCTGGGATGTCAGATCGTGCCTTGCTTAACCCAGAAGAGCCCGACTCTAGCGAGAACCGCCGAATTGAGTTATTCATTCTGACTACACCAGCAGCACACGTTTTAGAAACCTTCTTCGGCAATCAAGAAGGCAGCGAGCTACAAAAAGCCAAACAACAAGCAGAGTTTAACCAGCCAGTGATTAGGCAAGAAGTGATTCGTTACTCGGTCGGCACTGACGATACCAAACGTCAGATTCAAGACCTATAACCCCCTAAAAGGTCACCAGTTTCTACCCTCTGCGTGACCTTTCCCCCAACGAAAATATTGCTGAAATTTGTGTAGTTGAGCTCGATATGTCCGTACATGTGCCTAATAAATCAAAAAATGACTCACTCCAAAAAGCCTTTCTCTGGCTGATCGTTTTCGACTACCTGTTGCTGACATTTTTTCTCATTCAACTACCAAGTCTCAACCTCAACAGCGGCACCATGATTAGTCTGCTGCTCTTGGTTTATAATATATTGCTGGTTTCGCTCTGCTACCAGCGCACCAGCAACCACGATTCTTACATCATCTATCCTGTACTTTCAGCGACACTACTGGCGTTTGTCTGCTTCTTATATTTTTTCTTTCTGGTATAACTCGTTAGCTTTACTGCTCTCTTAATCGCGCTGATGCAGATATCACTAATGTTTCAGAGCTGAGTTTCGCGACTTGGAAAAAGCCGCCTCTTGAGGAAAGTTGACTCGCATTGAGGTTATCTACATCCAACTTCTTAAACCAATAGGGAGCGAGTGAGCACTGTGCTGACCCTGTTGCGATATCCTCATTGATGCCGATTTTTGGCGCAAAGTAACGCAAAACATAATCGTTAGGCCCACTTTGAGCGGTGACCATCACAGCATGAAAGTCTCGGATTTGGCAGAGGCGCTCAAAATCCGGCTGGTACAGTTTCACTTGCTGCTCAGACGCTAACACCACCACAAGATCTCGGGTAGTGACAACATCTAACACTTGCACACCAGATTGCTCTAAGTTTAATAACTGTGAATCTAAACTGGCAGGTACAGGACTGGCATCCCATGCAGGCAAAGCCATTTGGTACTGAGTACCATGCTTAGCAATGGTGATGTCCCCATAATTACTGTGCAACTTAACAGAGCGTTGGTTTGGATGAGTAATCAACGCCGCGCCAGCGCCCATACTGCCATGACCACACAAGTTGATTTCACTGGCCAAAGAAAACCAACGAATCCACCAACGCCCATCCACACAGCAAAGGAATGAGGTGATAGGTTGGCCGATACTTCGAGTTATCTCCAACATCTCTGAGTCACTCAACCACTCAGACAAAAACACCACGCCACAAGGATTACCTTGCGCATCCTCAGAGCAGAATACATCATAAATTTGGGTATCGATAACTCACCTCATATCGCCATTCAAACATCAAATTGCTCGGTAATAGCAAACATCCCTAAACGATGGAAATGCTACTTTTACCTAACAGAGGGTGAAAATATCGTGCGACAAATCATTACGCAAGCACGCTCATATCATTGAGTGACCTTAAGCGACGATTTATCTCTGTAGAGGTATAAACCAAATGAAGGGAATGAAAAAGGAAGCCGTGAGGGCTCCCTTTGAAGGTGGTGATTGAATTCTGAAGCGTTAAGTATCAAAGCTCAGATTAACGAATCATCAGATAAAAGATCACACCGGCCGTAAATCCCAATATAGCCAGAAGATGTTGAGTCGGTGTTGAATTCCCCTCACTCTTCTTCTCTTTCAAATCACTTCGCACTGCCATACTGACTCCTTGTCTTTGGTCTGTCTTTAGTCCCTGCGAGAATGCCTAGGCGAGAACATGCTCACTGATCACTTTGTTGAAAGAAACCAAGTCGAATGAACCTCTGATCTCAAAGCGCACTCGACCTACTTCACTTAGGAATAGTTCAATCTCACAATCCAGATCAAGCGTACCAGATGTTTCAATCGAGAACGCATTGATCTTGCTGTATGGCAAAGAAGTGTAGTCGACTTTTGATCCCGTAATCCCTTGCACATTGGCCGCAATAACGCGCTTGTTGGTGAACACAACTTGGTCACGCACCGTTTTGAAACCTGCAAAAATGCTCTCCCCATCAATTAAGAATTTATGGAAGTCCTCTCGTACCTTTGAAGTTTCAATTGGCTTGAGTTTGAATATCGATGAGTTTTCGAAATCGATCATGGCGTTCCCTTAGAACATAAATAAAAATCTTCATCAATTAATAGCAAAGTCTCTACCGCGAGCCTATTGATTTTGGTGACTTTTCTAACGCCATCTCGTTTTTGGTCTTTGCGCCAAGGTTACTTCCACCCTTGACGCCATTTTTGTGAGTCTTTTAAGTCGTGCCAATCCAACTCTCGTTCTCGCTTCGTCATGACCGCTTCAATAACGCACTTCACTACGTTGCCTTCCTCATCAAACTCCATTTCTGAAATGATGAAATGCTTTTCTTTGTTTACTGGCTCTGCTGCTGTCCATTTGCTTTGCAGTAGCTTTTTAGGGTGAACTCGATTCATAACACTCTGCCATTCATCAGAAAAAGTTTGCTTTTCATACGTATCAACTCGCAAATGCAATCACATTTAATATTGGAAAGTTTTTCTTCAATATCGTGTTTTTTCCAATTGGTTTGATCTGTTTTACTGACACTTCCTGTTACTTTGAGTCATGCACACAAACACAAACACAAACACAAACACAACACATCAAAAGAATGATTATGAATAAAACAACACTTTTACTTGCTTCCGTAGCACTGACGCTTTCCGGCGTGGCTCAAGTCGATAAGCTGGAAGATATTCAAAAATCAGGCACGTTACGTTTCGGAACCACGGGCGACTTCAAGCCGTTTTCTTACTACGATGGTAAGGCGAATAGAGACAACAAAGGGGATATCACTATCCCCTTTTTCATCGGTTTGATTCGCTGAGAGCGATTACATCACGCACTCTTTTGCGGCTTGTGCTTTCTCAATGCCCTCTTCAATCAGAGATTTAGTTTCCTCGCTGCCAATGGATGACATTACTTTGTCCATCACCTTATCCACTGTCGATTCAGAAACCGCCTCCATCAAACAAGCGTACGCATTGGCAATGTGTTCTTTTGCTTCAATTAAGGCCTGCGGATCACTGAAATCCACATTCATTGCTTCTTCAACCGATGCCTCTAACTCCTCTGCTGATTCAGCAGCGTCACCAAATTGAACATGGTTGAATGTGTCTTCTACCGATTCCATCTGCTCTTGAACTGTATCAATCGCTTTGTTTGCAGCTTCTTGTGCTTGGTCAATGGCTTTGCTTGCGTCATCACAGCCGACCAACGCCATTGCCAAAACCATTGTTGAGATTGTTTTTTCATATTTGTTCTTCTAACAAGTGAATCGCTAATCATCACAATACGTGATTAGCCGAGAGATTTTAATTTAAGAGTTGTAAGAAGAGGAAACAGAATCGCTTTACAGCCACAAAAAACAAAGCCGCTCTAGAAAGCGGCTTTGGTGTTTAATAAGACGTTATACGTATCAGGCAATCCTACCGTGGCTGATTGCCATCATGTCATCGTAGGTGCGCTGGAGAGCTTCAAATGTCCATTCGAAGTAAACACGACGCTCCATAAGTGGTGCAATTTGGTTAGCATCAAACGATTCGATGGTGAGATCGGAATATTCCACTTGAAGGCTATTGCCATCTGTTCCCCAATCTTCGTATTCGCGATTGCCAATGAGATCATAAAGGTTGTTGCTCAAGAAGCTGTAGACCACTAGGAATGATTGTACAGTGTCTTCGGAGAAGTTAAGCATGCTCGCAATCTGCGCCACGTCATACGACTGCTCCTTATCACCTTGGTCAATATCAAGCCTTACTAACTGTGTTTCCCACGTTGCCATTTCACCGAAGGAATCAAAGACATGTTGATTCAAAGCTTCAAAGACCTGAAAAAACTCCTGGATCATTGAGATATATTTATCAGACATAATGTCCCTTATTGTATTTAGTTAACGGACGATCTTCGCCGCCGTGTTATTGCTCACCTAGCCAGTGATGGTTAAAAGTTAGACTAAAAGTTGCAGCATTACATACTGTACGTGTCATTTTGTTGTAATTTTTGATTGATTAGTCAACTATTAGCGTTGGTTCGTCGATTCCCATATAGTCACAAAGCTCTCGCTTAATTCGATGAAACTCCCGAATTGAGACAAAGTAATCGGCGTAATCTGTCTTACCTTTTATACCAATATGAATCGACGTAAACGCTTGAATGGTCGAGGTAACTTCAATGGTTTCATTCGCTAATGAGAACGTCACTATATGATCCATATTTAAGTAACGACCTGATTCGATTTTTAATGCTTTCGCCATCGTTGGGTCCTAATTTATCGAGATAAATTGATGTTGGGAGCAGCACTTTTAAATGAAGAGAGAAAAAGGTGCTTCATAGCAATGAGTATGCTGCTCAATTGACGTGAGCCTATCATAAGCACTCGCCTTCAAAATTAGATGTAAGACGCACTTTCACTCGGATTTACTTATAGATAAAACAGTTACAAAAAATCTGACTGCAAATTGACCAACAAAGAGAGACAAGATGTTGTTGGCCTTAAAAAAGAAAAGAGCCACTCTCTTGAATGGCTCTATCTCTCTACGTTAAAGGCTTTTTAATTTAGCGCAGCGCTCGGCCTTAAAACAACTTATAGCTTAGGCGCAGCTTCAAATTGCTTAAGGTCATCAGTAATCTCATTCCACGGTGCATTAGAGCCCACAAAAATATGAAAGCTGGGTTTGTCACAAGGGGTATCATCAAGGATGCCTAGACGAATATTCACTAAACCGTTGTTCTTCTTCGAGTAAAGGCTAGAGCCGCAGTGACGGCAGAATGAGAGTTCGGTATTGGCGCTCTTCTGATAGGTTTGGATGTGTTCCGCGCCCTCAATCACAATCAGTTTATCCAATGCAATGCCACCCGCTGACGAGTAATCGGATCCGGTAAATTTGCGGCATTCAGAGCAATGACAATTACCCATGTATTTGAATTCATCCGCCACTTCGAGTTTTACCTTGCCACATAGACATGAGCCTTTGAGTACTTCCATTTTTTAGTCCTTCTCTTATTGGAATGACGACAACCATGCCAGTCCAATAAGACGAAATAAAGATAAGCAAATCAGGTTTGCAAAAATGGAACGAAAAATTGAGAGTCAACAGACAGATACAAGAAAGCCGAGGCTAATGCTCGGCTTTCTCTTTTTTGTTCGATCAATCTAGAACACGCAGTGCTTAGCAAAACCTGTTGCTTCGTTTGCCGTCCATTCACCTTTTGGTTTTTCTTTTAGGTCTTCACACCACTGCTCGCTACCGATGCCATCTTGCAGAACACAATGCTTCGCGAAATCAACTGCGTTGTCTGTTGTCCATTCT
Organism: Vibrio campbellii CAIM 519 = NBRC 15631 = ATCC 25920; assembly: GCF_002163755.1. Lineage (NCBI taxonomy): Bacteria > Pseudomonadati > Pseudomonadota > Gammaproteobacteria > Vibrionales > Vibrionaceae > Vibrio > Vibrio campbellii. The sequence continues at coordinate 1,271,181 of NZ_CP015864.1, forward strand.
GTCTTTGGCTTTTCACGCATGTCTTTACACCAAGCTTCTGTACCTACTTCGTCAGAACATGCTGTTAGCGCTGTTGCCGCTAGCAGTAGCATTACCAGTTTTTTCATAAATTCAGGTTCCACTTTCAATTGATGAATGAACTATACCCAAAATATCACTGCTCGTGTTAAGCCAACGACAATTTATCGACTCTCGCTCCGTAAAGGAGGCAAGATTCAACAAATACAATCTAACCACATCGATAAGTCAATGAACGTGAGTAATGAAGTTTAAAGACGACGAGCTTGAGTCAGTGCTCGAAGATTCGCAGAACCTGTACCAAAGCACGCTAAACGCAGCTCTAATGCCATTTGTTCAAAGTGCTCGACGATAGACTCTGTGCTGATGGTTGCTGCTTTTAACACCGCTCCGGCTTGTCCAACAAGGTTGGCGCCAAGATGTACCGCTTTCGCAGCTTCTAAGCCGTTATACACGCCACCGGAAGCAATTAAAGGTAAGTCTGGGTATTGGGTGCGAATTTGCTCTAGGCACTGAGCCGTTGGAATACCCCAATCACGGAATAATTCGGCTGCGCGCTGCATTTTGTTGTCTGTCTGACAGTAACCCTCAACTGCAGACCAACTTGTGCCACCAGCACCGGCAACATCAATCGCATCCACGCCAGCTTCGACAAGTTGTTTTGCTACCGTGCCACTGATGCCAAAGCCGACCTCTTTGATGATCATCGGTACATCGACGCGCTGTTTTAGTTGCTCAATCGATTTAAGTACACCAACCCAATCATGATCACCATTCTGCTGAAAGGCTTCTTGCATAGGGTTGAGATGCACAAATAAAGCGTCCGCTTGGATAAAGTCCACCGCACGTTGGGCGTTGTCGAGACGTTGTTGGTCTCTCAGTTGGGCAGCACCCAAGTTGGAATACAAAGGCACGCCTTTAGCGAGATCACGAATGGTTTTGCCCAAACCTGAGTGAAGGCTGTCTTCTAGGCTCACTCGCTGCGAGCCAACCCCCATCGCAATGCCCATTTCACTGGCTGCTTCTGCCAAACGGCAGTTAATGATCTCTGCATCTTTTGCGCCACCAGTCATTGAACTGATCAAAAATGGCAGTGCCAATGAGTGACCAAGGAACTCACTCGAAAGATCGATGGCGTTAAAGTCACATTCAGGCAAAGCGCAATGCTCAAACTCGACATACTCAAAGCCCGCCGTTTTGTTTTTCATGTTCATGTCATGATGTAAAACAGCATCAAGATGTAAGTCTTTGCGATTAGATTGCGGAGCCATAATGTCACCCTAGAGTAAAACAGTCGCGCAGTATTGCGATCCTTGTCATTGCCGTCAATGCGAAAATTCGGAAATTGAACAATTTATTTTCCGAATCGAGCCTTATGCGCTCTCGCTTTATGATTAAGAGAGCATATCGAGGCGCTGCGTTTAAAACACTGCGCTTCACTGCTCCATTAAGCTTGGGTAACGATTAACAATGTTGCCACTCCGATGTGCCAAGAGTGGCAGTTCTCTATGTCATTTAGGCTATTGAGTATCGACCGATTGAATAAGCGCCACCACCGTGCTGGTTATAGGTGGCGTGAACTGGTCTGGATCATCACAGAATTGAATTCTGCCTTTCTCTTCAACATGGAAAAGCGGAATCACCAGATTGTCTTTGTGGTGCTCAAGGTAATCTTGGTAGATAAAACTCTCACTTAGTTTGGTGTGTTTGATTTCTGCACCTTGGCTCAACAAACTGGCCATTTGGGCGTAACTGACATTGCCACCCATCAGCAGTTTGCCGTGATACTCTTCCGCAACCGAGTGTTTTTCACTGCCGTTGGTTTTGTTTTTCTGCAGACAATGTACTTTATCTTCGCCAAACTCGCCGACAAACTGCATACAAGCCATGATGTTGAAATGTTGATCTGGCGTAAGTGCCACCACTTGACCGATACCAATTAGGTTCAAGTTGTCATCGGCGTGGCTGGAAATCGGATTGCCGTAGTAATGGTCTAGGCCCAACATGCGAACTTGGCTAATGTAGTCCCAGTTCGAATCGGTGAGCAGAACTTTGCGATCGTATCTCGCCAGCGCTTTACCTATCTCTTGCGCCACTCGGTTTGCGCCAATCAATAGGAAGCCTCTTGGCGCCGGTTCAGCAACTCCCAACGCTTTCGCAACAGGCCGAGCCGTCGCACTTTGCAACACTACCGTACCGATGATCACCATAAAGGTCATTGGTACTAACAGCATGGCTTCTGAAATGCCATATTCTGTTAGCTTTATGGCAAACAGAGACGAAATGGATGCTGCAACAATACCGCGCGGCGCAACCCAAGAGAGGAACAGCTTATCTTTGAAGGTTAGGTTACTACGAATGGTTGAAACGAAAATCGAAAGTGGACGTGACACCAACTGCATGAAAACAAACAGCAACACCGCACCGCTACCAAGCGCCGCGAAATCATCCAGACTGATGCGTGCCGCTAGGAAGATGAACAATCCGGTGATCAACAAGATGGTTAAGTGCTCTTTGAAGTGGAGGATCTGCTGAATGTTGATGCCCTTAGCGTTCGCTAACCACATCCCCATCACGGTGACCGCCAGTAGGCCCGCTTCCGATTCCATCTGATTAGAGATCGAGAACACACCGAGTACCACCATCAATACCGCAAACGGCTGAAGGTACTCCGGCAACCAAGCTCTACGCAAAATGGTGGCCACAGCAGCACCAGACAAAGCACCAATAATCAAACCTACCGCAATGATAGTAGCAAACACCTCAGCGCTATTCACCGCATTGTGCGAAACAATAAATTCGTACACCATCACCACAAACAGCGCACCTAACGGGTCAATGAGTATGCCTTCCCAACGCAGAATATTGGCCAGTTTTGAGGTTGGCCGTACGGTTCGCAGCAACGGCACAATCACCGTTGGACCAGTAACCACGGTTAAACTGGCGAACAAGATTGAAAGCTCCCAAGTAAAATTAAGAAAGTAGTGCGTTGCCACACTGGTGGCCACCCAAGAAATGATTGCACCGACAGAGACGATGCTCCAAACGGAGCCACTTACGCCGCGAATTTCTTTAAAATTCAGGGTTAAACTGCCCTCAAACAGAATCACTGCCACCGCGAGGGAAACTAAGGGGAAAAGTAAGCCCCCAAGAATCTCGTCTGGGTTGAGCCATTGCAGGATCGGACCAACAATGATGCCCGCTAACAGTAAGAAGAGAATGGCAGGCAAGCGCATTCGCCACGCTAACCACTGACAACCTAAACCTATTACCCCAACCGCCGACAGCACCAGCGCTTCGTTGCCCACTTGCATTTATCATCACCTAATTTGTTATTGTTCTGTTGAGCTTTCACCCAAAACCGATTAACTCTATAAAAAAGATTAGTTTAGTGTGGATGCTCCGCCAGTTATCGTTCAAATATGCGACTTCCTCTCAAATTTCTTGTTCAGTGTTGTATATCCCGTTAGCTTGTCGCACAGTGAACTAAGCTTAGCTAAGTTACTCAAAGTTAAGGATTCTCAAACAACGGATAGGGGGTGCAGCAGTTGTTTATCTCATTAGCGGTTATCTTGGCGATTTTCGCCATGCTCATCACGTTGAAAGCCGTCAGTCGAATATCGAGGCTAGAGGACGAAGTGTCTCGGCTGCATAAAGAGCTGGCAGAGCTCCGTGCGCGTTGGTTTGAGAAAGGCGCATCGCCGACTTTTAAACCTGAGCAACACGATGATCCTCAGTCACAACATGTTCCAACGCTAACTGAAAACGCGACACAACCCAATAAACCGACGCCTGTACCGAAGTCTAAGTCGGAAGTTACGCCTTTAGCAGCTAAACAAACGCCACAGCCAATTGTTGAACCGAGCCTCCCTTCAGCCGATGAAGTTCATATCGGTGAGCTGGCGCAGAGCAGTGAATCCGTGTTCGAGAAACAAGCCAATAAACTGCTGACCAACATCCAAGAAAACTGGTTGGTTTGGGTTGGTGCTCTCGCCATGTTGATTGGTGGCGGTTACCTCGTACAAGTGATTGGCAGCCACATTGAATTCTCTCCAATCATGCGCGTGACCATCGCATTCTCCATCTCTCTTGCTACCGTGATAGCAGGTGAATGGTTCCACCGCCGTGAACAAAAATCCCCAGACCGAGCAGAACGAGCAAAAGACTTTACCTACGTTCCTGCCGCCATTACCGGAACAGGGTTAACTGGCATCTACTGCACGGTGATCTTTGCGTTTGTCTTCTATCAGCTCTTATCACCAGGTGCATCACTGGTTATCTTGGCGGGCGCGGCATTTTCGAGCTTAGCGCTTTCTCTGCGCCAAGGGCCTTTGATGGCCGTGCTCGGCTTAATCGGTGGTTACTCAGCACCACTTTGGATTGGCGGTGCAGAGCCCAACTATTACTTACTCGCGGGCTACATCACTGCAATTTCAGTTGCCGCAACACTACTGATGCAAAAGATCCGACACGCTTGGATTTCACCATCGATTACCGTGCCGCATATTTTGTGGATGCTGTTACTGATTGAGAGCATGCCGATAGAGCAACTTTTCTCATGGCTTGCGATCTTCCTTTCTCTGAGTTTGTACCTGCTGTTTGCGGTGCCAAGAATGGGTTGGATACTCAAACCCCGTTACCGTCATTGCCAAGGCAGATGGACGCATCCACCGACAGGTATTGCTCTCGCGATTACCTTGTTAGTGCTGTCGGCACTGGCTCGCATGTCTAGCGTTGATACCGCTGAGATGATTTACTTCTATGCCTTCTTTACTGCCATGATTTGGCTACCCGCCGCTCGTAAAACTTGGTCGTTAAGAATCTATTTACCATCAATATTGGTGCCTTCTACCGCGATCATGCTGCTTTCTATTGCGCTTGAATCTATCTATATGGCTGAAGGACAAACGCCAGTACTGGTCGCGCTCGGCATTAGTATTGTGTTGATTGCACTGCGAACATTATTCCAGACACTGGCAGGTGACCGCTCTCAACTGACAGGCATTCTCTTCCTTGTGCTCGCCCCTGCGATGACCTTGATTACCCTGCTGTACACCTACGAGTTTATGAGCCGTCATGTTTTAGGTTGGACACTCTTCACCGCTTCAATTGCGGTTTACTACGCCATGCTCGGACAAAGGTTCAGAGCGCTGGCACTGGAATGCTCTGCCATCATGCATGCCATCATTGCTGGAACCGCTCTCGTTTGGCTGACTGACACATGGCTCACGACAGCAATTTCGATTCAAGTGGCGGTTATGGCGTTGCAGACTCAAGCCAATGTTTTTCGCCCAGCGAATTGGGCAGTGAAAGTCGCAATGAGCATCTTAGTCGTACGTCTTACGCTGTTACCGTTTATTCCAGAGTGGCAGCCTGTTAATGCGGGACACTGGGCTTGGGTGCTGATCAGTTACCTGCCTTCTTTGGTGATTCTTGCTTACGCTCGCACTCTGTTACATCGCTCAGATACAGAACTCGCCAATTGGTTTGAAGGGGCGTTCTTACACGTCTTCTTGGTGGCGGTGTTCACCCAGACCAACTTCTGGCTGACGGGGCAATACGGCTATCTTGGCTACATCGATTTCACTTCGGCGATTGTGTTTGCTAACCAAGCACTAGTGATGGGGTTGGTTTACAGCTATCGCAGCCAGTTTGCACAGCAACTAAAGCGCGTTTATCAAGCTTACAGCTACCTACTTTGGGGCACTTTTTTTGTGCTGATGATGTTGCTCAATAGCCTCGAATCACCGTTGATAGTCAATAATGTTTCCGCGGAATCCATGCCTGTGTTCAACATGCTGTCTCTTGGCTGGTTGCTGCCGGCGATTGTTTTGTTCGTAACCACTTACAAGCGTTGGAACACATTGCAAATCCCACGTCCTGTGGTCACTAGCTTTGGTTTTATCTTGGCGGCCGTTTGGCTAGGTATGTCGATTCGCCAGTTCTGGCAACCTATCTCTATGACGCTCGCTCAGCCGACTGGCATGGCAGAGCTGTTTACTTACTCAATTGCTGGTTTGATTGTCGGCGGCTTGCTGACTTGGGTTGGCGCAACCCGCAAAGCGATGACGATTCAACGCATTGGCCTAGCCGTGTTGGCGTGCGTCGCGCTTAAGGTGTTCTTGTGGGATGTTCGCTCATTGGATGGCTTCTGGCGTGCGATCAGCTTCTTGGGTCTAGGCGCATCACTGATTGGATTAGGATGGTTATTCCAAAAACTCCACCGCTCGGTCGCAGAGCCTGTCGAGCACGCGGAATAGGGTTTGAGCTGAGAAAGAGATTCCCGACGTCGCTCCTTCGTCGCTCTCGAGAATGACCCAGAAGAGTATTGAGCGTTTGACGAATTCTAAGGCGGAATGCGTGACTGACGAAGTTCATAGAACTCAATATCCAAAGTTCGTCATTCCAGAACTGAGGAACGAAGTGTCTGGAATCTCTCTTTTAATCGCGAACTAGAAAGGTGATTCCCAACTCTTTTCTGGGTTAGGCAACCACCGATGAATTGAGAAGGGAATCTTGGAGTGTTCTCACAGCGCTATTTCAACGGGGGTCCATTTCAAATAAAGAATTATTTCAACAGCGCCACAACCGTATGACGACGAACATTCGCTTGCGCATTCAGCGCTTGGAATGTCGAGCTAAACTGACCGGAAGTGGCCATAAAGCCATCGAGTTTCGCATTGACATCGGCAGCACTTAACTGCTTGGATTGGCTCTGCACCGTACGCATTTGCGAGTTCAACTCACCGTGAAACGCTTTGGCTTCTTCCAAGCTGGTTTGCACTTGTCTTATGTGCTGATTCACTTTGGCGATGGTTTGCTTGATTCCATCACGAGAGCCTAAATCAAAGCTCAACTCAGCGATGCCATCCGGTTCTGATTTTAGGTTCAGAACATTCGCTTGTCCTGCAGGAAAACGATGACCTTCCCCCGTCACTAGCACCTTTTGCTGCATTTGTTGATATGCCGTATCACGCGCTTCAAACAAAATGGTGCCGTCTTCTGCCAGTGACGCTCGCATGCCCATCGCAATCAAACTGCGGTCGAGCATTTTCACCGTGCGCGCACCATCGGCTTGACCATCAAATTGGATCATAACCGATTGACCTTGCGGAAAGTCTAAGCGGATTTGCTCGGCTTTCTCACTCAAACGATGAACGTTCAAACCGGGGATGGAGAAACGGCGAATATCCGCTTTATCCAGTTTGAGGTGCAGTTCGTTATCAATCACTTTCTGCCCGTCAAAGCGCGCCTGTTCAACCACTTGTTTAATCGACGCTTTAGAACGTACTAACCCTTCTTGCAGACCGGGAACATTCTGCACGCCTTGGTTGACAGCTTGGGTCAAACCTCGCTTGATTTGAGTCAGCTCTTTACCGATCACTTGCAACGATTTAGAAGCGATTTGCACTGCAGTTGCTTGTTGCTGGCCTTGAGTAAGCTGAATGCCAGAAACGGAATAGGCTGACGCGGTGTCAGCCTGAACTTGCGTAGGACGCGGCTTGATCGCACTGCTCGAATCCGCTGAGCGGGTTGGCATGATAGAGGCTTGTTCTTGCCCACCTAAGCGTATGCTTTGGGGTCTTACCTCTACTGTGCTCATCACCATACAAAACTTCCTTAAATACGATCAAACAGGTTGAGATCGTTGATCTTCACGTAGCTAGCTTGCGTTGCTTGTAACGCCGCCATGTAGTTGCTCAAACGTACTGACGCCTCACCGTAATCCAATGCCGATAAGTCACTGGTCACCTTGTCAACGAACAGCTTGTTTTCGCCGTGTGCGCTATCCATTAGGTCGAGGTTGTTATGGCGACCACCGATTTCTGTCATCGCCCCCAGTACGTTCGCCAAGGTATCATCAATGGCAGATAAGCTAGCGTCTACTTCCGCTTGAAAATTCGGACTCGGGCTCTCAAATTCTGCAATCAAAGCATCGATTTGGTTCAATACGTTATCGCCACCACCAAGCTCCAGAATCTCTTTCGCCGTCATATTGGAATCCATGGTCACGCCCTTTGCGACAGTTACCACGCGCTTGTCGCTGTTGCCATCAACTTGGTACGCACCGCCTGCATTACTCACCGCTGGCGTGTCCGTCTGAGTACCAGAAAACAGGTAGTGGCCTTCTTCGTCTTGCGCGTTGAATGAGGATTCAATCGAATCACGGTAGCTTTTTAGTTCGATGATCATGCCGCTGCGATCTTCATCGGTTAATGTGCCGTTCGCGCCCCAAAGCACCAAATCACGCACACTCTTCAAGCTCTCGTTGACCGAATCCAAATGGGTTTCTTGAGCAGAAAGTGTGGTTTTCAGATTGGCGATATTACTCTGGTACTGGCCGATCGCGCTGTTTTCACGTTCAAGGTTCAGTAGCTTTATCGACGCCATAGGATCGTCAGAAAGCTTGGTTAGTCGGTCACCCGTGGCCATTTGTTGAAGAACATGCCCCAAACCTGCGTTATTGGTTTGCAGGCTTTGCAGCATCATTTGGCTAAATTGACTGTCACTGATTCGCATCTCGGGTTCCTTTTAGAATAACTGCAATACAGAGTCGAAAAGCTGGTTAGCGGTGCTAATGACTTTCATATTGGCGTTGTGTGCGTTAGCAAATGTCATCAGATTCGCCGCTTCTTCATCGCTGTTCACTGCACTGACGTTGTCGTGCGCGGCATGCGCTTGCTTGTTCATTGCCGCTTTAGCTTCATAATCCGTTTCTGCTTGGCGTGCTTTGATCGCCGTTTCACCAACCATTGCGGTGAACGCATCGTTTAAGCTCAGCGAGCCATAGCCAGTGACTGAAACAGGCTTATTGCTCAGTTGAATTAGGTCATTCAACACATCTGCATTACCCGGAGTGCCATCACTGGAGAACGCTAATTCTTCCGCGCTGATATCAGTAATGGTGAGGCTTGCTGCTGGGTTTGCTGGATCGTAGCTAAACAATGGCTTACCCGGATTGCCGTTGAGATCTTGGCCTGTTGCCAGCACAGCGTTGTATTCATCCGCCAATGCTTTTGCCATGTCATCCAAAGCGACTTGGTTTGGCTTAAGCACTTCGGTTTGATAATCGTTAATCGCGCCCAACTTGCCGCCTACCGAATGGTCAATGACAAAGCTTTGCGAGGCGAATTCGACACTCAAATCCGCAAGGTATGGGTCGCTTGGGTCTGGCTTCGCTGCCAGCTGACCAAAATCCGATCCCATTACCAAAGGCTGACCAGAAGCGAGCGTCACTTGCATGCTGCCGTCTGGTTGGTCGGTAGTTTTGATTTCAACGATTTGAGAAAGCTCACCAATCAACACATCGCGAGTGTCCATCAACTGCGCTGGGTTACCACCTGTGCCTTGCATTTCGACAATCTGCTTGTTTACCTGAGCAATGTTCGCCATCAAGCTATTGGCATGGCTCAACGCGGCATTACGCTGATCACTCATGTCCTTGTGCTGATTGTGAAGCGACTCGGTTAACGTATTGAATCGGCGTGCTAACGCTTCCGATTCATTAATGATTTGCTGACGGTATGGGATTGATTCTGGTTTTACTGTGGCATCATTCAGCGCAGCATTAAGGGAATCTAACCCCGCAGAAACGCTAAAACCATCCGCACCTAGCGTGTTTTCAAGCTGGCTCATGGCGGTGGTATAACCCGCTGAATACGCCGCTAAACTGTTGGTCGACCACGTTTGCTTCACCAAGAATTGGTCTGTGACACGGCGAATGCTCGTCACTTCAACACCCATTCCAGGGCTGAGCTTGTTGTACTTACCGTCACCAACAGACGCGGTTAGCGCTTGTTGGCGGCTGTATCCGGGCGTATTGATGTTTGCCACGTTTTGCGCGGTCACATCCAACGCCACACGGTTCGCGTTTAAGCCTGAAAGGGCGATATTAACAAGGTTCATTTACAGCTCCATTTTCCTGATCAGCGGCTGAGTAAACGCGGTCGTCATTCCGGCTTCACCGAGCACTTGTTTAACAGAGGCGACCGCTTGTAGCGTTGGATTAACTGCGTCGGTCTTCATCGCGATTTCATCGTTTTCAAGTTGTGATGTGCGTTCAAGGCTGACCACTTTTCCATCGTTCGCCGGAGAGACATTACGTGATTGGTCGAACGCCACTTCGCGCATTGAAGGGCTAAGTTGTTGGATCAGCATATTGGCGATACCAGAGTTCTGTTTTTTCGCCAACTCCATCGCTAATTGCCCATCGTACATATCGCGAAACACACCTTGTTGCTGGCTAGCAAACGGGCTGTCTTTGTCGGCCAATACATCACTGCTGCTGCGCATTTGACGTAGCACCATTTGTAGAAACATCGCCTCGAATTGCCCGGCAACCACTTCAAGAGCACCTTCTTGATCGCGGCTTTTCTTGATGCTCGCTAGGGCGCTGTTGTCGTGATACAGCATGGTATTGAGTTGTGCTTGATCGCCGCTCGTATCTAACTTCATCGCTAACTCCTTAAATCACCACAAGCTCAGCATTCAGCGCGCCTGCTTCGTTCAATGCTTGCAGAATCGACATCAGATCCGTTGGCGTTGCGCCTAAACTGTTTACGGCGTTGACGATGGTGTTCAGTTCCGTGCCCGGAGGCCAAATAACCATTTGCGCTTGTTCTTCGTTTACTTCGATTTGGGTTTGATCCACCACTTTGGTTTCACCATCGGCAAACGCGTTCGGTTGGCTGACTTGTTGAGATTCGGAGATTCGAACAGTCAAGTTACCGTGACTTACTGCCGCTTCACCCACTTTGACATTTTTACCGATGACGACGGTACCAGTACGTGAGTTGAAGACGATTCGAGCTGGCTTACGACCTTCTTCCACGCTCATTTCTTCCAACATCGACATCATGGTGACACGCTGTTGAGTGTCCATTGGTGCTCGCATTTCGACGCGCGCTTTGTTGATTGCTTTCGCTACGTTTGGACCAAAGGTATTGTTGATTTCACGGGCGATGTTCTTCGCCGTTGTGAAGCTTGGTTTGCGCAGATTCAACGTGATTTCGTCACGCTGGTTAAAATCAGTTTCGATTTCTCGCTCCAACGTTGCTCCATTAGGAATTCGGCCAGCGGTTGGTGTGTTTACTTCTACTTTAGAGCCGCTTTTACCCTCGGCGGATAAGCCCCCAACCACCACACTACCTTGAGCGATGGCATACACTTCGCCATCGATACCGCGCAGTGGCGTCAACAGTAACGTGCCGCCACGTAAGCTTTTCGCATCGCCGATAGAAGAAACCACTACGTCCAGTGTTTGACCCGGTCCCGCCATTGGGTCAACGGATGCGGTAACACTTACGGACGCCACGTTACGTAATTTCGGGTTCATGCTGTCATCAATCTGAACACCAAATTGGCGCAGCATGTTGGTGATCGATTGGGCGGTGAATTTCACTTGGTTACGGTCGCCTTGACCGGCCAAGCCCACGACTAAACCGTAACCGACCAATTGGTTTTCTCGGATGCCCTGCACATCCACCAAGTCCATAATCGGAATTTCCACTTCGGCTTGTGAAGTGGCAGGAAGTCCCAAGGTCAGAGCCAATAGGAAAGAAGTAAAGAATGCATTAATTGGCTTCATTAGAATGGTACCCATGGGCTGTTGAAGAACTGAGTCAGCCACCCGGCTGCGTTGCTGTCGGCTAATGCGCCGCGACCAGCGTAGGTAATGCGAGCATCCGCGATACGTTGAGAAGAGACTTGGTTGCTGCGGCTGATATCATCCACGCGCACTATGCCTGTTAGGCGAATAAACTCGTCGCCTTGGTTAAGTCGAAGCCACTTTTCACCGCTAATGCGAAGCACGCCATTTGGCAGTACCTCATGTACCGTCACGGTGATCGCACCTTGTAATTTGTTACCTTGCGAGCTGGATGCGCTGCCATCAAAGCTGCGAGTGCCATCGACACTCACACCTAGCTCATCAATGGTTTTGGTGCCAATGGTTGGCGCGGCAAAGTCTACGGTTGAGCTTTTGCCAAACTGTGTGCCCGCTTTCTTGCTTGAAGAGGTTTCTTCAGAGAGCTGCACGGTCAAAACATCACCGACTCGGTAGGCTCGGCGATCTTGAAATAACGTCATGGTGTATTGGTGACGATAAAGGCTGCCGGACTTGGTCTCTGGCAAGGTGTAATCCAACACTGGTGGCGCGTATTCCTCCGTGTTTGGTTCAGGCGGAATAAACTCATCACGACCTGCACATCCCACCAGCAACACGACGGCAACTGCCCAACTCTTCGAAAGCCATTTCATTGCTTTATCCTTCATCATCACCAATTTCTTACTTACATCGACTGCGCGACAAACTTCAGCATGTCGTCTGCGGCAGAAACCACTTTGGCGTTCATCTCGTACGCGCGTTGAGTGGTGATCATGTCGACCATCTCTTCCACTACCTGCACGTTTGAACCTTCTAAAGCGCCCTGTTTGATGCTGCCCGCACCGTCTTCGCCCGCAATTAACTCATCAGCAGGACCACTTGCTTCTGTCTCACGGAACAAGTTACCGCCAACGGCTTCTAGACCGGCTGGGTTGATGAACTTCGCCAGCGTGATTTGACCCAGTTGCTGCGGCGTTGGATCGTCAGCCGATGTGGTTGTTACCGTGCCATCCACACCCACAGAGAACACAATCGCGTTGTCTGGGATTTGAATTTGCGGCTCTAGTGGCAAACCTTGGCTGTTGACCATCAAACCCTCTGAGTTGATGTGGAACTGACCATTACGCGTGTACATGATCTGACCGTCAGAGTTTTCGATTTGGAAGAAGCCTTGCCCCATCACCGCTAAATCCAACTCTTGAGTGGTATTTTGTGTGTTGCCTTGGGTGAAGACTTTCTGCGTACCGACTACGCGAACACCAGAACCAAGCTGAACACCGCTTGGCAGTTCATTCACTTGGTCGACTTGCGCGCCCGGCTGACGCTGAATGCTGTAAAACAAGTCTTCAAACACCACGCGGTCACGTTTAAAGCCGACCGTGTTAACGTTCGCTAGGTTGTTAGAGATGGCAGTCATTTTGGTATCTTGAGCTGCCATGCCCGTTTTACTTACCCATAATGCTGAATGCATTGGTTATCTCCTTTGGACGAGAATCCCTTGGTGAGAGGGTTATCTCGCCGCCATCAATTTGTTTCCGGCTTGCGCCAAGGTTTCTGCGGTTTTCATCATGCGAACTTGCATTTCGAAGTTACGTGTCAACGACATCACGCTCAGCAACTCATCAATGGCAGACACGTTACTGCCCTCAATGTGCTCTGGAGAAAGCTGCACGGTTTCATCCGCAGGGAAAGGCACACCATCTACGCTATGTAGCAAGCTGTCGCTCTCTTTTTGCAGTTGGTTGATTGCTGGTTTCACCATCTTCAAAGTGCCCACTTCCACTTCTGCACCACCACCCGGAGGAATCACAGAAACACGGCCACGTTCACTGATTTCAATCTTCTGAAAATCAGGTACAACGATTGGTCCGTTTTCACCGACAACAGGGAAGCCATTGATGCTCATTGCGCCAAAGGTATCGACTTTGATGTTGCCCGCTCGGGTGTATGCTTCATTGCCAATTGGCGTTTCAACGGTAAGGTAGCCCTCGCCCATGATCGCCACATCGAGAGGACGACCGGTTTTCATGATGTCGCCAGAATCAAAACGCGTTGCGGCTGAGTTGGTCACCACCATGGTACGGCCATCGAAGCCCGCACCTTGTAACTCAACGCTGCGAACACGTTCCATATCGGCACGGAAACCTGCGGTGTCAGCGTTCGATAAGTTGTTCGAACGTACGTGCTGAGCCTTAAGAACTCGACTCGCACCAGACGTGGCAGTAAATAACAAGCTATCCATGCGACTCTCCCATTACACCGCGTTGAACAGAGCTTGAGTCAGCTTGTCATTGGTCGAAATGGTTTTCGCGTTCGCTTGGTAGTTACGCTGCGCCGTCATAAGCGCAACCAGCTCACTAGTTAAGTCAACGTTAGAGCCTTCTAGCGCACCCGGTGTTAAGTCACCCAATGTGCCTGTACCCGGAACACCCATGATTGGCGCGCCAGAGCTAAAGCTTTGTGTCCAAGCCGTGCCGCTCACTTTCGATAGACCTTGCGTGTTAGCGAAATCCGCAAGCACAACCTGACCTTGCAGCTGAGACTGGCCATTAGTGTAAGTCGCGTAAACCATGCCGTTGTCTTCCACTCGAACGCCCGCAAGCTCACCTGAGGTATAACCGTTCGGGTTGTTAGTGCTCACGCCAAACGCAGCGCCAAACTGAGTGCTGCCGTTCAAGCTGATATCAATGCTCATTGCGTTTGCGCCCGCAGCTGGGAATGCAACATTGAAAGACCCCGTTGGAGAAGCTAGCGTGCCGTCAGTATTGAATTGAACCGTTTGAGCCGTTGCTGGCGTCGTCGGTGCACCGTCGACTTCCACGTTCACTTGCCATTCGTTATCTGATGTCTTCGTGAAGTACTGAGTGACTGTGTGCGAGTTGCCAAGTGAGTCGTACACCTTAGTGGTGTAAGAAGAGTTGAATGAGTTTGGATCGGAAGAATCGAATGGGTAAATGGCTTGGTCAACTGCCGTTGCGCTTGCGTCGAAGTTCGCCACAAAGTCCAGATTGTCGGTCGCTTTTGCGTTAAGTGAAGACGTAGAAACTTTGATGTCACCAACAGAGCCAGTTTGAAGGTTCGCATTGTTGTCTACGCTGTAACCTTGCAACTTGGCACCGTTATTTGCGGTCACAAAGTTGTTCTTATCAGTACCAAACACACCTGCGCGAGTATAAAGCATCTGCCCCATGTGATCTTTCGTCACGAAGAAGCCGCTGCCGTTGATCGCCAAGTCCATTGCACGGCCAGTGCCTGTCACCGAACCATTCTTATCGAAGTTCTGAGAAATCGACGCCACTTCTACGCCGCCCGGTTGCATGCCGTTGTAAACCGCGGCAAATTCTGTGCGGCCACCTTTAAAGCCGTACGTTGATGCATTGGCAATGTTGTGGCTGATGGTGTTTAACTCTGTGTTGGTCGCGTCCAGACCACTAAGTGCGATGTTAAAACTCATAAATAACCTCTGATTTCCTTATTTGGTTAAGCACCAAACTGAGTGATTTGATAGAAAGGAACGTTGCCAACGCCTTGAACATTGACCAGTGCTGCGCCACCCGAGCTAGGAATACGTACCTGCTCAACCGTGCCTGCCAGCAAAACATTTGGGCTCTTTTGCCCTTCTTGAACTTCCACCGCAACGGTGTATTTACCCGGTTTCAAACCAAGCTCTTCTGGATTGATCGAGAACTCAACGTCACCCGCACCGTGTGCACCTAAAGGCACTTTGGTTGATTGGCCGAACTCATCTTTAACGACTAACGTCACTTGGTTCGAACCGTGTTCTAGCTCAACCTTGCCACTTTGCACGCCTTCACCAAGTTCAAATTCATTCGAAGAGACATACACGGTTTGACCAACCAAACCTGCCGTTGAAAGCACCTGCATGTTGTCGAGCAATACCATGCTGTTTTGCATCAGCATCGACATGTTTTCAGTACTTTGAACTTGCGAAAATTGCGCTAGTTGGCTGACATACTCAGTACCATCGAGCGGGTTAAGTGGATCTTGGTTTTGAATTTGCGCCACCATGAGCGAGATAAACTCGTTTTGCAGTGACGTTGCGCTGTTCATATCCGATGGGTTGGCAGAAATGCCGCCGGTATCACCACTAGCGGTAGTGGCAACTGGTGCGTCAGAAGAGAGCGCTGTGTATTGTGCGAGACTCATTAATTACCCTGCCCTAATCGAAGCAGACCTTGCTGCATGCTTTTCACATTCGTCAGCACTTCCACGTTGGTTTCAAAGCTGCGCGTTGCAGACATCATGTCGGCCATCTCTGACACTACATCAATGTCTGGGTAGTACACGTAGCCTTCGTCGTTCGCTAACGGGTTGTTAGGTTCGAAGCGCTTTTCTGCCTGGCCCGCGTTCTGCACCACATCTACAATGCGCACTTCCGCATTCGGATAAACACCGTTTTCCGTCGCCATCTGCGTTTTCTGATACACAGTGGCAAACACAGGTTTCAGTGCTTTGTAGGCATCATCCGGATTGGCAGACACCGCGTCGGCGTTGGCAAGGTTACTGGCTACCGTGTTCAGACGAACGGTTTGCGCCGTCATCGCCGAGCCAGTGATCGAATAGATATCAGTAAATGACATGTTTAACGTCCCTCAATCACTTTCGCCAAGCCACTGAATTTCATGTTAAGAAACGTCAGGCTGGTTTGAAAGTCCATGTTGTTTTGCGTGAACTTGGCTTGTTCAACGCCCAGTTCCACAGTGTTGCCGTCTTTGCTGTTTTGGTAAGGCACCGAATATTGCGCCTCAACCTGAAACTTCGGCACCGGTTTGTTCACACTGCCCGCTGACATTTGATTCATCACGGTGGTGAAACTTAGGTCCTTTGCCAAGTACCCTGGGGTATCAACATTTGCTAGGTTACTGGCGAGGACTTTGGTACGCTGAACGCGAAAATTGAGTGCCTCTGGATGTACACCTAACGCATTTTCGAATGTGATCGCCATGCATCTTTCCTTAAAATCGGCTCGAATACACCGAATAACAAAACAAGATGCATGCCATAAAATTTAGTTATATATATCAATGAATTACAAACAAGGAAGGAAGCCTCGCTTCCGGTTTACGGAAACCATTCAAACCAAGGGGAAAGGTCAATTTCCCTCAATCATGCTGCTTTGTGGTTTGGTTTTGAGTGCAAGCTCACTCAGTGTTTTAGCTACTGAGAAAAACCTCACCGCAGACGAGTTAAAAGCCATCGTCGGCGAGCAATTTGAGCAAGAGGTGGCGCAATTGGCACACTCTCGCCAATGGAGTGCTTACCAACTCGACTATCAAATATGGGTGCCAGGCTCTGCCAATCACCTGCCTGTTTGTGACACACCTTTGGCAATCGCAGGACGCGATAATCGGCCGTTACCTGTTGGTAATTTAAAACGTGCGGTCAGTTGCGAAGACGTTAGCTCTCCATGGAGAATTAACGTGACCATTAAATCGACGGTGACACTTCCCGTTCTCGTTGCCACCAGTACGATTGGACGTAATGAATCCATCTCAGCCTCGAACTTAAAAACTGAGACGCGCACAATTTCACGCCAAGACGATTTCTTCACAAAAGCAAACCAAGCCATTGGGCTTGAGACCACTCGCCGAATTCGAGCAGGTCAAATCATTGACCCAACCAACTTAAGCTCTCCACCACTGATCGAGAAAGGCAACGAAGTGATCATCATCGCCAGCAAGGATGGGTTTAGTGCCAGCACCAAGGGAGTCGCCTTAGAACAAGGCAAGAAAGGTCAGCAAATTGAGGTAGAAAACACCAGTTCTGGCAAGGTGATACGCGCTGTCGTAACGGGGCTCAATCAGGTGCATACCCAATTTTGATTTTGGACTCAGGTTATCATTTTTCGATTTAGATGCTCGTCAGCGTAGGCGAACTTCGAGTACAAAAATAAATATTTAATGTTCATCACACCCTAGTCGCCTATTCGATTTAGAACATGATGATTGAGGACAACAGCATGAAAATCGACAAGGTCGCGGGCGGTCATGTCCCACAAACTAAATTCCAGCAGGCGAGCAAAAAGCCAGTCGACACCGTCGCACAGAGCAAGATTAACGAGCCTACATTCCAAGCGAATACAGTAGCGATCGATCGCGCTCAAGCTGAAATGAAATCCTTACCAGACGTAGACATGGTGAAGGTTGAACAAATTCGTAATTCGTTAGCTCGTGGTGAACTGAATCTAGATACCCAAGCATTATCCAAAGCAGTAATGCAATTTCACACTGGTCACGAGTAACGCAACGCACTAGGAGTCATGCATGGCAACGACGGCATCGCAGCACATTCAGAAGTTTGTTCGCTCTATCGCTGAAGACGTCAAACTCTACCAGCAACTATCGGGGTTGATTCAACAACAAAAAGCACTGTATTTGAAGTTCGATGGTGAGGCGCTAAACGAGAATATTCAAAAACAAATGCCAATTTTGAATCAGCTTGGCCGTTCTGCAAGTGAAAGAAGCCAGCTAATGCGCAAACTCGGATTGCCTTGTAATGAGAGTGGTGTGAATCGTATTTTCAATGCCTTGCCCGCCAAGATTGGTACGCAAGCGAGAACACAATGGACGCTGTTGGGATCCTTGGTGAAACAATGCCAACAGGACAATCAGAGCAATGGCCAAAGCTCTGCAGCGTTCCAAGAGTTAGTCAGTCAACTCAAACAACCTGTGCAACACACTTATGAAGAGCGTTCGTTCTAAACAACGATTCTCGCTTTGCCTACAGAGTCTTCCGCCATCCCGGTCGATGACTGTAGGCTTTTTTGTTTTTTGCTGGACCTTCTTGTCTCCATTGACTTTGGCCAAGCCGCACAACAAAACCATCGAGCAACAATTCCAAGTACTTGCTCCTTACCAAACACAAATTAACCAACGTCTCGATTCCGTTAGCCCGCTACTCGATCATATTTTTAAGCAGCTTAAGCAAAAATCTCTGCCCGCAAACTTTGTGCTGGTGCCGATGCTGGAATCTTCCTACAACCCCAAAGCCGTCTCGCACGCCAATGCTGCGGGCCTCTGGCAGTTAATCCCTGCCACGGCAAAACGCTTTGGTTTGCAAGTAACGAATAGTCAGGATGAGCGTTTTGATACCAAAGCCAGCACGAAAGCCGCATTGGCGTATTTGGCGTTTTTGTATAACAAATTTGATCAAGATATCGCGCTAACCCTTGCAGCTTATAACGCAGGCGAAGGCCGTGTCGCTAGAGCGATAAAAAAGGCTGGCAGTCGAGATTTCAAAGCACTCACATTGCCGAAAGAGACTCAGCAATACGTCAATCGCTTTTACGCACTGGAACGTTTGGTCAGTATTCAGAAACTGCGCACCGATTCTTTCCAGCCGCTACTTTTGTTTGCGAATCATTCCTCGACCTACACCGAACCGCTTATAGACCTTAGTCGATTACCCCCACTCGTGGAATTGTGAACATTCTCACTAAAAGCTACCAATGTCAGAAGCACGTAAAAATACAAGATCCTATTCCGCCAATTTACAAACTCGTGATCTCGATGCAAACGCGTGCATAAAAGTTACGGTAATGTATCTCAAAAATAAGAAAGAGCAGTGGTTTGCTGATAATTTACCAACTTGCACTTGTACATTGCCTAGATATCCATCACATTACGCGTGCAAACAAAGTGAAAACCAATAGTTAGACCTATTAATCATTTACACAACAAATATAAAACAGCTATTGTTTTCACAGATTGATACAAAAAAACAGAATATCGAGATGACGCTTCGCTTGCGCGTCTGGAATAAGTCCGGGTTCCGGGGGGGAGCTCGGACTTTTTTATTGGCTGATGTTTACAAATTGAAACGTTAGAAAGCCGTTTCGTAAACGAAGACCGGAAATTTAAGAAGAGTGAAGAGTACTGTCGCCGAATAAGCGTGAACTATAGAAGCTCTTTCGAGATCAACTGGAGCAAGAAGGTTTCACGTTCGATGCTCATGCCTTTCTTCGGGCTTTCTGCCATCGTCTTTTCATTGTGCGCGATCGCGTCGTGTACATTCATCCAAACTGGACGCATGCCATTTTTCACTTCGTAATCTTCATAAGACGTTTCCCCCAATTCACGGTCAATCTTGCACGTGTAGCAGTATGACGTCATGTGCATCACATCCGCACCGTCTTTGTACCATGGACGAAATTCTTCGAAGATACCGAAAGGCTTGATGCTGTGAATGTTCTTCGCACCGGTCTCTTCTTCCAGCTCACGTACCAAACCTGCAATCACATCCTCACCGTCATCGATGCCACCGCCAGGCAGCGTGTAATCGTGATAACGCTCTGTGTAAAGAAGCAGGACATCTTCACCGTCTAATACAATGGCGCGCGCCGCATTGCGTTGGAAGATGATTTTGTCATCGAGATGCTCGATGTCTGGGTGCGTAGTAGTTTTCAAATGTCTCATCGTAAATTCCGCTGTGAATGTTTTGCGCGCATACTACCGAAATTCATGCGCATTCCCAAGTTTCAATTTGAGGTCTATTGAAACAACTTTCACTGAACAGTGAGCGAATTCTAAGATTGCACATAAGTCCCTTACAAGCTTCGTGCTTTTAACAAACATAAGACAATATTTTTCTGAAACTCTCCTATAATCAATACACTACTCGTTAATCCCATGCGGAGATCAAGAATGAAAAAGACAACTTTAGTAACGGCAGTGGCAGCAGCGATGGTGTTGGCAGGTTGTTCAACTTATGAAGGTGCAACTCGCTCAAATGAATACACGGCAGCAGCAAACCCAGCAGCGGTATACTGCGTGCAACAAGGCGGCGAGCTAGATACTGTTACAGAAAATGGCGAGCGTGTAACGTACTGCCAATTGTCTGAAAACGAGCGTTTTGAGCAATGGGAATACTACCGCAACAATCATAAAGAAGATGGCGAATCGTAAACACCGTTAACATTTGCGCAATCTAAGGTTACATTATTATCAATAAAGGGGCTTTAAGCTCCTTTTTGTTTACCGTAAATTTCCCTACTTTCTGATACTTACCCCTTTATCCATCGGCCTTACCGCATAGCGACACGATATCGAACGGCGTTTTATTCCTGACGTTCCCCTGACATTACTTTCCAACCGGTCAATAAAATTCCTCGCGCACATCACGAAATTTCACGTTTTTTCCACATTTTTATTGGAGCGGGTGGTCAGGATGAAAACAGATACTGTCAAACAAGCCGAATCGGCACAATCCAACCTTGTTGCTGAAAACTCAAAAGTGACTGAAGAGTCAAAACGCATCATCTACAAATCGATGTTGAGTGCGTTGACCATCGTTGCAATTAGTATTCTAGTGAACTTAAGTATCCGCGTGGATTACGTTTTACTAGGCTCAACCTTGGGTGAAACGTCCGTCACTGAAACATTGCAATTGATCATGCTGGCCGTTGCGTCTTGGTCTTTCTTCCGCGTCTCTAGACAAGAAAGCCATGTATCCCATGCTGCCATTCTGATCTCAGGCTTCTTCGCTGTATTGATGATCCGTGAGATGGATTACTGGTTCGACATGATTCACCATGGCTCTTGGGTATTCCCTGCTCTTGCGATAACAGCGCTGGCTTGTGCGAAAGCTTACCGAGGCGGTAAAGGTACCGTAAATGAAATGGCAATCATCTTACAATCGCCATACATGAAGCTGCTTATCG
Organism: Vibrio campbellii CAIM 519 = NBRC 15631 = ATCC 25920; assembly: GCF_002163755.1. Classification (NCBI taxonomy): domain Bacteria; kingdom Pseudomonadati; phylum Pseudomonadota; class Gammaproteobacteria; order Vibrionales; family Vibrionaceae; genus Vibrio; species Vibrio campbellii. The sequence goes on from NZ_CP015864.1 coordinate 1,292,483, forward strand.
GCTCGGTGATCTTATTGTTGGTGTTTTCTCGTCTATACGGAATGGGCAGCTTCTGGCAGCACGTAATGGGTGAGCACTACGTACGCGATGTGAAAAACATCTCAGAAGAAGGTATTGAGCTACTTTGTTACAGCTTAATCGCGCTCAGTGCAGTACGCACACGCCGCGAGCTAAAACGTCAATAAGTTACGCTCGTTGGCCTAGGTATTTGCCTCAGGATCAAGTCGCAGGTTCAGCGACGTAAGAATCGGATGGAATACCGCTAGCGCTTGCTCTGCGGCACAAACCGAATCATCAAAGGCTGTCATTTCGATGGCCTTTTTCATATCTGCAATTTGCCTTTGAACATCTTGTCCTAACTGCAACACTTGCAGCCTCTCTATGGATCGACGAGCGATTGCTAATGGCTTTGCTCGTACCTCAGCCAAATCACGCTTAAATACGTCACGCTTTACGCCTTCTAGATACACTCGGTAGGTCGTAAGCTCATCAAACAGCAGAAACGCCTCAGCTAACACGCCTGTATGAGGGTAAGGCACACTAATGTGTTTAGACACTTTGAGGGGAATATTGAGGTGAACCCCCATTTCCTCGCAGCGCGATTTCAACACTCTCAATAGGCCTTGTTCATCCATCAGCGTTTGAATCTCAATAATCCGTTCCAAGTGGTAGTCATTGGAAAGCAGTGTGACTTCAATGGTTTGGCCTGTTTGACAAAGGCCACTCTGTAATAGTTCTGCGGCGGCATTCTGCATGTTCTGCACCGTATTAAGTGAACGGTTCTCGATGATCACTTGCTGCTCTGGAAAGTCGACGCCTTTTACCTCCATCAGATGACGAAAGTAACCGTACATTGCATCCGCTTCAGAGACTGTCTGACTTTGAGTTATCCCACCACAGAACACCAATGCAGTAGTATCAAAGCACAGCTCGTTTAAAACATTAGACAATGCTTCAACACGGGAGCGGCCCTCAACGCTTAGCTTATCGTGCACCAAGCGTTTGCCCAGAATGATCACTACTTTGTTTAACTTCATTACCGAGATCTCAATTACTCATACTTTAGAGAACAATTTGTATACAAAATTTTGCTTTGCCAATACCCTCTCAGGCATTAACATCTAATTAACAATGTCATTCTAGAGACCTGAATAAAGGTCCGTAGAGAAAGGAAGTCAATTATGCTGTCGATTTTCGATATTTTTAAAGTCGGTGTCGGTCCATCCAGTTCCCACACCAATGGCCCAATGCTCGCAGGTTACCATTTCACTCAACTACTTAGCGACTCTATGGCGAAAGTGCACAAGGTGCAAGTTGACCTTTATGGTTCTTTATCGCTGACAGGCAAAGGTCACCACACTGACCGTGCTACCGTACTTGGCTTGATGGGCAACAAACCCGATACCATCAAGATGACCAGTGCCAAGAGTGCACTGCAACATACTATTGAACATGGCACACTCTCGGTCGCAGGTGTTCATGAAATCGTGTTTAGTTATGATCACGATATCGTCTTCCACAGCGACAACCTCCCATTGCATGAAAATGGCATGACCATTACGGCTTTTGATGCTGCTGGCGATCAAGTCGCGTTTGAGACTTACTACTCCATTGGCGGTGGCTTTATTGCAACCGCTGCCGAACTGGAAAACGGCAGCAGCGAAGCGGAAGTGCAAGTGTGTTACCCGTTCAAATCAGCCGATGAAATGCTAGAGAAAGCAGAACAAAACGGCTTGAGCTTAGGCGGAATGATTCTGCAAAACGAACACGCGTTTCGTGAGCAGGAAGAGATCGAACAAAAAGCCGAACAGATCTGGAAAGTGATGTCGCTGTGTATGCAGCGTGGCTTCGATACCGAAGGTATTCTTGAAGGCGGGTTGAATGTGACACGCCGTGCACCAAACCTACTTAAAAAGCTCGAAGCGAATGCGGCCGTAGAAAACGATCCAATGGAGATCATGGATTGGATTAACCTATTTGCTTTCGCGGTGAGTGAAGAGAACGCCGCCGGTGGTCAAGTGGTTACATCCCCAACAAACGGCGCGGCCGGCGTTATCCCTGCGGTACTGATGTACTACCACCGCTTCATCAAAGAGCTGGACAACAAACAGTTGAAGGACTTCTTAGCAGTCGCGGGGGCGATTGGTATTTTATACAAAACCAACGCTTCTATTTCCGGTGCTGAGGTAGGTTGCCAGGGTGAAGTCGGTGTTTCGTCTTCGATGGCAGCAGCAGGCTTAACCGCACTGCGCGGTGGCAGTAATGAACAAATCTGTATTGCCGCAGAGATCGCCATGGAGCACTCACTAGGCATGACCTGCGACCCAATTGGCGGTTTGGTTCAAGTTCCGTGTATCGAACGAAATGCGATGGGCGCGATGAAGGCCATCAACGCATCACGCATGGCACTGAAGCGCACCAGTAAATGTCTTATTTCATTAGATAAAGTTATCGAAACCATGTACCAGACTGGTAAAGACATGAATAAAAAATACCGTGAAACATCACTTGGTGGTCTGGCAGTTATTCATATGGCACCACCATGCGAATAGCACACTTTACATCAGCTATCGCTAATTAATAATTCTCATTGTTGGCGGACAAAGTTCCGCCAACGTCTTCTTTCTTTCGCCCAAATTACATCATCTCCTGCCCCACTCTCTATTGCATATTATTTCAGCGACATTTCAAAACCTTAAAACCGCCTTAGAACAATCATCTTATAAATTGTTACTTTCTGGTCATTTATTCACGTAATTTCGATTTGATCTAGAACAACATATTAGTAAGGCAAACGTTTCGCATTAGAAATTTTGGTGCATTAAATTCGTTTTATGCGACAATTGTTTCAATATGTAACATACCGTTTAAGTAACATTTAACAGAAATAATAACTACCTTTCTCGCAATAGTGAGTATTTAATTATGTGGAATAAACTAAATAAATCTATGATGTTCTGCCAAATGATGTTTGGCTTATCATTTTATGGTGTGTTGGTCAGTCTAACGCGTTTTTTCTTAGAGGATCTGAATTACAACGAAGCTGATACCATGATGATCGTGGGTGCCTTTTCGGCGATTGGCCCCCTATTTGCGATTGCTGGCGGCTTTATCGCTGATAAATTTTTAGGTGCTTACCGTTCTCTATCGATTGCCTTCCTAGCATTCGCATCTGGTTACGTACTGCTTGTTCTTGGGGCTTCGGCAACCAACGTACCGCTTTCTATGTGTGGTATCGCACTAGCAAGTTACGGCCGTGGTTTAATGTCACCTTCTTACCCTAGCCTGTACAAACGTACCTTTAAGTCTCAAGAAGATTTCGAGAAAGGTTATCCAATCAACTACTCAGTGAACAACGTGGGCGCTTTCCTAGGTCAATACTTGTTCCCAATGATTGTGCTGATCATCGGCTTTAATGGTGGTTTCACTATTTCAGCAGTGATGGCTGGCGCAGCATTGGTGATGCTACTTGTGTTCCGCAAAGGGTTGGTTGGCGTTGCTTCTGATCTGGATCGTCAAAGCGTTAGCATGAAGAACTGGATTTTCTTCGCGATCATCTCAGCAGCGATGATTGCACTGGTATTCTTCATGTTCTCTAACATGGATATCGGTCAAAACATCGTTTATGCCATCGGTGGTGTAGCGATTCTTTACTTTATTTATTTGATGTTTAAAGCCAGCAAAGCGGAATCATTGAGGATGGGTACTATACTTATCGTTACCTTCCTAACCACTTGTTTCTTCGTATATTACGGTCAGATGATGACTTCAATGAACATGGTAGCGATCAACACACTAAAAGGTTCTCTGTTTGGCTTCATTCCACTAGAGCCTGAAGCTGCAATGGCGATGAACCCGCTATGGTGTATGGTTGGTGGCCCTATCGTTGCTGGCTTCTTTGGCATGCTAGAAAAACGTGACATTCACCTATCAACAGCAACTAAGATTGCATTGGCATTCGTGCTAACCGCTATCGCATTCGGCATCCTAACCTTCGCGGTAACGACCGTTGGCGAAGACGTCATTATCATGCCTGAGATCTTCCTAGCGATTCACTTCTTCCAAGCGATCGCAGAAGTTATCGTAGGTTCAATGGTAGTAGCATTCATCCTATCGGTTGCACCTAAGCACATTGAGAACTTCTCTGTAAGCTTGTTCTCAGTAGCTATCGCGCTAAGTGGTATCGTTGGTGCCGCGTTCTCGACTTCTATCGCACTAGAAAAAGGTCAAGAGATCACCCAAGAGATCGTACAACACGTTTACGGCGAATACTTCCAACTGCTGACTATCCTAGCGGTTGTGATGGTTGCGATTGCCTTGGGCGCATCATTCATCATTCGTAAGATGCTTGAAGCGGCAAAACAAAGTGAAGCTGAATTGGAAGTGGTTGAGCAAAACTAATTACCCATTTCACCTAAACACAAAAACGGAAGCTCAGTAGCTTCCGTTTTTTATCGACAGAGTTTGCTATCAAAGCGCCATTGCTACGCTGTAAGCGTTACCATTAAGTAAGCGTTTAATGCCAATACCAAAGAAACAATCACCACACCGGCATAAGACACCCATTTGTTGTTTTTGAATTCACCCATCAAGCGTTCGCTGTTGGTAAAGATAAGCAATGGGATAATCGCCAGCGCAATACCAAAGCTCAACACCACTTGGCTCATCACCAAGATATCGGTAGTGTTCATGCCCAAACCAATCACCACAAACGAAGGTGCCATAGTAATAAAGCGGCGTACCCACATTGGGATAGAGAAGCGTACAAAGCCTTGCATCACCACCTGACCTGCCATTGTACCAACAACGGTAGAAGACAAGCCTGAAGCAATCAACGAGACACCAAACAACACAGAAGCAGCTTTACCTACCAATGGCGTTAGCGTCATATATGCTGTTTCAATTTCCGCCACATGTTGGTTGCCTGAGTAATGGAACACGGCAGCTGCCATCGCCACAATTGCGATATTCACAAAGCCTGCAATCACCATCGCAATCAACACATCAAAGCGAGTGGTACGAAGGCGAGTTTTTGTGCTTTCACCGTAACTGTTTTTGAACAATGCTGAATGAAGATAAATCACATGAGGCATCACTGTTGCGCCAAGAATACCGGCAGCCAGGTAGATTTGATGCGAATCAGTAAAAGTTGGAGTTAGCAGACCTTTGACCATTTCACCGCCCGCAGGGTGCGCAAAAAATAGTTCAGCAATGTAGATAACCGCCACCAACATCAAAAGTGAACCAATCACCACCTCTAGTGGTTTTTGACCTTTCTGGTTAAGCATCAGAATCATCACAGTAGCAACTGCAGTGATCATCGCTCCTCCCATCAAGCTGATGCCAAACACCAACTGAAAGCCCACGGCCGCACCGATAAACTCAGCAAGATCTGTCGCTATCGCAATGATTTCCGCTTGGATCCAGTAGAAGCCTACTGCCCACTTATTCGGTAGGTGGTCACGTAGATGCTCTGCGAGATTTTTGCCTGTGACAATACCTAGCTTGGCGGATAAATACTGAATCAACATCGCCATTAGGTTCGCCCATAACACTACCCAAAGTAGCTGGTAACCAAATGAAGATCCCGATTCAATATTCGTCGCAAAATTGCCTGGATCGATGTAGCCAATCGCCGCAATAAATGCAGGACCAAACATCATTAATTTACGTTTGACTTTGATAAAAGCCGGAACATTTGATTCTGCCGCGTCCTCTAACTGTATGGATGCATAATTTATCGATACATTACTCATGGCGGTATTCCTCTCTATTGATAATAGAATCATACCCAAACCTAAATGATAATCAATATCATTTAGGTTTATAAAAATGGTAAATAATATTTCAGCAATTATTTATTAGTTCTCGAGAAACAAAAGCTATCAAAAAATTTTTATTCGGTAGAAACAACAATGCCGCGTTAGACGCGGCATTGAGGCTGAGCTTGATTCTATGTTTTGTCGTTTAATCGCGGCGGCCACGTAATTGAATCGGTTGATTAGAGGCGTCGGTTTGAATGACCACACCACCGTTAGTATTTTCATTTCGGCCCTGAAGTGCTAATTCAGAACCCACACGTCTAACTTCAATTCGGTTTTCTTGACTCATTGTCATATCAATTGCCCCTGTAAAGGATCCATCACTAGCGAATGCCACATTTACACAACAAACCATTAAGCCTAGTGCGATTAGTTTTTTCATACTCCACCTCGATATCTAATTACATCATTTCGATGGAGAGACTTTAGCAACGTACGTTTTGTAGCACGAGGAAAACCCAGATTTACCAAATGGAAATTCTCATTAAAAAGCGCTTTTTACCAGAAACTTAGAATTGACTATCACCTGTCTTTTATTGCGAGAGGCGGAGTTATGATGCCATAGCAACATTGGCTGGAGTAGAAAAATGACAATCAATCTGGATATGCAAAACGTCTTGGTGTTAAAGCGTATGTATGAGTTACGTAACGTGCGTTTAGTGGCAGAATCCCTAGGAAAAACATCTGGCGCCATCAGTAAAAATCTCACCAAAATGAAAGTGAAACTGGATGACCCCCTTTTCATTCAAACCAAAAATGGTTTTGAGCCGACCTCCTTTGTTGAAGCCAATATGCTGCACTTCGAGCAGATATTAACGAGTCTCGATGCAATTCAGCCCCAAGAATTTTCACCAGACCTTTACACCGGAGAAATTATCGTCTTCTCAAATACACTCTTTTGGGACCGATACGGTGATAAGCTCTATCTCAAACTACTCGAGCACGCTAAAAATGCGAGCTATAAATTTTTAAGATGGGGAGCAGATACAAAGAACCGCATCATAGATGGAGAGAACGCAGTTGCGATTCATTACTTCGATGAAGACCTTCCCCAGTCTATTGCTCAGCAAGAGTTAGGCAAGGGCAAAGCAGTATTCTTCGTTAGAGAAGGTCATCCAGCTCAAGACTTCCAGTCCCTAGAAAATTACCCATTTGTGCTATTTAAAACACCTGGCTGGAACGATCACAAATACCCATTATTGGATCGTCTGAAGAACATAGGCTTTGATGTGCAGCCCAAAATCGAGGTAGAGCACCCTGCAATGATCCACAATATCATCATGAAAACTGATCACTTCGGTATCACCATGAGCGGTCATGTTCCCGAATGTTGTCGAAGTATTGATCTACCAAATGGACTCGAACTTGGCGTAAGTTTTGTGATGAGTTGTCGTCGCTCACAACAATATTCCCCTAAAACCAAGTGGCTTTTTAACGTAATTCAATCGATCATCAACCAATATTCCAGACAAGATTAGAACTTGATTTCACCGAGCACACCAAGTGTGATGGCTTGTTGGTGTTTGTTGATGTATTCAATATCCTGCAAATACGCTCGGTGATGACCTTCTTCCAAATTAGCTTGGAACTGAGCATCACCGCTGGCGGCCATTGCGCGCATGTGATCAACTAAAGCCGTCAAACGTAATGTCATCATTTCCACTAATTCTTCACGCTCTAATCGGCTGCAACCATAGGCATCGCAAAAGATCTTCGCTCGACGAATTTGCTCTTCCAGTGTACCCATTTTGTCATTTTTATCGGTTTTGAAGGGTACCCAACCGTAAATCGAAAAAGCAATATCCCAGATACGTGGGGCTGGGTGCGCCGTATCAAAATCAAATACCCCCACTACAACATCGTCTTCTAACGCCACGTTATAAGGCATGAAATCACCATGACAGATCACCTCTTGCGGCGAGCGGGCGGGTAGCATCCAATGATGCACATCTTGTGTATTTTTCTTGAGGAAACTTTCTGATGCATCATGAAAACGACGAAGCAACTTTGCTGCAGATTTCAATGCGGTCAGTGAGGCAATTTCACCTTCGAGCGGATAATTGTAGGTTTCTCCTTCCACGAAAGTCAGTAGCTCTTTTCCACCCTCAATTGCAATCGCCTTTGGGCATGCCGTAAAGCCATGACTATGTAGGTGTTGGAGTAATTGATGAACTGTCATTGTCCAATGACTGGCAGGTCGACTGACTCGATCCCCCTTGCGATAAATGGCATTCTCCCCGCCCCCTTCTAACGCTTCCATAACAGCTCCTTGATAGCTAGAGCGCGAGCTCCGTGAGTGATGACGACATGAAACGTACTCGATCATCTTAGCACTCGAATTCTACTCATGAAGGCTGATAATGTTTCAGATTGTTAGCTTAATCGCAGTCATTATTTGTCTTGTGATTGAGCCCTAAAATTGCGCTTATAAACTTTGCATAACCCAATCAACAAAAGCTTTCACATGAGGCTTTTCTTCATCTCGAATGATCATGTGATGAGCTCCTCGACTTGGCATCGACCACTCACCGACTTTCACTAATGTGCCTTGCTGCAAGTGATCTTCAACGAGCAAATCACGCACCAACAACACGCCAAGCTGATTCACAGCAGCTTCAATGGCGAGTAAAGAGTGCTCGAATTCCCCCGTTAGTTTTATGCTTGTGCCTTGATATCCTTGCTGTTCCAGCCAACATTGCCAAGTTTCCTGATAGCCACCCGTCGCGAGCTTTGGTAAGCGAATCAAATCGGCCAAATCACGGACAGGATTGAGATGCAAAAAGCCTGGGCTTGCCACAACGATCCAGTTTTCTCGCGTCAGTTGAATCGCTTGTTGGCTTTGCCACTCTCCATAACCATTGATGATCTCCACATCCGCAATATCACTGTTACTTGGCATCGCGTTAGCCGTAGTAGAGACTTTGAAGCTGATTTTAGGATGTTGACGGTTAAAGTCTGCCAAGCGCGGCATGAGCCATTGAGAACAGAAGCTGTGTGCCACATGTAACGTCAGTTGTGCTTGTTGTTGTCTAGAGAACAGGTGCTGAGTTGCCGCAGATAAGCTTTGGAAAACATGACTTACCACAGGTAAATATCCATGAGCAGCTTGAGTCAGATTGAGCTGGGCGCCATTACGTTCAAATAAGGTAGCATCCAAATACACTTCGAGGGATTTAACTTGCTGACTCACTGCCGCACGAGTGACATTGAGCTCCTCTGCCGCCTTGGTGAAGCTTTGCAATCGAGCGGTCGCTTCAAACGCTTTCAGAGAATTTAATGGCGGTAGGTTTTGCATATCAAGCTCCAGACAAACTAGTAGAAGATACTATGACGGAGCTGTGACAAATTAATGAAGGGAAACAAAAAAGCCAGCGTCAAACGCTGGCTTTCAAAGTCACAGATTCAATAATGAATTATTGAGCAGCTTCTTCAGTTTGGTATTGGAAAGCTGGAACAACAACTTCTACACGACGGTTCTCTTCACGACCTTCGCGAGTTTCGTTGCTAGCTACTGGGTTAGCTTCACCCATACCTTTAACAGTCATACGGTCTGCAGCGATACCTTCAGCTTGGAAGTGCTCAGCAACTGCTTGTGCACGCTTCTCTGTTAGCTGTTGGTTGTAAGCTTCAGAACCAGTTGTGTCACTGTAGCCGTTGATTTCAACTTGAGCTTGTGGGTAAGTGTTCATTAGCTCAACAGTACCGTTGAACGCAGAAGCATCTCGTAGTTCAGCGCTTTCTAGGCCGAATTGTACTGTTGTAGATTGAGCTGGGTACTCGTGGTCAACGATGCGAGTCGCTGGACGAGTTTCAACTACTTCTTCTTGAACTACTGGCTCAGAACCGAACTTGTAGTTGAAGCCGATACCGAAGAAGTCAGCATCCATGTCGTCGATGATGTCATCAGACATGTCTTGGTAACGTTGGTACTCAGCGCGTAGGCTCCAGTTGTAGTTGATTTGGTATTCAGCACCTAGAGAGCCAGTTGGTACGAAATCTTTCTCGTCACCAGCCATCATGTATGCAGCACCTACTTTAGCGAATAGGTTCCAAGAATCATTTAGTGGTAGGTTGAACTTAGGAGCAAGAGTTAGTGCCCATAGGTCACCATCAACTGTGTTTAGGCCAGCTTTGTTGAAGTTAGCAGTGAAGTTACCTAGGTAATCTACGCCGTATTCAGCAGCTACGTATTCGTTGAAGTTGTAACCGATGTGCATGCCAGCAGCAAAGCTATCGTCATCACATGGCGCATCTAGGTGACATGCGTCGTTAAGAGCGTTGTAACCTAGCTTACCGCCGATGTAAGTGTCAGCAAAAGCAACATTCGACATTACGCCACCAGCTAGAACGGTAGCCACTACAAGAGCGATTTTTTTCATTATTTTTACCTTTAATGCGAAGGTGACCCGACTACTCTCTTACCACCTTAAAGCGGTCATCACGACAGTCAGTACCTACACTGTTTCAAGTGATTACAAATTACGTCAACAATCTGAACTAATTCACCTTAACGATGTCTTAACTTGAGATTATCCATTAAACCATTGATTAAGATGCTCATCCGAAGATTTTCAAATTTTGAGCACACTGCTTTACCAGCGCATGAACAAATTGAGTCAATCTCTTAAAGCACTAAATTCCGAAGCAAGGATTATCCAACTTAATTTGCATACACATAGCAGCTAAAAGAAACTTTTAGTTGCAGTGCCTACATACAGACCGGATACATATGATTTGTAAATGGTTGAGATTAGATAACTTTTGTGACGTAAATCTCAAAAGTGACTTTAACAGAACAACTCTCTTTATCATAAATTAGATTTATTGTCGTAACGATTAGTTTTTCTAATCAATGACCACGTAAGCACCAGAAACTGAAGGATTTTTGTTTTAGGTGACGAAAAAATTGACACAATCCACACATAAGGCAAGGAAAAAACCTACAAAGAACACAGCTCGCGAAGTGCGAGCTGTGAACTAAATGGCTTAAATCTTGTCCGAAACCGCCAATGTTGCAGCCAAAACATCTTGTCCAAACAACACGCTACGTTCTGGTGACCAACCGTAAAGTGGATCTGGATGGTTGTTATTATCTTTGAATGGCATCTCGATTGTGTAAGACAAACACTTGAACTGCTCCGCCACCCAATTAGAGCCAACGGTTAGATTCGCTTTACCCGGCTCATCTTTGTCGTAGCCGATCTCGTCTTGGAACTCTGGTGTAATCGTCAGAAGTGCCTGTTTAAACGCGTTTTCCAACTCAGCCATGCTTTCATCATAAGAAGGAATACCTTCAGAGCCCGCCACAAAGTTGTAAGGGATAGCTTCATCACCATGAATATCTAGGAACATATCCACGCCAGTTTCTAGCATGCGCTCACGAACCAAGAAGACTTCTGGGCTCTTTTCCATTGATGGCGTTTGCCATTCACGGTTTAGGTTTACGCCAACCGCGTTAGTACGTAGGTGACCACGCACACCGCCATCTGGGTTCATGTTTGGTACTACGTAAAGTACTGCTTTTTCAAGCAATGCACGCGCAACCGTGTCGTTCTCATCGAGCAGACGTTGGATCATGCCTTCCATAAACCATTCCGCCATCGTCTCACCCGGGTGTTGGCGCGCAATCATCCAGATTTTCTTTTTACCTTCTTCTGGCTCACCAAACGTCAGCAAGCTCATGTCATTGCCATCTAGCGTATGACCAAGCGTCTCTAGTTGGCAATGGTGCGCGCTTTGTGCCATGTGTAACAGGTCTAGGTGACGGTCGTACGTGTAAGGTGCAAAGTACGCGAAGTAAATTGAGCTGCGCTCAGGGATAACAGTGAAAGTCAGCGTGTCACCATCGAACTCAGCCGGAACACGGAACCATTCTTCACGATCGTAAGACGCAACTACGTCGTAACCTTGCCAACCTTCCGGGTAAGCCGATTTCGCAAGGTCGAGAAGTTTGATGGTGTGTGATTGCTCGGCTTCTGTCTCTAGACGGAAGTGGAACCACTGGTAGAATTCCGACATGTTGTCGTTAGGAATTTTGAGTTGAATGTCGTTTTTGTCGTCCGCTTTCACTACGTGAATGCTGCCGCTGTCAAAATTGCTGAATACTTTCATTTTATTACTCACCTTTTGCATCTGAGCTTGAAAGACTGAGGCTAACACAAAGGCAAGAGGTGTCTCTAACACTTTCACCTCTTCCCCATCTGTTTGCGATCAAAATATTCAGTTTAGTCGAGCTTATCCGCTTTGCCTGCTGGCCCCGCGAGTTTGGCTAGCCACTTATCCCAGATAAATGGTGTTTTATCGTTATCTTCTGCATCCTCTTTGCGACGAACCGCGTTGCGCACCATCATTGCGCCCGTCCAACGAAATGGCTCTGGTGGGAAGAGCCCTAGAGGCCCTTTGGCTAAACCGCTTTTCGTCCATTCGTTTTCTAGCCCTAATACCAATGAAGATAATATCTTTCCGCCCATTCGCGTCTGCGCAACCCCGTTACCCGAATAACCAAAGCCATAAAAGATATTGCTTTGGTTATCTAGCTCACCGAAGAATGGAAAACCGGTAGCGGAACGATCCGACCCGCCTGTCCATGAATAAGCGAATTCAGCCCCTTTCAAGCGCGGAAACAACTTATCGAACGACTTACGCAGTAGATCTTGATAGCTCGTTGGCTTGTTGAACATCGCATCAACGCGGTTGTTGAAAGAGAACTGATTACCACCTTTCCCTAATATCAAACGGCCATCTGGCGTATCTCGGTAATAGTGCACAAAAATGCGAGAATCTAAAACGCTAGAGCCAGCCTGCCAACCAGATTGAGATAGCGCGTCGCCAAGCGGTTTAGTGATCACCATATCGGAAGAGACAACGACAATACTATTTTTGAATTGCTTAAATTGCTCAACCATCCAAGCATTTAATGCCAGCACGACTTGCTTAGCCTGAATACTCCCTTTAGGCGTAGAAACAGTGGCTGGTTGCCCATAATCTAAACGGGTCATTGGCGTATTCTCATAGACCTCAACCCCCAATTCGATTGCAACACGTCTTAATCCTCTCGCTAATAAGGCGGGTTGAACACTGGCTGCGACTGGAGAATGAAAGCCCTCCACATTGCGCGGCGATCCCGTACTAGCACGCAACTCCTCAAATTGGCAACGACGCCAACTGTTCACATCCAAACGCTTTAGCTCATCCACAACAGGCTGCATTCCTCCCATCTGAGCTTGGTTGGTTGCGGTGTAATAAACCCCTTTCAACGATAATTGCGCATCGATCTTGTGCTGCTTACAAAAACCGTCGATCTCTAGCACTGCTTGCTCCGACTCTTTTACCAACCAAGCGGCGTTTTCTTCACCGAATAAGCGTTTCAAGGTCGGAAATTTTGTCGACCAAGTCAGCATACAACCGCCATTTGCGCCGGATGCACCACTGCCACACAAGCCTTTTTCAATCACAACTACCTGTTTTTCCGGCGATTGCTGCTTAATCATGATCGCGGTCCAAAGGCCTGTGTAGCCACCGCCGACAATGGCGACATCTGCATGGATATTTTGTTGAAGTGGTTTATCGGTTTCTGGCTGCTCAATTTCAAGCGCTTGCTTAAACCAATATGAAGGGTGAGTCATTTGATATCCTTTGTAAAAGTGACGCACACAACTGTGCTTTATCACTACTTTACAAACCTAGCGAATATCCAACGAGCAAGAAAAACTTACGCTGAGCGTTAGAAATATTCATTAAATATTATATTAAATAAACACATTCACCAGGAATATATAATTTAATAAAAAAAGGGGAGCAGATGCCCCCTAAAAAAATAACAGAACGAATATACAACAAGGATTAAACAGGCAATAGAGTTATAAATGCTAGCGAATAAATAAATTAACGGTTGCCAGATTCACGCATACGGTATTCGTATTTCACATTTAATATTGGTTGATATGCGATTTGACCATTATCTTGTAGAAACTCACCAACCGTTACTTTCGCATTGGTAACAGAGAAAGACTGGCGGTCTACGATATCAAATGAGCTTTTGAATTCATCTCTGAGCTGCGCCGAGGACTTACTTTGATAGTCCTTAATCATTTCAACCCCCATGTCGTAAGCCGCTTGCTTACTATCAACAACCTCACCTTGGATAGTTTTAGTGTTATTGGTCCATTGGTAACCACCAGCAATCGCAGCGAGTGGTGTAGCAGTGAGTGCGATAAGACTTGCTAGAGTAATAAAACGTTTCATAGTGTGCTCCTTTACTTACCTTTTAAATATCGAGTTCCAAATGCTCGATGAATGTAGAGTACCTATAGAGACCTAAAGCCAATCATATTAATTTCAGAATTTATAATTAATTTAAATTTAATTATAAACGTGTTTTAAGGCTCGATTTTTGCTAATAATTTAAGATGAGAAAAACAAATAAAAACCAGGCATTAGGATTTTCTCAATTCCACTGATGCGGGTTTTCGTTTTCACTCACCTGTTTTAATATACCTAAATGCTATAAATAGCTTATTGCGAGAATAAGCACCTTTACTCCGACGATTTGCTTGCCTTTACTCTCTTACGCAGTGTCATCCTGACACTCTCATACTAAGCCTTACAATACCTCTTCAGATTTTTCTCATAAAATCTCACCCAAAAGAACACTGTTCAAAACTTATACCTGTCATCGCCTGAGCAAAACGAGTAACCATTTTGATTGCCCTCCTTTCGCGCTCCTCGACCAGCGTTCATAGCCACTTTGACAGAGCCAACACTTTTGGAAATGAGACTGGAGTGAAATGACCATGAACAAATCTATCCTCGATCACTGTAGAACCATTTATTCTGATGAATACGCTGACATTTATCGTCCAATTTGGACCTACCGCGTAAAATTCATCGCACGTGCTTTATTCTACAGAAAGTCGTTTAAGTACCTCGCGGACAACATTGAAGCATCACTGCTTGAACTACTTTGCACTCGTACACATCGATTCTTAGAGAAGCCATTTCGTCCTTACATTATTAAGAATGGACCAGCTTTCGATCGTTCAACGCTTGTGGTTGATCACTACAACACAGTGTCGAAACTCGTCTCGCCTGAACTGATTCATGAGATCTACACCGATACTGAAGGTCTAACTCTGACTTCATTTGAAATTGACAACATCTTGTACTCAGTTCGCTTGGTTTACGAAGCGCGTTACCAAAAAGAAGGTGATATGAGCTTGGTGCTGCATAGCCAAGAAGATGGCAACTTCTATACCCTTTCTTTCAGCTTGGGTCATGAGAATGGCGAGCGATGCATCATGATTGGTGGTTTACAAGGACCACGCAGCTGTGAAGAAAATAACGCAAAAATCAAAAAGCTGACGCGTAAGCTATACGGTCAACGTCCGAAAAGCTTGATGGTTGGATTGCTGGCTATCGTTGCGCAGGTTTGGGGCATAGAAACACTGTTGGCGGTAAAAACTCAATCGCACACTTACGCAGCTAAGCGTTACAGCAAAGGCAGAATCAAAACCGATTACGATGCGCTGTGGCTAGAACTTGGTGGCACAGAATACGACCGCAACTTCTACTCTATCGACGTGAATGCACCTCGTCGTGATATTGAAGGTATGTCTCGCTCTAAACGTTCTATGTATCGTCGTCGTTATGAATGGCTAGACAACACTAAAGCGACATTCGAAGAAGTATTAAAAAACTAACACGCTAAAAGACTCAGGAGAAACGTCCCATGCGTTATTCATTCGTGACTGCTTTGGTGTTGTCGACCTTTTCGTTGTCAACCTACGCAGCAACCAGTACACATGTCATTGGCACCAACCTAGGTTACGGTATGGTCAACTACGACGCGCCTACCAGCGAAGAGTCTGGAGACATGTTCTTAGGTGAGATTTATTATCGCTACATGCCAACGCATAACTTTGGTATCGAAGCAGGCTATAAAGGGGCGTTTGATGGTATCGGCTCGATACTCGTTAGCCCAATTTCGGAAGTCACCAACACCAGCTTCTCTGGCCCTCGTTTGAGTGGTTACGCCAGTTACCCGCTTGGTGCTGGATTCGAGGTATACGGAAAAGCAGGCATGACTTACTACACGCTGGCGTACACCTATTCAGTTAACGATCAAAGCCGTGATATTGAGAAATCGAGCCTAGGCGGTGAAGCTGCCGCTGGCTTGGGTTGGAGCTACAAGCATTTTGGATTGAATGCTGAGTATGTGTACTCGAAAAACAGCGATTTTGATTCTGGTGGCGTGATGTTCGGAGCACAATTGCGTTTCTGACGTCCGCGATACCTACCCCTTCCCCAAAAACTAAAAAAAGAAAAAGGCAGCGGTTGCCTGAGTCGTTGCCCTTTTCTTTCATCAATATGGATCAGTTCGTCAGCGCGAGAATGATTCCTGCCACGATCGAAGTAACCCCAATACCCCGAGTGAGATACCATTTCTCAGACAGAAACCAAATCCCCATAAACAATCCAAACACAATGCTGATTTGCCTTAATGCCACCACCAAACTCACATTGTCTGTCATGGTCATCGCAAACAACACCAAACCGTAGGTGGATGCCATCATTACCCCTGCCATGCTGGCGGTTTTGCGGATCTGCCACGCTGTCTTAATCTCATCTGGCTTACCCGTAACTAAGCACCATACAAGGGCAGGAATACCAATTGCCCAAAACTGCACGCCCAAGTAAAAGATCGCACTGTACTGATCATTCAAGATCTCTGATGCTTGCACTGTGAGTAAACTCAGCGCTTCTTTATCGACCACCGAGTAACCCGTTGTGCCTATTGCGGCAATTAATGCCCAGAACACACCGACGTTCAAATAGGAGCCCAATGTCATTTGACGAAAGTTCGTCAGTGGTACCAGCATACAACCAAGGGTTATCAGCAAAAATCCAAGCCACTGCTGACTGGATAATTCATGCCCCAGAGCCACACTGATGGCGCCGACCATCATCACAGGCAGTGCCCGAGCAATCGGATAAACCACACCCACATCAGCGTGCTTATAAGCGACAATCAAACCGACCAGATAGACCATTTGTGAAATGCCGCTAATGAACAGCAATCCCCAAAATTCACTCGGCAATGATGTCCAGCCAATGGTCGCCAAATACCAAATCAAATAAGGGGTAAGAATGGCACAGGCAGAGAAACTGGCCGCCATAGTAAACGCGAGTCCAGAGCCTGAGTTACTTTTACCAAGGATATTCCAGCCCGCATGGAGAACAGCAGAAAAAACGACGAGACCAATCGCCAACAAATCCATTTCAATGTTCCTGTCTTAATAAAATAAAGACCCCGAGATGGAGCCTTAGATGATGGGAAAATCCACTTAACGATTGAGTTCCGCCAGAGATTCAATGCTGATGGCATCGTGTCGCCAATACTCGATATCGCAATCAATCAACTCGCCGTGTTGGTTGTAGTTGATGCGCTCAACCACCATCGCTGGCGTGCCGGCTGTCGCGCGCAATGCCTGAGCCATTTCACCCAACAAAGTGCTGGTTGAAATGCGGTAGCGAATCTTTTGATACGTCACGCCATAATGATCGCGATAAATGTCCGTCAGTGAATTTGATAAATCGTAGTCCAACAGGTTCGGAAACAGCTCTGGGCGAATGTAGTTTGTTACGAATACTACTGGTCTATCTTCAAGATATCGAACACGGTCGACTCGATACACGTCCGAGAAAGGTTGCAAGTCCAGCAAGCGCGCGGCTTGTTTGTTTGCCAACGTCCCTTTTGCTGCGACCAACTCCGTTTTTGGCACGCGATTTTGCACTTTCGCCATGTTCGGGAAGTTCAGCGTTTGGGTAGGGTCGTAACGCAATGGCTCGGGTGAGATAAACCAGCCTCGGCGATCTTCGCGGTAGATTCGACCTTCTGCTTCCAGCAACGATAAAGCTTCACGCAGAGTGACGCGTGTAGTATCGAACGACTCCGCCAACTTACGCTCTGCTGGCAGTTTTTGACGCGGCGATAGCATACCCGCTTCAATCTGTTCAACAATCGAATCTTTAATTTTTACGTATTGCACGAAGTGTCCTTATCTTTTGCGCCAAGCTTGTGTGCGATTCTCTAACAAATTACCCAAAGTCATCTGAACAATCTTCGCAATTGCGGCAGCCATCATGATCATCACAGCCATCGCTGCTGCTGCGCCAGTTTGACCTGCATCGTCCATATTCAGAATCGAGACCGAAGCCGGAATCGTATCGGTTGAGTAAAGGAATACTACCGCAGAAGTGGTGGTCAATGCATTAACAAACAAGTAAGTCGCAATGTCCAAAATCGCAGGTAAACACACAGGTAATGTCACTTTAAAGAACAACTTGTATTGAGGAAGCTTCACCGATGCCGCCGTGGCTTCAATCTCCGATGGCAACTGCTTTAGCGCTGTCAGGGCGGTCATGTGACCCACGGTGTAGTAATGCACTACCGTGTTAATCACCAAGAATGCCATGGTGCCATAAAGCACGTTCAGAGGATTGTTCGCATCGTTGAAGTAAAAGATGTAACCCAAGCCAAGCACCATACCCGGAACCGCCATTGGCACCACGCTGAGCATTTGCATCACCTGACGAATTGGACCAAACGCACGCCCCTTCTCAATGCAGTAAGCACCGACAAAGATAATGGCTGTACCGATCACTGCCGTCCAACCTGCCAGTGTTAGTGAGTTGAAGAATGGGCTCCAACCGTAAGTGCTCATTTCGGCAAAGTTGTAGTTGTTTAGCGTCAGCGCTTTGTTCCAAGGCCAGAACGTAACTAACGAGCCATACACCGCCATGCCAAGCACAGCCAACACTGCAATAGAAATGATGCTGCAGTAAACCAAGCAAATGCTGTCGCGCGCTTTGTTGGGTTCAGGCTGATAAGGCACTGAACGTGTGTCGAATAAGCTCTTTTGCTTTTTCTGTACCCAGCGGTCTGCGCCGAACGCCATTACCGCAGGAAATAGCAACATAATGCTGGTCACCGCACCCATGGCAAAGTTTTGCTGTCCCACAACTTGCTTGAAGATGTCAGTCGCCAGGACGTTGTAGCTTCCACCAATCACTTTCGGCACACCAAAGTCCGTGATAACCAGCGTAAAGACCACGATAAGCGTACTGATCAAACCGTATTTCGCCGCAGGTAACGTCACCATAAAGAAGGTTTTGATGGGTGAAGTTTTCAGTGCGCGGGCTGCTTCATACAAGCGAGCATCAGAAGTGCGCAGCGAAGTGGTTAAGATCATCAATGCATGAGGAAAGGTCCAGAAGATCAAACCCATCGAGATACCAATCACGCCATAAATCGAGTTTCCTAACAGCATCTCTTTCGCAATGCCTTGATTACCGAAAAGGAAGATTAAACTGATCGCCGGCAACAACGAAGGCGCAAGGATTGGCGCAGTACCTAAGATTTGGAACAAACCTTTAAACGGCATGCATGAACGAGTCAGCGCGTAGGCATAACCAAACGCAAGTACACCCACCACCGAGGTTACAATCACGCCCAAAGTGAAGGTGTTTCCCACCGACACCCACAAGCTTGAAGAGGAAAAGTACGTCGCAAAGTTTGCCAATCCAACAAATTCGCCATTGGCATTTTGCACACTCTTGGTCAACATTGCCCAAAGCGGCATTAAGATGAACAGCACCATCATGGTCGACAAACCAGCGAGCAAACCAAACAACACAAGGGTGTCGCGGCTGACACGTCCGAGTAGGGATTTTGCTTTGTCTTGTGTGGTCAGGCTATTCATCGTCATTGTCTTCGCATCCATGTTTACACCTACGCTGCTAGCGCTTTATCAACCGAGGGCACGGCGTAACCATGCAGCCCTTCTTCAGCAAACTGGATGTAACGTACATCGCCCGCCTTGATATTGAGTTTTTGAACCGTTTCCACAGGAACATCCACGACGATGGTTTTCGTTGAGCTGTCGTTTTGCAATACGCAATCAATGCGGAAAAACGCCCCCAGAAACTCGGTTGCGGTAACTCGCACAGGTAAAGAGTTGGTGTAGTTTTCAACGAACTTGATGCTTTCAGGGCGCACCGCAAGGTCGAAGCGGTCACCACGTTGGATCTTTCGATTGGTCAAGCTTGGCGCTGACATCAGGGTTTCGGCAATCCGTACTTGGGAGTCCGTTGCGACTGAGGTTTCAATAAAGTTCATGCTGCCGACAAACTCAGCGACAAAGCGCGTGGCTGGTTGTTGGTAGATCTCTTGAGGTGTGCCGACTTGCTCAATCACACCATGGTTCATTACCACGATACGATCCGCCATCGACAGCGCTTCGTCCTGATCGTGCGTAACCATGATGGTGGTGATGCCAAGCTTACGTTGCAGCTTACAAATCTCGTCACGTAAGTGAACACGTACTTTTGCATCCAGCGCTGACAGCGGCTCATCAAGTAGCAGTAGACCCGGAGACAACGCCAATGCGCGAGCAAGTGCCACACGCTGCTGCTGACCACCAGAAAGTTGGTTAGGGAATTTCTCGCCAGAGGTTGGAAGACCAATGGTTTCTAGCCAGTAATCCACCTTCTCTAACGCTTCTTTGGTCGACATTCCTTGGTTCTTCAAACCCACTGCAATGTTCTCTTGTACAGTTAGGTTCGGAAACAGCGCGTAAGATTGGAATACGATACCGAAATCGCGCTTCTCTGGTGGTAGGAATGTGGTCTCTTGACCGTTTTGAAAAATCGCACCAGACGTTGGCAAGTCTAAGCCTGCAATGGCACGTAATAGAGTGGTTTTACCGCAGCCAGAAGGACCAAGAAAACAAACAAACTCGCCCTTTTCAATCGCTAGCGAGATTTTCTTTAATGCAGTGAACTGTCCGAATTGCTTCACTACATTTTCGATATTTAGGTAATGTTGGTTAGTTGACATAACACACGCTCCAAATGGTATATACCAACTTTAGTTTTGGAGTGTGACGTTCCAATGACAAATTTATAGCCAGAAGATGACAAATAGATGAAGGGCGGTGAGGTTTGTTTCTACGCTTGCAACCCCCTCCAACTCCCCCTTTTCTCGACATGCTTTGCCAAGCATTTAAATGTGGTTATCAAGGGGGAGAGTTTTCTTTTTCGTGGTTAGCGTAGTGCCCCCCTTTATGCAGACTATGATGCTTTCACTATCACGAACAACAAGTACAGTTAGTCCCTCCCCTTACCCAGCATGACTGTTGTAGTCCCCAGAAGTTAAAGCCAAGGGGAGGTTAGGTGGGGTTGGTTGTTTAACGTTGAGTTAGGTGCTTGCAACCCCCTCCAACTCCCCCTTTTCTCAGCATGATTTGCCAAGCATTTAAGTGTAGTTATCAAGGGGGAGAGCTATTCTTTGCTGCGGTAAGCTCTGCGCTTTCCCGACGTCATTCTGAAGGAGCCTAAGCGAGTATTCAGAATCTACTCGAAGCGCGTAGTGATGTTGCATTTTGAATTAAATTATCCGCGAATGCAGAACCAGTCCCTCCCCTTTACCAGCATGACTGTTGTAGTCCCCTAAAGTTGAAGCCAAGGGGAGGTTAGGTGGGGTTGCTACTTTTAGGCTTTTTACCCTCACCTCTTCTAAAAACAAAAAATCCACCTCAACCGAGGTGGATTCCACATTCAACTCAAAGCAAATTCAATTAAGACTTTGGCTCTGATTTCGCGTCAAACTTCTCAGACCAAGCCGCTAGGATCTCTGCACGCTTGCTACCCATTTGCGCGAAGTCCATCTTCGCCATGTTCTCTTGAACATTCGGGAAGTTAGACACGGTCGCTTTCACTTCTTTATGTGCAACCACTGGGTACATTTCTACGTAAAGCTCGTTTGCTGCTTTAGAGATTGACCAGTCGACAACGCGCTTCGCTGCATCCGATTCTTTTACTAGGCCAACGGCTTCTGATTCCCAGCCGATGCCTTTTGGTGTGATAACCGCTAGTGGTGCGCCTTGCGTTTTCAACTTCGCGCCGCGGCTTGCCATCGAAATTCCGATAGCCACTTCACCCATGCCAGCTTGAACACATGGTTTAGAGCCAGAGTGGGTGTAGTGTGCAATGTTCTTGTCTAAGTCACGCATGTAGTTCCATGCCTGATCTTCACCCATGTTTTGTAGCCAAGCAGAAACCTGCATATAGCCAGTGCCTGAAGACGCTGGATTAGGCATTGCAATGTGGCCTTTGTAAACTGGCTTCGTTAGGTCTTCCCAAGACGTTGGTTTCGGCAGGTTAAGTTGTTTCGCTACCGCTTCGTTGAAACAAACTGCGTTAAAGAAGGCATCGTTACCAAACCAAGCTTGGTTTGATTGAGGGTCGTTTAGGCTCGCGTGCAGCTCTTCCAAACCTTTTGGTGTGTAAGGCTTAAGAAGACCTTCATCTTTAAGCAGTGCCATTGACGAGCCAGCCAGACCCCAAACCACTTCCGCTTGAGGGTTGTTCTTTTCTGCCAGCAATTTCGCCGTCATGATACCGGTTGAATCGCGAACCCACTTAATCTTGATATCTGGGTTATCTTTCTCAAACGCAGACTTGTATTTCGCAAGAATGTCAGTTTCGAAAGCGGTGTAAACCGTGACTTCCTGTGCTGCCATTGCATTCGTAGCTAGCAGAGAGACAAGTGCAGCCAGCGATCCTTTCATCAAACGGTTTTTCATCATTTTCTCCAGTTAATTTAGCTAAGTTTTCATTTGGTCTGTACCAGTTGACGATATACACCCTACTGAGACTTTGTGACGAAATCATGACCATTAAATGGCACTTTTACGAAAATTTGCGATGAATAATCGTTCAATTGATCCGCCATTTTCTAGATATTAAAGTTTTATGAAATTGGAGATTCGCCTATTTACTGCCCTTTTCTTCCTCGCTAGAGTGAACCCAAAATTTGGTGTAGACCAATTAACCAATTCTGATGGAAATCGAGATGAAAAACGAATACCTACTACTGACTCCAGGTCCTCTATCTACTTCTGAAACAGTACGTGAAGCCATGCTAAAAGACTGGTGTACTTGGGATGATGAATACAACAAAGACATTGTAGAAGTAATCCGCACTAAGCTTGTAAAACTGGCAACTCAACAAGACGGCTACACCAGCGTACTAATGCAAGGTAGCGGCACCGCATCAGTAGAAGCGACGATTGGCAGCGCCATTGGCAAAGATGGAAAATTGTTGGTTATCGACAACGGTGCGTACGGTGCACGTATCGCTCAGATCGCTGATTACCTAAATATTCCATGCCATGTAGTTTCCCCAGGCGAAACATCACAGCCACACTTGAACGAGGTGGAAACTGCATTGGCATCGGATCCTACTATCACCCACGTCGCGATTGTCCATTGTGAAACAACTACTGGTATGCTGAATCCAATTGAGGCATTTGCCTCAGCTGCAAAAGCGCACGGTAAAGTGGTGATTCTCGATGCTATGTCGAGCTTTGGTGGCATCCCTATCGATATTGCAGAATTAGGCATCGATTTTATGATCAGCTCTGCAAACAAATGTATTCAAGGCGTGCCGGGCTTTGGCTTTGTGATTGCGAAACAAACTGAGCTAGAAAAGTGCCAAGGTCAGGCTCGTTCTTTGAGCCTTGACCTTTACGACCAATGGCATTGCATGGAAGTGAACCACGGCAAATGGCGTTTCACGTCTCCAACGCACACGGTTCGCGCTTTCTATCAAGCATTGTTAGAACTGGAACATGAAGGCGGCATTGAAGCTCGTCATAACCGCTACCAAACTAACCAGAAAACACTGGTTGCAGGTATGCGCTCTTTGGGTTTCGAACCGCTACTGAGTGATGACCTTCACTCGCCAATCATCACCTCTTTCTACTCTCCAACTCACAGTGATTACCAGTTCAAAGCGTTCTACAAGCGTTTGAAAGAGCAAGGTTTTGTGATTTATCCGGGTAAGGTATCGAACGCAGATTGTTTCCGTATCGGCAACATTGGCGAAGTTTACCCAGCAGATATCGAGCGCTTAATCAGTGCGATTGAAAAAGCCATGTACTGGCAAGTTGCGTAAAGCAGCCTTCTGATTGAGAGAGCGTTATGACTCAGAATATCAAACCGACTCATTTCCGCAGCGAAGGCGATGTCAACACGACACCAGCGCGCCAAGCTTGGAATGCATCGATGGACGACGAACGCACGCAAGCTTTGTTGAAGCGTGATTCGGAGGTCTTTCTTCATCAAGCCATGTCAACGCCTTGCTTAGATACCTTGGAAGCAGCAGAAGGCATCTACATCCAAGATGCTACCGGCAAAAAGTACATGGATTTCCATGGCAATAACGTCCACCAGTTGGGCTATGGTCATCCGCATGTGATTAAACGTGTGCAAGAGCAAATTGCCAAACTGCCGTTTTCACCACGTCGTTTTACCAACGAGACCGCGATTAAATGTGCCGAAAAACTCACCCAAATCTGTGGCGGCGAATTGAACCGCGTGTTATTTGCTCCGGGTGGCACATCTGCGGTTGGCATGGCACTTAAACTAGCGCGCCACATCACGGGCAACTACAAGGTGGTGTCTCTGTGGGATTCCTTTCACGGCGCATCGTTGGATGCCATCTCAGTGGGCGGCGAAGCGTGTTTCCGCCAAGGGATGGGACCATTAATGGCAGGCGTTGAGCGCATTCCACCAGCCGTATCTTACCGAGGCGCTTTTCCAGTCGCGGACGGCAGCGACGTACATTACGCCGACTACCTTGAATACGTGATTGAGAAAGAAGGCGGCGTGGGCGCGTTTATCGCAGAAGCGGTTCGTAATACCGACGTACAAGTGCCGAGCAAAGCCTACTGGAAACGCATCCGTGAAATCTGTGACAAACACAATGTCATGCTGATCATCGACGACATCCCGAATGGCATGGGTCGCAGCGGTGAATGGTTTACCTACCAAGCCTACGACATCGAGCCAGATATGCTCTGCATCGGTAAAGGCTTGGGCGGAGGCTTAGTGCCTATCGCAGCAATGGTAACCAAAGACAAATACAACACCGCCGAGCAAATCTCAATGGGTCATTACACTCATGAGAAAAGCCCTATCGGTTGTGCTGCCGCGCTGGCAACCATGGAAGCCATTGAGCAAGACGGCTTGCTAGATAAAGCCAAAGCCGACAGTCAGTTCATGCGTGAAAAGCTGCTAGAGATGAAAGCCAAATACCCAGTGATTGGTGATGTTCGTAGCATCGGCATGTTATGGGGCATTGAGTTGGTCACTGACCACGAAAGCAAAGCACGCGCGTATGACGAAGCGGAAGCTGTGCTGTACCAATGCCTCAACAATGGTGTGAGCTTCAAGGTGTCGCAAGGCAATGTGATTCAACTCAGCCCACCGCTGATCATCACTCGCGAACAACTGACTGAAGCGTTGGCGATCTTCGAAGAAGCGATCGCCAAAGTGTGTAAAGACTTTAACTACTTCTAACCTCAACAAAAACCAATTTATCCTGAGCGTAGTTCCGACGTGTAGGCAAGCGCTCTGGCAAGCAAGAAAAAGGATTGAACATGAGCAACTCACCAATTCAAGCAGTGATCTTTGACTGGGCTGGCACTATCGTTGATTTCGGCTCTTTTGCGCCAACCAGCATCTTTGTGGAAGCGTTCAAACAAGGCTTTGATTTCGAAATCGGCCTTGAAGAAGCGCGCGAACCAATGGGGCTTGGTAAGTGGGATCACATCCAAGCTGTGGGTCACATCCCTGCGGTTGATAAGCGTTGGAATGAGAAGTTTGGTCGCTCAATGACCAGCGAAGACATCGACGCTATCTACGCAGCATTCATGCCTCTGCAAAAAGCAAAAGTGGCAGACCATGCAGACCCAATCCTTAATGCGATTGAAGTTGTGAACGGTCTGAAAGACAAAGGCATCAAGATCGGTTCTTGTTCTGGTTACCCTCGCGAAGTGATGGACGTACTGATTCCAGTGGCAGCGGATTACGGTTACAAGCCAGATTACGTAGTAGCAACGGATGACCTACCGCAAGGTGGTCGCCCTGCACCATTTATGGCACTGAAGAATGTGATTGAGCTGAATGTAACTGACGTTAATGCGTGCATCAAAGTGGATGACGCAGCACCAGGCATCGATGAAGGTCACAACGCTGGTATGTGGACCGTTGGCTTGCTGCTGTCTGGTAACGAAGCAGGTCTGACGTTTGAAGAATACCAAGCCGCAGACGAAGCTACGCTCAATGCCGCTCGTGAAAAAGCGCGTGCAAAATTGCTCAAGAGCTCGCCGCACTACCTTATCGACACCATTGCTGACTTCCCAGAAGTGGTTGCAGATATCGAACGTCGCCTAACGGCAGGTGAGCGACCGTAGTCTTCATCTTCCACCAATAAATGAAACAAACGCCCCTCACGTGAGGGGCGTTTTTCTTTTTGGCACTATCTTAAGGAGGTTTGGCTTATTGAAGCGTACTTCCGTTAGATAGCAGCTTTCTTGTCGGCTCTTGCTCGGTGTATTCGACCGCATCGTGATCCGCGAGCTTATCGACTTCCGCCTGTTCACCCACCACAACCAACACTTGTTGTTTCACCAGAGCGTCGACCACTTCAATGTTGTGCTGACGAAGAAGCGCTCTCACTTCGCTCTCTTTCCCTTCATGATACTTAACAAAGTAACGTGCAGGTTGCTGCTCGGCTTGATCTTGGCGTTCATCCACGAGAGGAAATCCTTGATTGTTTGCCAAGCTGCTGGAGCTCAGTCCGATTGCCAATAGTGCGGTAGCGCCTACCACAGACAAATAAAGTAAGGTCAACTTCTTCATAGTCACTCCTTATTGAAAGGTTAGAGTCCAACTGTTGATGGTACCTGTGTCTCTTCTGGCATTGTCCACCGCTTTAAGTTCCCATGTGCCTTGTGATTCAAAACCAGAGAAATCCGCTTGGAAACTGGTTTTAATGTCGTTCGCACTGCCGCCCGCGTTGTCGTGCAGTACCACTTGACCACCATCTGGCGACGTTAATGTGACATAAAGATCACCAATGTAGGTGTGAGTGATATCCAAATCGACAGTCACTGAACCTGCATCGCCAGAGCGAGCCACATCTAATGAGCTTACAACGCCAGACGCTTTGTTATCAGGAATCGCTACCGCATCCGAGTTGGTGTAGCTAGAAGGTGTAGAGCCGCCACCAGATGAATCACCCGAACCGTTATGCGTCGCGACAAGAGAAACACCAGAGTACGCGCTATAGCCGTAAACCAATACTTCATATTGCCCTGCGCCAGATACGTTCAAGCTACAGCTTTCGCCATTACCGCCCGCCCATGAACGACAGTCGTAAGTGCTGGTGCTTGGTGTGCCATTAAAGCGCACGTAAAGGTCAGCATCACCAGAGCCACCACTCATGTTGAATCTCGCTTGCGTTGCATCCGCAGAGACGTCAAACACAAATACTGTGCTTGATTTGCTGCCGCCAGAAAGCTGTGTTTTCGCTACACCGTTTTCTAGAACGTTGTCGTTGCCAGAGCCGCCGCCATCCGGACCATTACAGCCAGCGTCTAGGTATTGTTTCGCAGCCTCAGCATTCACAAGACCATGACCAGTGCGGTTATCACGACCTGTTACGTCAATGTCCGTTGCTGTCTTGATCAGCGCGTTACGTACTTGAGCTGCGGTACAGGTTGGATGGTAACTCCATACCAAACCTGCAACACCGGTTACGTGTGGCGTCGCCATCGAAGTACCGTTGTAATACTCGTAGTCTTCACCCTTAGTGGTCGATACCGTGATGTCTTGACCAACGTAGCCCAATAGCTCCTGACCAAAAGCACGATCAACTGTCACCGACACAATACGCGCCGCGTTGTTTTGATCGACAAGGAAAGGATTCTGCAATCCCGGTAGCTCAGAGTTACTGTACACAATCGCTGCACTCGCACCTGCGTTGTAACACGCTTGAACTGCATCGATTTCTGGGTAATTACCAGATGATTGGTTGCCCACACGCTCGGTCAAACAGATCTTGCCCGACATATCGCCACAGCTGAAGCTGCTACCGGATACGTCACAGCTTGCTAGTGTCGCCGCAATAGAACCGACAACAGGATCAGGACCGTAACTGCCGCCCGATTGGATCAAGCGGTTGTGAGGAACGATGCCACGATCGAACTGGCTAGCACCGTTCAAGCGAATGTCTGAAAGCTTACCTTCGCCAACTGTCACAGTAGACAGAATTGCTACACCCGGACCTGCGATTTCAACTTGGTCTGTCGCTTGAGAGAACGCCGCGTGATTACGCTTATCATCCACCGCCGCAACCGACATTACCGAATCGTAAGACGCTGGGTAGCTGTGCGCAGTATTCCCGCTATTACCCGCAGCAGCAATCAGCAGCACGCCTTGGTCGTAAATGGTTTGCAACGCGTTTTTCTCCGTCACACTTGATTGGCTACCACCAAGGCTCATGTTGACCACGTTCGCGCCGTTGTCAGCACAAGTTTGTACCGCTTTCACCAAGCTGGATGAGTAGCCCCAACCCGCTTCATTGAACACCTTGACGATGTGCAAATTCACGTTTTGGTTTGGCATAACGCCTTTGATGCCCTCTGTGTTGGCAATCGCGGCAATCGTACCCGCTACGTGTGTACCGTGAGCGTTGTTGTTCCCCGGAACACTCCAAGAGCCTGTTCCGCTATCGTTTGTACCCGACACTCGGTTACCACTCAGATCGTTGTGTGCGAGGTCGTAGCCTGAATCGATGATACACACAGTGCGGTTACCTGCACTCGAGTCATCCAAAAGCTGAGCGTTAACCGCCTCATAGCCCCATGGGATAGTCTCACTTAACAGATAACGCGGTGGGTCAATCTCCACGTATTCCACATCACTGCGGTTACGCAGTTGCCCCAGTTCCGAGTCTTCCATCTCCACACTGTAGATTGCGCGGTTTCCTAGCTTTTCCACTTTACGCGCTTTGAGCTGATCTAAAACCGACTCTTGCGCGATGCGTGGCCCCCAGAAAGAGTTTCCACCTAATGCTGAAGGACTGGACGTATCTTCTTTAAATTTGACGATGTATTTGGTCGGCAAGTTAGATTCGTCGAACCCCGTCAGAGGAGCCGCATGCGCTGACATCGAAAATGTCATCGCAACTGCAACGGCAGACAATGAAAACAAGCCATTTAATTTATTTGTTGTGTAGTGCATTTGCTCTATTCCTTTTGAGCTGATTTTTATTCACTTTATGCTCATGAAAAATCATAACCATGAGTTGTGCATGAGCTAATCAGCTATAGAGCATCTGTTAAAAAATCCAAATAATTCATTTTATAAATATATGATTATTAATAAACGATCATTTAAACAACAGTTACAGTTAACATTAAAAATTAACAATTATACTTATAAAGCAATTACTTAATTACACAAAAAGTGCATGTTAAATTAATGTTAGTGAGTAATTATTCTATTTTTTATAAAATTATACTATTTACGAAATCTATTGAAATCCGATTGTGGTACCAGAATTGATAAAATGAATAATTAGATATTTGACTGAATGGCGTATTCACCCAGAATGAGGAGAGTTGATGAGATAACTTTTCATCTAAATCATGACGATTATCATTAAAGAGAGTGAATCATGAATAAGACCATTACGTTACTTAGTGCATTATTACTACCATTAAATCTTGCTCACGCAGCCGACTCATCAGAGCCTTCTTACCAGCTAAATGCCTCAGAAGTGAGAAGCGCACAACAAAAGCAAACATACACCTACGTACGATGCTGGTATCGAACTAGTTATTCACATGATGACCCAGAAACGGACTGGGAGTGGGCAGAAAATCCAGATGGCAGTTATTTCACTATCGAAGGCTATTGGTGGAACGCACTCTCGTTTAAAAACATGTTCTATACCAATACATCACAAAGCGTGATCAAGCAGCGCTGTGAACAAACACTCGATCTTGCGAACGAAAATGCGGACATTACCTACTTCGCTGCCGATAACCGTTGGTCATACAACCACTCGATTTGGAGTAATGATCCTGTGATGCAGCCAGATCAAATCAACAAGGTCGTGACACTGGGTGACAGCTTATCAGATACCGGGAACATCTTTAACGCGTCACAATGGCGATTCCCGAATCCAAATAGCTGGTTCTTAGGTCATTTCTCTAACGGGTTTGTATGGACAGAATACATTGCTCAAGCGAAGAACTTGCCGCTATACAACTGGGCGGTGGGTGGCGCTGCTGGCGAAAATCAATACATCGCGCTAACAGGCGTTGGAAAGCAAGTCTCTTCTTACCTTGCTTATATGCAGCTGGCGAAAAACTACAACCCTGCCAATACCCTGTTCACCCTTGAGTTTGGATTAAATGACTTCATGAACTACAACCGCAGTGTTCCAGAAGTAAAAGCAGATTATTCGGAGGCCTTGATAAAACTGAGTGATGCTGGCGCAAGAAACTTCTTACTCATGACCCTACCTGACGCGACCTATGCGCCTCAGTTCAAATATTCTAGCCAAGAAGAAATCGACACAATCCGTGCGAAAATCCTTGAGACGAACGAATTTATCAAAGCGCAGGCAGCTTACTACACTGCACAGGGGCTCAACATTACGTTGCACGACACCCATGCACTCTTTGCTAGCTTGACAGCTAACCCTGAGCAACATGGCTTCAGTAACGCAACGGAAGCATGCCAAGACATCAACCGCTCGTCTGCTGCTGATTACTTGTACAAACATTCGCTGCGTTCTGAGTGTGCGTCCGTTGGTTCAGATAAATTTGTATTCTGGGATGTTACCCACCCGACCACAGCAACGCATCGCTACGTGGCTGAGGATATGCTAGAAACCACTGACCAACTTTCGAATCATCCATTCTAAGCGGTCTATTAGAACCTAGAACCTCTCAACATTTGAGAGGTTCTATCAATAGCAGTTAGAGACAGACCCAAGCAAAAACGTTCGGCTCGGGTTTATCTTTTTTATCGAGGGGTTACCATCATTTATTGTCAGTCTTGCTATGATGATTTAGTAAACCTATTAGGAGCTAAAAATGAATCTAAAACGCTGTGTGTTCTTACCGTTAATGGCTGCAACGCTATTTGGTTGTGCTCAACATCAGTCTGATGACTCCGTGAACATAATGACAATTAACATTGCTCCAGAGCTCGTAGACTGTGTCGGTGTGGCTCCGATGAAATGCATGGTAGTAGATGGTAACTACTTCTATGATCAAATAGACGGTTTCGAGTTTGAACCCGGCTATGAGTACACCTTACAAATAAAGCGCATCCAGCGGTTCACTCCTGAAAATGCGCCTGCCGACGCTAGCTTATATCGATATGAACTCATTGAAGTACTAGAGAAGCGGTAACAATACGATTCATCGCCCATTGAAAGGAAATTCCTATGTTTGGAAATTGGAAACGAAACCGCCAAATTCGAGAAGTCGCAAAAGATATAACGCCGAAATTAGCGCTCAAGTATGGTGAGAAAGCAGATTACTCGAAGGAAGAGAGCGATTGGGCGCTGAAAGAAAACGGGAAAACAGACAATACCTTTACCCTAATCGCATACGGCATGTTGATTAACCAAACTGCTTATGTGCCGATGGGTCTAAGCCAAGAGCTAGGTGAACATGCTGAATTCCAATCAGAAGTCTCACTTGCTTTGTTTGACCAAGCGACGGCTCTGGTGAGCGTCAGTGCTTTACTGACTTACGCGGAGATTCAAGACAGCCACAAACAACAGCCCGCTACCGATTCGGATGATTTCGATGCTGATGGAGGAGACTTTGTAGGAGACGGCGGTGGAGATGGTGGCGGTGAATAGCATCACGCTAGCATCTGTGGCAATAAAAAGCGGCGTTGAGTCATCTCAATATTAAACACGAAAAGGCTCATCACGAGCCTTTTAGCTTATCACCTTGAGTAACTTAGAAGCTTCGTTTTGCTTACACCAAGCCTTTCAATTTCGCCAAACCATAAGCGGCGATGGTGACGCAGTCTTTGATTTCACCATCTATCATCATTTGCTCGAACGCTTCAACTGTGAACGAGCGTGTGATCAAGTCTTCTTCTTCACTGTCTAACTGGTTGCCCACTTCAGATAACTCACTCGCAAAATACACATGACAAGTCTGGTTTAAGAATCCATAAGCGATGAACTGCGCACCAACGTACTCCATCTTATTGGCTTGCATGCCCGTCTCTTCTCGAAGCTCACCTTTTGCTAGCTCAAGATGATCCGCATCTGGATTTGATTCCCACGCCCCTTGTGGGATTTCCCAACAACGTTGCCCTACGGTGTAACGAAACTGCTGTACTAAGTGAATCACGCCGTTATCGATCGCTAGAATCGCTGCACAGTCTGGCTTGTCGACCACACCGTAGATGCCTTCTGCTCCGCTAGGGCGTTGGATCTTATCTTCACGTACCGTCATCCATTTGTTTTGATACACCACTTTGCTGTCTAGCTGCTTGATGTCTGCCATGAGAGTCCTTACTGCTTGATTCTTCGAAATTAGTTATTGGATTAGAAGCCATTCTAACGCTGTTTGCGTGTCAGTTTGTAGACGGTTTTCAAATTCAACGCGCTTATTGGTATTCAATATATCGCATCAAAACAATCATTCATCGCAATGATTACGATGGTGCGAAATGGCAAGTTTTCAGTTCGAGGAACTCATATAGTTAACCCATCGACGCAAGGCATGGCTTTGCAAACTTGTTCATTATTGATTGAGGCTTCTTATGGGCGCATCGGATAAAGTCTACGGTTTCAACAATCCACAACGTCTGTTTGTTGGTTATACCTTGGCGGTATTGGTAGACCTTACGGTACTGAACTTCTATGACGAATATTGGGATTTTGTAACCATTGATTCATTTACGATTTCTTTCGCCGCAGCGTTACTGCTTCAGTTGCTCTTGAAGCTGTCTATCAAAGCGGAACACAAAATCGCAGAGTACTTTAAATCGAAGCCGGGTACGGCACCTAAGATTTACCGTGGTATCTCGACTTACGTTATCTTGGTCGGTTCGAAGTTCATCATGCTAGAAGCCATTAACATTATGTTCGGCGACAAGGTTGACTTTAGTGGTCCTTGGAACGGTGTCGTCGCCTTCTTTGCGGTGGTGTTTACCATCCTGATTTCAGAAGTCATCGTCGGTAAGGTTTACTTCAAGCTTGGTGAGAAAGAGCAACAAGCACAACGTGAATTAGCTGAAAACAACGCTAGCTAATAAGCAAAATCGATGAATACAAAACAGCATCGATAAAAACCAAAAAGCGCTGAGAAATCAGCGCTTTTTTCGTTTACTTGTTCACTTAAGCTTAAGCGACGAGGATGCTCTTAAGCTCGTTCAACGATTCCACCGTGTAGCTTGGTACAATACGCTCATCCACACTTGCACCTGTGGTGTTCAGCCAGCATGTTTCAATACCGAAGTTGTTGCCACCCAAGATATCAGAATGCAGGTTGTCACCCACCATCAAGACACGCGTCTTACATGGGTTACCCATTTGCGTCATCGCGTATTCAAAGATACCCAGATCCGGCTTAGCAATACCAACTTGCTCAGAGATCACCACATGCTCGAAGTAATCGCTCATACCTGTGCGCTCTAGGCGAATCGCTTGCAGCTCGGTAAAACCATTAGTGATGATGCCCATTTTGGCTTTACCTTGTAGCGCTTCCATCAGTTCTTTTGCGCCCGGCAGCAACGTGCAGATGTCTGCCATCGCTTCTAAGAACGCACTGTTGAGATCCGCCGTTGTGGTGTTGAGCTTTTCTGCCCACTCAGTAAAGCGTTTGTGCTTGAGCTCATCTGCTGTCACTTTACCATCTTGGTAATCCACCCAAAGTGGCTTGTTCACCGTTTGGTAATGGGCAAAATCTTGCTCGGTAAAATCTACGCCTTTGCGAGAAAACATCAGCTGTAAACCTTTGAAGGCATCAAAGTGAAACAAGGTTTCGTCAGCGTCAAACAAGATCCAATCGTATTTCATTTTCTTCTTTCCAATATCCAGGTCGTTTTCTGCCGCATAGTCTAATTGTTTTCTTCTTTAAGATAATCTCTATAATTGGAAAATGATTGTAGCGTTATTCTCAACAATAAAATTAATAATAGATAATCCCAATAACCTAGGAGCACACCGTGAATGCCATTGCGTCACTGCCAGTGTTTGTCGCTGTCGTCGAATGCGGCAGCTTTTCCCTTGCTGCCAAGCAGTTAAACCTCACCAAATCGGCGATCAGCAAACGCATTAATCAACTCGAAGATGACCTCGGTATTCGCTTGCTTAATCGCACTACGAGAAAGCTCAGCTTAACCGAAGCTGGACGTCGATACTTCGAGTACGCTTCACAAGCAGTGAATCTTGCTCAACAAGGTGTCGATGCCGTTTCTGAGCTGCAAGGCTCTCCCCAAGGTCGGCTCAAAATCACAGCCCCTATGTCTTTCGGTGTTTTGCACGTTGCGCCACTTATCAGCGAATTTCTCACACGTTACCCGAAAATTGAGGTCGATTTACAGCTAGAAGACGCCATGGTGGATTTGGTCGAACAAGGCTTTGATTTGGGGATTCGCATTGGCGAACTTGCAACTTCTAACCTTGTCGCTAAGCGCCTTGCTCCGTGTAAAAGCGTACTGTGCGCCTCTCCCGCATACCTAGAAGAATTTGGCGTACCAACCAAACCAAGCGATTTGGTGACGCACAACTGTTTGCGTTATTCGTATTTCCGAGGCGGCGTCGAGTGGATGTTTATCAACAGCGGTAACGAATATAAGGTGCTGCCGAAGGGCAACTTTGTGGTCAACAACAGCGAAGCGATTCGCCAGTTGCTTTTGAGAGGTTCTGGTATCGCTCAATTGCCGACTTTTATTGCAGGTAAAGACTTTGCTGCTGGCAACTTAAAACCACTGATGGAAGAGTTCTCTCTCCCTGAGCATGCCATCTATGCGGTGTTTCCAGAGCGCAAACACATGCCATTGAAAGTGCGAGTGTTCATTGACTTCATCAGCGAAAAACTCGGCACTGATACACCGTACTGGGATCGCTACTGACAGGTTCTGACACTCCATCACGTTAACCTTATTTCGAACTTAACCAACCCACAGAAATAAGGAAAAAACATGGAAACTGTGATTGAAACTGTACAATTTCGTCTGGCCAATGGCGCAACAGAACAAGACTTTATCGCTGCGGCAGAACAGTCACAAAACTTCGTGAAACAACAGCCAGGTTTTTTATACCGCTCATTGAGTCACGAGGCTGCAAGTAATACGTGGACTGATATCATTTACTGGCGGTCACAGGCAGACGCAACGAATGCAAGCAAACTGTTTACTCAATGCGAAGATTGTAAACCGCTAATGAACCTGATTGAGCCCGAAAGTGTTGAGATGAAACATCACAGCGTGAAGATGTGCAGCGAATTAGAAGACTAACCGAGATAGGAACACCATGAGCAAATCAGAGCGACTGTTTGAACTACTGACTTTGTTACGTGCTAAACGTTATGCGGTGACAGCAAAAGAGCTGGCAGACACCATGCAAGTCAGCGAGCGCACTATTTATCGTGATATTCAGTCGTTGCTGAACTCTGGAGTTCCCATTCAAGGAGAAGCTGGAGTCGGTTATATGCTACAAACCGGCTCTCATTTACCGCCATTAATGTTCAGCGAAAAAGAGATGATGGCACTAGAGCTCGGTATGCGTATGGTACGCGCTTGGTCTGATGCCGAGCTCGCCGATGCCTCGCGATCCGCTTCTGCTAAAATCCTTTCCGTATTGCCCGACAAACTCAAACAACAAGTGGAAGACTGTCCACTGATTGTACCTGAGTATCACATCCAGTCAGAAAGCGCGAAACGCGGACAATTGCTGCGTCATGCCATCAATAACAACTTTAAGGTCAGCTTGGATTATGAGGACGAGAGCGGGCAAGTGACCGAACGTAAAATCCAACCGTTAGGCCAGTTCTTTTGGGGCAAGGTTTGGACACTCGTCGCATGGTGCGAACTACGCCAAGATTATCGCCAATTCCGCCTAGATCGAATTCAAGCGATGCGAATGCATGATGAAGAATTCTTAGTAGAGGAAACCAAATCCCTCAAGCACTATATTGCACAGTATAAGCCGAGGGATTGAATCTCATGCATTGTACAAAAATTCCTCTGAAGGGGGATGTAGTGCAAATCTAAACGCCTTCTTAAATAAAAAACCATTTATTATCTGATATTTAGAGTCTGTGCATATTACAACACTACGCATACGAACATTTGGTTAATCTAATGTTTCATTTTTAACAGGTGCGCAACCATCATAGGAGCGCTAACTTAAGTAGCACGTCAACCACACCGGAGTGTGAAGCTATGAAAGTACTGATTCAATACACCCAAGCGGGTAAATATCGTGATCAAGCGTGGGAATCTCTGGCTCTTAAGGCAAAAGGCGAGATGCAAGCCGTGACGCCTTCCTATGCCGCACAACTTATCGAACAAAACAAAGCAACGCTTGTAATGACGGAAGACGAGCAAGTGATCTTACGTTCTTAATCTAATAGCGCCTGACACTAAAAAGGCCTGCATTGCTGCAGGCCTTTGTATAAGTCAATTAAGAGTTATTTACGGAAACTCACTGCCGTTGGTATGCGATCAAGCATCTTGTAGTAATCACCAGCCACAGCGCCGATATCACCATCCAAATACGCTTGAATCATACTCAGATCTTTCAGCCAAAGTTCTTTGTCAGCATCTGAAGATGCCATGTATCCTGCATACACATTGTCGACCGCGTACATCATGTCTTCGGCGTGATCGTTGTAAATCAAAAGCATCGCATCAGAGTATGCTTCGAACGCTTTCAGCTCGTCGTGCGCTTTACCACCTTTGTAGCTCAATGTTCCTGAATTTGCATCGATGACCAAATCACCCGAAGCCACATTCATAGTCATAAAGTTGATGAAGGACTGGCTAAACGACAGCACTCCTGCCGCGATATCCGCATCAATGGTTCGCTTCATTGCGTTGACCATTGGCGCATCCAGCAGCAATACTGGATCGTGGTATGAAGGAAGAATCGATGTACGGAATGCTCCCCATGCATTTTCCATGTCCGAAGCAATCTTACTTAGTTGCGCTGAGTCGTAGTTATCCAAGTACTTTTTCAGATCATAGCCTTCGCTGGTAACTAGCTGATTTGCATAATCATAAGCCAGTTTGTTTGCTTTTGTTGCCACAAACTTCTCGCCGTCGATAACAAACTCAACCTTGTCACCCGCGATGATACCGTAGCGGTCTTGTTGCTTCGTAAACGTATCAAACTGAGATTGCCCACGAGTCTTCACTGTATAATCGTAAGACTTCATTTGCTCCACACCCATTCTTAAGATGACATCGCCAACACGTCCACGACCTTCTGCACCAATATCAAGGAATCTTGCAATACCACGAGGCATTGGTGGTAAGGACTCCATTTGCTCAGTGATGTGTAGGTTCACGGTAACACCTTTTAGATTGGTGTATTCCTTACTGTCTTTACCCACCAATTTGATTGGCGTATTTAACGCATCATTTGCCAAGATGTTGCCCATAATATCTTCGTATTCAGCTTGCACCCCAGGGATATCAAGCAGCGATGCAAAGCTCACCTCATCGGTAAAACGGTTCGAGAATCGACGTGCCAAGAAATAGCTCGCAAGCGCTTTGTCTGGCCAGTTACCCAACACAGACACCGCATTTGACCAAGGGTAATCCGGGTCAAAGCTACCAATTGAGTTTAGAAAGCGTCCATTCGCAGTTTCCGCAACAGTTATGTAGCCCTCATCTGAATCTTCGATAAAGCGTGCTGCCAAACCATCAAAACAGCTGGCTTTTGAAAGATCATAATCAGCCGGAATTTGGTGTGAGTTATTATCTAACAGTTGACCAAAAGAAATCACTTTTTGATTTCCTGCTGCATTTTCTATCACACATTGATGCTCTGGTGTGCGCAAGATATCAAGGAAGAACGCCGCGGATTTTTTTGCGCCATTCGCGTAATCACAGAACCATGAGTTATCGGCTTTGCCTTCAGCACAGTATTGAGGGTTTGAAGCAAGGCGCAATAAGAAATCACCCGGCTTATCCGTTGAAGAAGTATAGCCAAGGTTGGTGTATAGATTGTCGATGCGTTCAAGATCTTCCATCTTGTCACGAATAGAACTCATTTCTATGTAACGGCGCACTAAGTAACCAGGGTAATCGGACGCGAATAATCCCGACGTTCCATATAGCTCCAAGTTTCGTCGATCATAGCTATCGAGATAGTTCTGCCACTCGTAAGAAACAATTTCTTCTAGGTTTGTGCCTTCATCAAAACGGTTACAATCGCTGTTCAAAGAAACGTTCCCATCGGTACAGAAATCGTAAGACTTACGCTCAATTTCATTCACTTTATCTAGGTAATAAAGTGCGCCATAACGAGTTTTCGCATTCAATTCTGGATCATCAGACAACGCAGCGGTGTCGAATCGGCTGAAGTCACAGTTGTAGAGTGATTTGCCTTTCTCGCCCGCCGTTAGCACCTTCACTTCAGAACACACCATCAGCGATTTATTGTCTGGATTGTTGCCAAACTTGTATGCAAAGCTTTGTTGGTAGGCTTGCTGGTCAGCGAGGTAACGAGCGTATGCCGCTTTATCTTTATCGCTCGCACTGTCTGCCGGTTTCGTTACAGGTACAGGAGCTGAACCGGAAGAATCTTGAATCGTTTCGACTTTACGACCGTAACCAAACTTAAACGCCGCAATATCGTACAGACCCCAAGTTGGCGTTTCATCCAACATGCTTGGTGCATAATCCATCGTCGAACTGTAAGCAGGAATGTTATTCAAACCAAGTTGCTGCGCTTGCTCTAGCGTGTAGTAGTTCGCTTTGTCATTTGAGCCTTTAAAGTTATGGCGCAGACCCATATTGTGGCCAAGCTCGTGAACAAGCGTATTGCTGTAAGTCGCAACCGTAATCGCATCAGCGGCTTTCACTTGTAACTCTTTTGGCAGGTATTTCCAACGCTTAAGCTGACGCGATACTTCGTTACCTGTGTCATCAAGTTTGATCTCAAAGTAACGCTCGTCATCCAACTTCAAGTTGTCCAACATGGCCTTGTTGGTTGAAGAAACCCAAGACGCTTCGATTGGATAAACGTTGTTCTCTGCCCAGAAAGACAAACGGTTCTCTTCGACGGCAACCACCTTTTCAAACTCCATATCATCATTGAAGTTTTTCATTAGCTGAGTTGGGCTCCTGGTCGCCGCTATTCCAGAGACGATGTCTTCTTTTGAAACGAGAGGCGCATGAATGTTTTCATCCGACTTCAGGCTCGCCATCGCCGCCATTGTAGAAAGTGCTTCAATTCTATCCGCGACTTCTGTTTTCACAGATTCGCTGCTGGTTGGCATTGGGTCTAGGCCATCTAAGTCGAGTTGGTTACGATTATAGAAACGCGCTAAGTTATCCCAATAAAAAGGTACACCCGTTCTTGCAACGCCTGCGTATTGGTTCACGTGCCCTTTTATGATCTCTCCCGTCATCGGGTTAGAAACCGACGGGCCGTAGCCAAGCAGACCGTTCGCTAAAGGCTCGTCAATCAGGTTAATCACGTTATAACGCAAATCACCTGGATGAATGCCAGCCGCTTTAGTTTTGTTCACAATCTCGATTTCAGGCTTGCCTGCATCCGCCCCAAATACATTCAGAGCTTGGTTCATCTTGTCAATCGATTTCAGCGTTGCATCCAAGAACAACTTGTTCTTCTCTTCAAAGAAGTTATCGCTCAAGTAGTATTTAATAGAACCTTGATTCGGGTTGAAACGATTGAGGTAAACCACATCACGGTCGTATTTATTCGTGACTGGGTTAAGCTTTTTCGTAGACGTCGTGAAGAAACCAATATCGTTCTCATCACCAACTGGGTACAAGATCGGTTGGTAACCTTCAGTTGCCACTTCACTTTCGTGCACCAACGAGTAGTAGAACCGAGATTTAAACGCGCCATCTACAAGGGCTTCATCCAAACTCGCTTTCGTTGCAAAGTTGATGTAGTCAGAAATATTATCTAAATCGATACGGAACGTGCGCTCTAGTTCAAAATTGAGGAGACCGTTTTTCGGGTCAAAGTCCCACGAGATCAATCGTGGAGCCCCAATTTCATCAATACCCTCGGTAATGCCATACAGATCTTCCATATTGAATTCTGCAATTTCAAGATCTTCAGGGCGAGGAATGAAGTGGGTTTTCTCCTTATAGCTTAAGCTTGCATCTTCGTTGGTTTCTTCTGTGTTTGTACAGTCACCATGCGCGTCTTCCTGACAGCGATACGCCGCAAAGTCACCCGGAATGGTCAGCACTTGCGCAAAGTTAACGCCATCGTCATCTGCGACAAATTTCTCTTCGCCACAGTAATTATTGGCATCTTTGCTAAGATGCGCATCTGGGTAGTTTTTATCATAACTTCGAACTTCCAGACCTTCTTTGGTAAAGCAAAGCTCAACGTAACGAGGTGAACCTTGCAAGAATGGGAATTGATTCAGAGCAAAGCGTGGCGCTGCACCAGTCGTTGGAACGTAGAACCAACGACCGTCTTTTAAGTCTTTAACCGCGATTTCTTTTGCGTCTCTTTCGACATAGTCATAAGCCTGATCGTCGGCGCCACAACCGGCAAGCCCGGCAGTGATCGCTGACACCAGAGTCAATTTTTTAAACATGGTTTGGATATCCTTAATTTTTGTTATTTTCCTAGAAGGAGTAAGCAACAGAGGCGATGTACGACGCTTTCTCTTGGTCAAGCAGGTCGATATTGCCCAGCGTTCCTCGTTCCGCATCTTGATAGAAGCCGGTGGAGGATGCTGCCAACGTTAGTGAAAAGCTCTTGTTGAATTTGTAGGTTCCGTATAAAGCACCTTCATACTGCCAACTGCTCCGTCGAGTCCCTTGATAACTGATGGTATTACCACCTAAAGCCGTGATGCCCAGAGAGAACGAATCCCAAGACTTTTCAGCGACAGAAAACAGTGAATAGGTCCACTCTGTGAGTGAGCGACCGCCATTCGTTTTGTACTTGTGGAAGTTCTTTTTGAGTCGTGGCGCGATAGAAAAATCAACGCTCCACAAAGAAAAAGAGACCGGTACGGCTAAACGAAAAGCTGTTTGTAGCTCATCGTTTCGCGAGTCTTCTGAGGTAGGTATGGTGAACTGACCTGCAACAGCAATTTTTCCCGTTTCACCAAAGCGATACAGATTCGAGTATTGCAAGCCAAGTAGTGAATCCGTTGCGTAAGTTCCAACTTCATCTTCTAGAGCACGGTAACCACCGGCAGAAAAGTAAGCTTTGATGTCTTTTGAAATCGCGTAGTTGAGATCCCCGCCCCAAGAAAAGTTGCGAACGGAGCGATAGTCGTCTTTGTCGTAAATATTTGTATCGTAAGAGAGGTAAACGGACCCACTTAGTTTACAAACTATACATGACGACTCTCCTTCATTTTGTGTAGATTCGATCCCGCTGCTATCAGCTACGTTGTTTTCTTCTGCGAGTAACGGCATTGAAAACAGCGTACCTAACAGCATCGCAAGCGGAGTCATCGTCCACTTAGTTGTGTGCTGCATGTTTTTAAACTTCCATGAAAATTAAGTTCATTAGAACAAACTTAAAGACAAACAGATTATTGGAATGACATTCTAAAAAAGTAACAATCAGACCAATAAACCTATCAACCATAAGATTTCTCGTATGGTTAAATCCTTATTCTATTTTTGATAGATCTATTTTTAGTTATTTGTGCTATTTGAAATTTATAACTCGTGATAAGTCAACGTTGTTAGAATATAACGATTCCATTTTTAAAAATTGCACAATCATATAAAGCAATCGTTGTTGTCATTACTAAAAAGACAACAATACCAATATTTGTCAAAAGCATACAAAAACAAGCTTTGAAAGAGACAGAAATGAGAAATACATGTTAATAGAACAGATGCATTTATGAGAACATCATTCCGTTATAACAATCCTTGTTATGTCATTTTGGTAGGCTAATTATTTAATCTTATAACTGAAGAATACTAATAAGAGAAATCATCAAAACCATCCGTTGTTAATAATGAATTTCGCATTTAAAACAAAAAATGGAAATAATATCAAATTCGAGTTTTCTAATATATTGACGTAACCCAAGAGTAGTTTGAATAGAAAGTCACCCATTAAGGTCGATAAAAATTACACAAACATTCACAAAATGAATAATTAAAGGCAGAGAACTCTAATTACAATACAAATGGGCTGCATATTATTGAATTTATA
Source organism: Vibrio campbellii CAIM 519 = NBRC 15631 = ATCC 25920 (assembly GCF_002163755.1). NCBI lineage: Bacteria > Pseudomonadati > Pseudomonadota > Gammaproteobacteria > Vibrionales > Vibrionaceae > Vibrio > Vibrio campbellii. The sequence goes on from NZ_CP015864.1 coordinate 1,334,609, forward strand.
TTCATTTAACTATTTTTTATAAATTTGCATTTTATGTGATAAAAATCACAACAACGTGAAACAAAAGACACAAATTTCAATAAACTTGAGCATCAATTATCTCATCAACTCTCAAAAATGAAGGGAAGCTTAAGGTTGTCTTTCTCTGTTCTTCTTACAATAAAGTTTGAATTATTTATCAACAATAGCAGTAGGTTAGCGCCGACAGTCTCTCATCAAAAACTGAGTAGCAGGCATGGAAAGACGTTAAGAGTAAAAGCACTAACTCAATAAATTTCTGGTTTGAATATTCAGCGAATCAAAACGCACACTTATGCTCTGGGTAAGCTGCCAAGGCGACAGCTCAATCTTGAATGGTTTTGTTACCACAATTTTCACAGATCAAATGACGAGAAAAATCGTCCATCGAAGCTAAAAAAGCACCGAAGACAGCACTTTTGAGAAACCCAGTAATGAACTCTTTCTTCCCGCGGTTTTTATCACCCTCAAAAGCACTTTTCTTTCTAACTAAAACCACAACGTGGTGCGTTTCCACTCCACACGAAGGACACATAACAACTTCCGGCTTATTTGACATATCAGCTCCTGAACTCGCTCTGGTGAATTCATTCTTGTTAAAAACGTCATAACTTTCGATATAAGCACATGAAATTTATAAATTAATGAAATTGATATGTAAATAAGCGCTTATTGGTTATGAGAATAAGCGCTGTGGGTATGTGTGATTACTCGTCCTCGTTTAGGCGACGAATCAATTTGGCAGGCGTACCGCCATATAGACAATCTGGTGGAACATCACTGTTTACCACGGAGTTAGCAGCAATTACTGAGCGAGCACCAATAGTTACCCCTTGGTTGATGACCGAATTGCCACCGATCCAGACGCTATCTTCAACTGTGATTGGCTTACAAAAGGTTTCCCACTTGAGTCGGCTACGGTAATCCAGAGAGTGCGAAGCGGTATAGAATTGAACACTAGGGCCGATAAGAACGTGGTTACCAATGGTGATTTTAGCGCCATCCAACATCACGACATTCATATTGATGAAGGTCTCTTCGCCGATTTCAATCGTCTTACCAAATTCACAATGCAGCGGAGCTTGGATGATGCTTCGCCCAACTTTACCAAATAGATTCTTTTGCAACGCATCGCGTTGAGATTCATCGGTATTGCTATTAAACGCCATCAACGCATGAGTAGCACTAGAACGCATTGCTTCGATTTCTTTATCGGTACCATCAAATATTTGGCCCGACATCATTTTCTCTAATTCGGTCACTGGATCATTCCTACAACTTTTGACCAAGCTAGATTAGCGTAAAAGAGGAATAAAAAAAGAGAAAAGCACGGGCTTTTCTCTTTCCTATTTTGTCGTTGAGTCACGTCGGAGTTATACGATTTCCCAGCTGTGAGTCATCTCAACACCTTCACCTAGCATTAGGCACACTGAGCAGTATTTTTCCAATGAGTCCGCCGCCACTTTAGCTACGATTTCTGGGTCTAGTGCTTCACCAGAAACTTCAAAGTGAATGTTCACCTGAGTAAAGATACGTGGCGCGGTTTCACGACGTTCCGTGGTTAGCTTCGCGTTAACAGAAGCCACTTTCTGGCCTGCCGTTTTCAGACCATCAACAACGTCTACAGAACTACAACCACCTGCGGCCATAAGAACCATTTCCATCGGACTTGGCGCTGTTGCACCGCCATTACCATCCATCACGACTGAGTGACCAGATTGAGACTGACCTAGGAATTTAAAGTCTTCGACCCATTTTACTTCTGCTTGCATGGTTTCCCTCATTAATGCTTCTGCCTCACCGATGATTGTCTTCCGATGAGCGTGTATTTTATGCCGTTACTGTAGCCCCCTTGAAAAAAAGGGCAAAGAAATTTTCATCTTCACTGTAATTTTTTCGCTCTTCAGTCTGTCCTGTTACGTAAGATTCATTGAGAAAATGACGTTTGAGGAAGTTATGAAGAAAGTATCTAAGTTGTTGGTGGGATTCTCATTCACACTCCCTGTAGTTTTCATCTTGCTAAGTAAAACAGGTACCGCCGATACCATAGATAAGATGAACGCATTTGGTAAAACTGACATCGCAACACTTGCGGGTGGCTGCTTCTGGTGTACCGAATCGGATTTAGAGCAATTAACGGGTGTTTTAGACGTGGTTTCTGGTTACTCAGGTGGTGATTTAGAAAACCCAACTTATCGACAAGTCTCTTCTGGCAAATCCGGCCATATTGAAGTGATTGAGGTGAAGTACGATCCTGCTGTCGTCAATTATGAACAAGTATTGGATTACTTCTTCCGCCATATCGACCCGACTGATGCCAAAGGCTCATTCGTCGACCGTGGTCCTCAATACCGCCCGGCGATCTTCTATCATAATACGGAGCAAAAGCAGATTGCTGAGCAGTTTATGATGGAAATCAACAAGGCGATGATCTATCCAAAACCGTTGAAAACAGAACTGATCGAGTTTGAAAAGTTCTACTCTGCGGAGTCGTACCATCAGGATTACTATAAGAAGAGTAGCCTGAAGTACAAATACTACCGCTACGCATCAGGTCGTGATAAATACCTCGACGAAGTGTTTGGTGAAGATCGTAAAGACAACCCAAAAACACTGCGTGAACTTATCAACGAAAAAGAGCTGGTGTCGAAAGTGAAGGTTTACGAGAAACCTTCAGACAAAGAAATCAAAGCTAAATTGACTGAGCTTCAATACTACGTGACACAAGAAGAAGGTACGGAGCGTCCCTTTAACAACAAGTATTGGGATAACAAAGAAGCAGGCATTTACGTTGATATCGTCACTGGTGAGCCTTTGTTCTCATCAACAGATAAGTACAAATCTGGCACAGGTTGGCCAAGCTTTACCAGACCAATTAACCCAGGCTACATCGTAGAGAAAACCGACTTTAAATTGGTTTATCCGCGCACAGAGATCCGCAGTAAGTTTGGTGATTCGCATATTGGCCATGTATTTAAAGATGGCCCTAAGCCAACGGGATTACGTTACTGCATGAACTCAGCCGCAATGGAGTTTGTACCAGTTAATAAGATGGCGAGTTTAGGCTACGGCGATTACCTGTACCTATTTGATAAGTAGCTAGGCCACTGTTTTAACCAAATTAGGAGTGAACATTCAGCGCAATGAAAGGTTTTAAATCCAACCTTCCCATAAAAGTCTGTCCGGTCTGTCAGCGCCCATTTTCTTGGAGAAAGAAATGGGCGCGAAATTGGGAGGAAATCGTTTATTGTTCTGAGCGTTGTCGAAGAAATAAATCAACGAAAACGTAGGTCACTCCGAGTCTCTCTGGAGATCGTTATTTCCTTTGTATCAACGTTTTTACGCGTTCTCTTACCAAGGCAATAACGTCCCATCATAAGCCCAAAAAACCCCGCTATCTTGCGGGGATGCTTTTTCTATTAAGCCTAATAAATCCTTAGCAACTCGCTCTGGCGTGAACAACTTTCCTTCTGGTACATTGGTTTGAAAAGGTGCCGACAAAGCGGTGTCCGTAGTACCTGGATGAAGTGAAAGCACCGTGCCATGTTTCACCATTCTTTGCCATTCGATCGACATGGTTTTGAGGAACATGTTTAATGCGGCTTTCGATGCTCGATAGCTGTACCAACCACCTAACTGATTATCGCTAATGCTGCCAACTTTGGCCGAAATGGTCGCAAACTTAGGTGCAGTACTGCGTTTTAGCTTGGGTGTGAAGTATTTCGCCAACAGCAAACTTGGCAAAGTATTAACCATGATGGTTTGCTGAAAAAAGTCTGCGTCGAGCGAATTAAGATTCTTCTCAGGGCCTTTTTCTTGGGTGTGCAACATACCAACGCAGTTCACCAACCAATCGACGTGTTCAATCTGCTCACTGAACGCTTTTACCTCCCCTTCTTGCGATACATCAACTTGATGCCAAACGACATTTGGGTGTTGCCAATCTGGTTGCTGCTTACGATAAGTGGCATGCACACGAGCTTGAGGGAACCGAGCTGCGACTTCTTGCACCATCGCCAAACCAATTCCACCGTTACCACCGATGATGAGTATTTCCATCACAAATTCTCCACGTTTTCTATGTAATGCTCTGCGGTATCGAGTATCGCTTGGCGTTGTTGTTCTTCCATGTTGTCCCAAGAGCGGAAAATCATCCCGATTCGTGGATTGGTTGCGAGACGCTTGTCGTGCTTGTTCATAAAACGCCAATACAAGCTGTTAAACGGACACGAGCCTTCGCCACTGCGCGCTTTATTGTCGTAATGGCAGCCTTTGCAGTAGTCGCTCATCTTGTTGATGTAAGAACCACTAGCCGCGTAAGGCTTGGTACCAACAATACCGCCGTCCGCAAACAAAGCCATGCCACGAGTGTTTGGCATTTCTACCCACTCAATTGCATCAACATAGATACCGAGATACCACTCATCAACTTGATCTGGGTCGATCTCGGTTAGCAAACAAAAGTTACCAGTGACCATCAAACGTTGGATGTGGTGTGCGTAGGCGTAATCGAGAGACTGACCAATCGCATTGCGCATACAGGCCATTTTGGTTTCGCCATTCCAAAAGAAGTCTGGCAGCTTTCTTTCTGCGCCCAACTCGTTCTTTTTCGGGTAATGAGGCATGTTCGCCCAGTAGACGCCTCGGATGTATTCTCGCCACCCTAAGATTTGGCGAATGAACCCCTCAGCCTGAGAAATGTCGATGTCTTCGTTGGAATGAAATGCCTTGAGTGATGCATCAATGACTTCTCTCGGGTGCAGCAATTTGCTGTTGAGCGAGAATGAAATTCGGCTGTGATACAAGCTCCACTTAGCATTATGCTGGCCTATCATGGCGTCTTGAAAACGGCCGAATAGCGGCAGACAGACTTGGCAGAAATGCGCGAGTAAAGACAGGCTTTGCGCGCGATTAATCGGCCACAACAAATCCCCTTCGAGATTTCCGATAGTTTTGATGTCATGTCGTTCCAGCCGCTCAATAATGCCACTGACGTCGGTACTGAACATCAAAGGTTGTGGCAGTTTTTCAATGTCTTGGGCCTTGAGCTTGTTACGGTTGTTGGCATCGTAATTCCATTTTCCGCCAACAGGTTTTCCGTCTTGCATCAAGATGTCAAAGCGCTTGCGCATACGGCGATAAAAGTGCTCCATCATGATGTGTTTGCCTTGAGGAAACTGCGATTCTATTTCTTCAAACGGCAACAAGAAATGTTCCGAATCGACACAACGCGTCACGACCCCATCAAGCTTTAGTTTGGCTAACTGCTCTAGTAAACGGTATTCATCGGGGCGTTGATATTCAAACTTACTTGCACCAACTTCGCTCACGTAGTGTTGCAAGACTTGCTCAAGATTGTCGAAGGATTGTGTGTCATCCAACGTGAGGTGCAGAACTTGGTGACCTTCACTCTGACGCTCTTTCGCAAACTGTTCCATTGCAGAAAAGAACGCACACACTTTATGAATATGATGCGTGACGTAAGTATTCTCTTGCTTGAGCTCCGCAATCAGGTAAAGCACTTGCTCATCTGGTTGCTGAAACCAAGAGTGCTCACTGTTAAGTTGATCGCCCAAGATCAATCGTACGGTTTCAAATTGCATCACGGTTTCTCCGGTGACGAAGCTTTGTCACTGCTGCCCATCACAATCGGCCAATCGACCATGTCAACACTATCCAAATGCGCGCCAGCACAACGACCTTGCCATCTATCGATGAACTCCATGTGCGGGTCGTACATTTCGGTCTGCTTTTCGAGGTTGAATTGTCGAGAACCACGCGGATCAGCGCCAACGCCTGCTAAGTATTGCCAATTTCCCCAGTTCGATGCTACATCGTAATCTACCAATTGTGATTCAAAGTACGCTGCGCCATAACGCCAATCGAGGCCAAGTTCATGCACTAAACAACTGGCGACCAACTGTCTGCCGCGGTTGGACATGTAACCGGTTTCGTTAAGTTGGTGCATGCAAGCGTTCACAATGGGAAACGGGGTTTCTCCCTTTTTCCATTGCTGAAAACGATGTGCATAAAAGCTGGTGAGAGGTGCTTGATTTTGGATGCCACCGAATCGGAAAAGCTGTCGTTTATGTCGACGGGCATACCAATAAAAGTACTCCCGCCATAAAAGCTCGAAGTAAATCCAGTAGGTCGACTCGTTTGCTCCCTTCAAACGTTCATAACGCTTGAGCATGGCATAAATAGTTTTTGGCGAAAGGCAGCCATGAGCTAGCCAAGGTGAAAACTTAGTCGAGTAATCCATACCATCCAAGCCATTGCGCGTCTGCTTATATTCGCTGGCCAATGTCGAGGAAAAATACCGACGAGCGTGCTCAAGCCCTGCTTGCTCGCCACCGGTAAACAGGCAAGGCTTAACGTCGCGAATCAGTCGTAAGGTTGGCAAGGCAAGTCCTAAGGGGATTGTTGGTAAGGCCGTTACTGTGGCGAATGGTTCCTTCAGCGATACGTTCTCCGCCTTTTTACGAAACTTAGTAAAAGTGTCAGGCAAGTCTTCAAGAGCAAATGGCAGGTCTTCAACGGTAAGTAGGCTGCGCACTTCCTGCTGACAAATCGTTAAATGCTCTGATTCTTGGCGGATATGATCAACCACGTCTTGCTCTTCTGAGCCAGGGAACGCATCACAATAAAGATGTGTCACGCCAAGCATCTCTACAGCATGTTTGATGGCTTGATAAGGATGTAAGTCAACAACCTGTAAGCGCTGATCGAATGCATTCAAGGACAGATTGAGGCAGTGTAATGACTCATCTAAAAATTGCCGCTTTGCCGACCCAAACATCGATTCCTGTGCGAAGTGAGCTAAAAATGGAGACAGTTTCGGATAACAATAGACACATATTAATGCGTCGACTTCCTCACTGGCTCGGGCGAGCAGCGGGTTATCATGCATCCTCAAATCGTTGGTAAACCAGTACAGTCCGATTGTTTTATTCAAAGAAAGCGTTCCATGTGTGAGTTTTTCTATGTAGTTCTTACGCACAATGCTGCTTCACGATCAGACTGTGGATTGTTACGTCTACAAATTATTCAACAAAAGTCCTTGGTAAACAATTTGTTAAAGTTAATTCTATAAGTTATTTAAAAAAACTCTAATATTTATAGGTGCATTTGATTTTTTGCTCATTTTTTTTAAGAAAACCAAACAAAAATGATAAAAAATAAAGCGATATTGTTTTATATCCGTTACCCTTAACCTAATTCCATTTTGCTTGCCACATTGCAGAAATGACCGACGAATTTAAAAAATCAACCGCGAATCTAAAAAAAGCGGTACCACTAATGATCAAGAACCACGTAGCAGCGACACCAGCAAACTACGCCTTGTGGTACACCTACGTAGACAAAACCATCCCAGAGCTTAACCAAGAGTTAGATATGGTTCTGGAGAATTATGACGTCTGCCCACCAGCGATGCACAAGCAGCTCTACAACAGCTACGTCGCGAGTAAAGCCGAAACCAGTTTAGAAGAACTCAAAACCAACGTAGAAGTACTGTTGGGTGAAGTATCTAGCTCGATGAGTGACACTATTACGGATACCTCCTCCTTCTCTGATATGGTGGACAAAAGCTTTAACAAGCTCGAAAAGGTTGAAGATAATAGCCTGAGTATTGAAGAAGTGATGAATGTGGTTCGTCAGCTCGTCGCGGAATCTCGTGAAATTCGTCACTCGACTCAGTTTCTAAATAGCCAACTAACGACGGCTAGTGAAGAAATTTCTCGTCTAAAAAACCAATTGGCTGATGTACAAAAAGACGCTCTTTTCGATGGTCTTTCCAATCTGTATAACCGCCGTGCTTTCGACAGTGACCTCCAAATGCTGATCGACAGCAATCAAGCAATGACCTTGGTTATGCTGGATATTGATCACTTCAAAGCATTTAACGACAATTACGGCCACTTGTTTGGCGATACCGTTATCAAAGCCATCGCACGTCGTCTGCAACAAAGCTGTCGTGATGGCATCAGCGCTTACCGCTTTGGTGGCGAAGAGTTTGCTTTGATCATACCGAATAAATCGTTGCGCATCGGTCGTCAATACGCCGATACGTTACGCAGAATGATCGAAAAGCTGCGTGTCCGTGACAAACGTTCGGGCAGCCAAGTGCAAAGTATTACCGCTTCTTTTGGTGTCGCAGAGTATGAAGTTGGCGATACGTTGGAAAGCTTGGTTAATAAGGCTGATAAACAGTTGTATGAAGCAAAACAACTGGGCCGAAACCGAGTAATGCCGCTGTAGAGCTTGCTCGCCAGCTCATACCGCCCCTTTTAAAAGACAAAACCCCAAGCATGTACTTGGGGTTTTGTCTTTCTTGGGCTGGCTCGTTATTAATGATGCTTCCTAAACCATTTAATCAATGCTGTAGCAGTAGCTAAGGAAGTAGTCGTCGCCGTTTTTCGCGGTGTACTCTTTGTCTTCACTACACGCCATAGGTTTTCCTTTCTTATCACCTTTAATTAGGCTGATCCAATGACGCATTGCGGTCGGTGCATTACCAATTAGCTCAGGGCTGAAGGTAGTACGTGTTTCCAGTTGAATGTCATCAATGTCCATCAACTCCACACAACCCGTGCCTTTATGACAGCCAAACATCACTTCTACGTGGCTGCCTGACTCATCTTTAAATAGGATCGATTTCGGATCTTCTTTCTCACCAGTGTACGCTACAAAATGTTTTGGGCTTTTCAGACCGCTGTGTGTACCGTCTTTGAAGTAGGCCATTACATGACGGTAATCAATCACATAACTTGACACGTCTTGGTGTGAGCCATTCTCCAGTGGGAACATGCGGTCCAGTAGTTGCTTCGCCTTAACTTGCTTCTCGCTTTGCTGCTCAGCACTTACCGCCTCGACGGCAAATACGGCTTCAGCGATAAATGGGCGTTCTTGTTGTTGGATGTCTTTTTTATCGAAATTCAGCATATTCATCGTCGTTTCCTCGCACTTAAGCACTCTTCCTAGAGTAAAAACTTAAAACCCTTGTTTAAGTTTCAGGCAATTCTGTGAAGTGGATGGTTAATTTCCTTGCCTGCTCATTATGTAGACTAGCGAATTATTGACTACAATTTCACAACAAAAATTTTACAATGTGAATTTTACAAAATGTCTGTGTCAAAAAGTCTTATCCGCCAATCTCATTTTCTCGGGACGAAAATTCGTAACCTGAGGAAGAACAACCATTTAACGATGGAAGATTTGTCTGCGCGTTGCGTTAGGATCAATCCTGAGTACGCGCCGTCGGTTTCTTACCTATCGATGATCGAACGTGGAAAACGCGTTCCAAGTATCGATATGTTGGAAGTGATCGCCGAAGTTTTCCAAAAAGAGCCTGCATGGTTTTTAGATGATGAGCCAGAGCTGGAAGCGATCACACCAAATAAAGGTAATCGTGGTGGCATCAATGGAATGGCCCTTGAACCGAGTTTCTTGTTCTCCAATGACATCCTGCAAATCGCGATACCAGAAATGCTCTCCCAAACTGGTATCACTGGGCGTCAGTTTGCTCATCTGTTGATACGGGCCCACCAAGAGAACCATCAAAACCACTTCCCAGATCTGGAGCGAGCCGCTGAAGAAGTCGGATTAAAGCGTCTGAACCTGTCAGTGGAAGATCTGATCGACATTGCTAAAAGCATGGGGTTGGATATTCGTTGGGTAGACCGAGCGCCACAGGATGTGATTGATGAGCTTGGCGTAAGTGCGAAGCAGCTGATCACCTCTTTTATGGAGGCGCCAGGGACGATTTACCTCAACAAGCGCATGCGCGACTACCCAACACGCCTGAAATACGATTTAGCCGTTTACATTGGCCATCGTGTACTTCACAGCAGCGACGGCATGAGTAATGTATTGTCGATTGGGCATCAGAACAACTGGGAACAAAGCGGCTCGCAAGTATCGAACTCCGAGCTTAACTCACAAGACATTTTGCAAGCGTGGCGTGATTTTGAATCGAGCTTCTTTGCTGGAGCCCTGCTGTGTCCAAAAGTACCGTTTCGCCAATTACTCGACCGCTCTGGTTATGAAATCGATGTACACAAAAAAGCGGGCGTCTCCCCTTCTGTTGCGATGCGCCGCATGACGGTCGTATCACCTTATCCGCATTGGCATTACTTTGATGCTTATGGCCCGGGTAAACTCAAAGCCGTATATCGTGGTAACGGTATCCCGCTTCCTTGGGGTAATATGCGCAAGGTCAACGACCCATGTCAGCACTGGGCAGTGTTCCGTCGCTTATCACAACCGCTGGACACCAGTTCAGCACAAATTTCGATTCTTAATGTCGGTAACGAGCCACGTATCTATTGCTGTGAGTCAGTCAATGTCTTCGACCCAGCGGGCAACAACCGCGTTCTATGCGCAGGTATTGACCTCAACCCTGCTATCTCAGCTCAGGGCGGGGATGCGATTGCCATTGCAGAAGAGCTGAAATCGCTGTGTGTCTCTTCAGGGGGAAGTACTGTCATACCTCAGCACATCAAGAAAGATCTCACCACGATAGCCAAGATTCTCAACATCAATTGGATAGAAAGGGGAATTCAAACCCAAGCAAGATTGATTTGTTCACGAGGAGCCGTATGTCCAAGACAACCAAGTTGTTATAACAAGTGCGGTGAATCAGCGGATTCAGGTGACGAGCCGCAAATTATCGAGCTCTAGAAAGAAAAAACGCCAATCACAATAAAGGTGATTGGCGGTATATACTTGTGAACAATGTGTATTCACTAACAACGTCAGTTGGCTAGGTGACCCTCGGCTTAATAAGGGTCAATCTGTATAAAGCACGAAACGTGCCAACTTTTAAAAACGCCTTTTTTCTTCGATCCTGATGCATATTGGTGCTTTATTGAGCACACATTTTGCAAATCGCATTTGCAAAATGCAAATTGATGCAAATATGCCACCATGCGCATTGCTACTAATCCCTTTATCAGAAAAATGGCGTTTTAATAAGAAAGAAATTCAAAATTAAAAGCCCCGCAAGTGTGCGGGGCTCTAGATTCATGGTTTTACTGATTATCCACCGTAGTGTTTTTGCTGATACATGCGTTCATCGGCGATTTTCATCATCTGTTGAGGTGATGTCATTTCAGGATCAAACATCGCATAACCAATGCTAGTTCTCAGATAAATCAAGTCTTGTTCATAAATGACTGGATTCGAGCACAGAGCAAAACGAAGCTTTTTCACCAGAGCATGAATGCTGTCTTCCGTTTTCGGATTATGGACAATCACGAGAAATTCATCTCCTCCCATGCGAGCCACAATATCCGAACGTCGTAAACTGCTTCTAATCCGCTCAGCACAAGCGATCAGCACTTTATCGCCAGCATCATGACCATAGTTATCGTTAATATTCTTAAAGCGATTAAGATCGATGTTTACAAGCGCAAAGCTGTAGCGCTTTTTATAGCGTTTCGCGATCTGAAATTGATGCTTGTAAGACTGCATAAAGTAACGACGATTGGGCAGCTGGGTGAGTTCATCATGCAGTGCTCGGTTTTCGGCCACAATATACAATCGGTAAATCACAATCAGGGCGATACTTAATCCAAGAACAATCGGATAGCCGACTAATCTCGTTAGCTGCAATGTGTACCATGGTAATTGCTGGTCTAAGTCCGCACCGGAATACACCGCCAAGCTCCAGCCTCCGTAGGGAAAATGCACTTGCTCTTTGGCGTAAACCTTCCCACTAGGCTTCGGCTCACCGAAAAATATATCGCCAAGCTCGCCACTGCTGTCATAACCACGAATGGTCATCGGATAATGAGAAGAGAAGTCCATCACCCCGGTTTCTCGGAGCAAACCATTAAAGTCGATCACAGCACTGATCACACCCCAGTAATCCTTGTTTATTGGAGGATCACGAAATACAGGCACACGAACAATCAATCCTCGCCCACCCTGAACGAGCTCGACTGGACCTGCGATGAATATCTCTTGAATGTCTTTGGCTTTTTGGATTTGCACCCACTGCGCTGGCACCGTTCGGTAATCCAGCCCAATAACACGCTCGTTCCCTCGACGTGGGTAGATATGGCTTACCACATCATTTTCCGCGATGCCGATTACCGTAATATGATTGCTTTTATTGAGGATACGATTCGCAGCCATTTTTAACTTGCGGTTTTCATGGTTCGGTAGCAATGTAATAAGAGTCGCAAGCGTGCTAGCTTTGTATATGTCAGCCATCAGGTCCGCTTCTAAATTGGAGCGGAGCATAGAAAGTTGTTCTTTGGCCTCAACTTGAAGTCGCTCTCGGTGAAGGTTGAGCTGATTGTGGTGCAACAACTCAATGACTCCAACGCATAGGGCAAAAAAAGTGAGGAAGAACAATGCAAAGTAGCCTTGCTTCTTCGATGAGTACTGCATCTGTTCCCCACTAACTCTCGGCGTTCCAAGAGTTTTCTTTAATTATTGTTAAAATACTTACTTACCTTAATGATAACTAATAGCTATCGTAAAGGTAGTAAATATCTAAAAATCTTATCTATCAAAAAGGCAAAGTGGAATGCAAGTACAAGGCGATTTATTCAAAAGTTCATTTTGGCAAGAAGTAGCACAAGGGAAGATCTACTATGATCCTCACTTTCTCGGTCACTTAGATGCTGATCGCTGCTTTTCGCGGCTTCGCGCAACCTTACCTTGGCAACAAGAAAGCATCATGATGTTTGGACGATCGGTATTACAGCCTCGACTACAAGCGTGGCATGGTGACGCCGCTTACACTTATTCAGGGCTAACCATGACGCCTCACCCTTGGACACCGGAACTGATTGAACTGAAAACACGCATTGAAGCCGTTGCTGAGGTGAAATTTAACTCTGTCTTAGCGAATCTCTATCGTCACGGCCAAGACTCTATGGGATGGCATCAAGACAATGAGCCTGAGCTAGGAAGAAATCCTATAATCGCTTCTATAAACTTGGGGGAAACTCGCCGATTTGTTCTAAGGAATTTACATTGTAAAACCCAATTAGAATATGAGCTTAGCCATGGTTCTCTGCTCATTATGGCCGGAGAGTTACAACATCACTGGAAGCATGCCGTTCCTAAAACAGCAAAACCAAAAGGCGAGCGTATTAATCTGACTTTCCGCCATATCGTGACCAACTATTGACTGAGTCATTACATATCAAGAAAGCATTAATGCTAGGCTTGAATCTTGGTTCTCAATCGGAATGTGTTTATGCGTATCAGACCTCTCAGCTTAGCCGTGTTGCTCTCCTGTTCACTGGCTTTTCAGGCGCAAGCCTCTCAAGAGGCACCGGTTTTAACCTATTCGCAGTCCGCACAGTTGATCAAAGATACGTACGAATCGCAGCTATATACCTTGCCTGCGTTTCGAGAGGGGCATTACGGCCTTCGTATGTATCGCCAAACGTTAAATGACAAGTATCTCCCCGCAGTATGGACAGACATGGCACAAGTCGCGAACCGTCTCAATCGTTTTGCCAATGAAGTCACTGCACCCGAGCAAATTTTTCTCTACTCAGAAGCACGTTTAGCGACTTACCACGACAAAGAAGACGAACGAAGCCAACGTCGCTACACCGTTACCAAGCACCAACCAGAATACCTCTACTTAGGCATCGATCTGATTGGAGCAATGGCAAGAGCGGACGAGTACGGCTTAAAGCACAAACAAGACAAATCGCTAAGGAGTGTTTTACGTCGATACGATTTCGGACGCTACGCCACTGACCCAGAGATGATAGAAGCTTGGGCGGCGCAATTGGCGAACCAAGTCTACTGGCTACGTCAGCTCGGCGAACAAGATGTGGTCAATGCATTTACCGATGCATTTCGCACGACCTACCCAGACAACCAAGACAAAAAACTGTCACCGCAGCAATACAGTAATAAGATCTACGGTATGACACACATTATTTTGGGTGATTCACAGTATTACCAAAAACAGGTGAATGAAGCTGACCATCAGTGGATTTATGACTACTTCCGCGACAATATCGACACCATCATTTTGCGTTCCAAAGAAGATGTAATTACTGAGGTCGGGATTTCATTTCTCCTTGCGGGGTTAGATAATGACCCAGTCGTCGAAAAAACTCGTCAAGCAATCCAAAGTGCCATTAATACGCAGCAAGGGATGAGCCCCTCCGTGGAAGGGGACTACGACTTGAAATATGGTGAACACCGCAATGTGTTGGCCATCATGCTGCTGGATTGGCAAGGTGTACACCAAGCCCCAACAATACAAAACCAGCCCCAAGCGTTTGAGTCTCCGCCTTATGGGTTAGTGTCAAAGCATTGATATCAAAGCAGGTTACTGGATCGAATGGGCAGGCTTAAAAGCTTTACTTTTCAACATTTGCTCGTATCGAACCAATCGAAAATCTTGGAACCCCTTCATAACACTTTTGATCATCGGATTCTCAAAAAACTGACGACTGGCGCCTGTATAAAAAGTAATGCTGTGATTAGAACAACACCTTTCTAAGAAGCAATCTTCCATAAACTGACTCAAGCTATGATCTCGGATTGGAAAATAAATCATAAGACCTTTGCTGATCCCAGCAATGTGATTCAATATTTGAGTTCGAATCGACTTGGTCAGGAAAACCACACTCACCAAATAAATTGAGTTGTTTTTCTGCTCATAGACCACGTGCCCTACCAACATTTTTCTATAGTAAAAACAATAAATTTTGGGTTGATTAAGTTCAAGCTGATTAAGAGTGTCGATGATATCTCCCCCGTTCATTCTCAGGTGAGAATCGATCACTAAAGCCCTATCCTCCTCTTCCAACTTATCAAAAGGCACGTGACCAGTATGGGTGATTTCATAGTCGTATACCGTGCTTAAATTTTGAGAATTGACCGGATGTTGCAGGGCTTTCTTGACGACCTTTAACTCCTGAGAATCATAGTGGTATGGCTGCTGAAAGAAATGTGCGATACCAAGACGCCTTAGTAGCGTTGGCTCGATTTTTTGCCTTTCCCACTGGCTCAAGGTTGCTTGATTCAAGCTAGAGAACACACGATGCGAAGAAGAAAGCAGCTCCGCCAAACTGTCTTGTGAATATTGATATTTTTTCCTGAAATGCTTCAATGCATCGGCAAATTGAAGTCGGTCGAACTGCATTTTTTCTCCTAGCCAAACGCCAATAATTGCGAAAAATATGTGTAGTTATAATTAGAATAGACACCAAATTGTGATTGTGTGAGTCAATAACACTTCAACTCAAGATACCTGCATTACATGACGTTATCTGTAATGCCTTCGGGGTAATTTTCATGCAGTGGGGTGGCTTCTTCCTCAAAACCCACGCGGCTGCCCTTTGGAATGACAATTAAGCCACCGTCAGTCATCTCAAAGCGCGCTTTGTCTCTTTTTGGTTTCTCACCAATCACTGTGCCTGGGGCGATCTGAACATCTTCTTCAATAATGGTTCGCGTAATCCGGCTATTCGCTCCGATTTTACAGCGCCCCATTAATATGGATTCATGCACAATGCTGTTTCTGCCTAACTCACATTCCTCACCAATCACGGAGCGAATCGCGCATGCTCCTTCTATCTGACAACCTGAGGCAATGTAACTGTCTTTGATGCGAACTTTGATTGCTTCGATGTTGCAATATTCTATTGGTCTTTTAGATTCAACCCTTTTACTCAACAGTGCATCAGTACCACTCTTACCCGCAACACTCTGTTCCACCAGCATCATCATCTGCAGTCGCCAGTAATCATCAAGATTATTAACGTTATGCCAGTATGTAGGTGCTTGTTTTTCTTCAATCTCGCCAAGGTCAAACAATGCCGTTTTCACTCTACGAGCAAGCAGAGAGACGATATCCTTGGTCAAGTCATGCTTACCATCAAGCTTCTTGGCATTATTAAACAGACCTTTGACCAACACGGGCCGCTGAAAGAGGTAGTTTTCCGTTAGCACCATTGCAAAGCCCGGTTTATTCGGAATTTCTGTAGGGGTTTGCGGTTGGTGTTGAATACTAATGACTTGGCGCTGCTCATCGAGCTCAACCACATGATATTGAGAGGCTTGCTCTACAGGGACTTGAGCCACGACTAACGTAAGTTCGGCTCGTTGGATTTGATGATACTGAAGTAAGGAAGTGATGTAATGACGATGGATTTGCTCGCCACCAACCAATAAAACGTGCTCATCAGTGGGTCGATTAAAGGCATCCAAATGCTGCAATAAAACATCTGTCCAATTTTGTCGTAAAACCGGTAATTGCTTAGCCTGAGAATAAATTGGCTCAAGCACTTCGATTCTTGATTTGTAGTCTCCCCATGCATGCTTTAGATGATCCATTAAAGACGAGCAGTGGAACCGACTCAATATGAGATTACGTTTTATCCCTGCTTGAATGAGGTTGGTTAGCGAAAAATCAATTAAACGATGAGAACCTATGAAAGGTATGATGGATTTACAGCAGGTTTGAGTGAGTGGAACTAGCCCATTCCAGCCTCTATCGGTTAATACTACCGATACGATTTTTGACGTCACGTACAACTTCCTTATTCTATTAATAATTTAGAAAGTAAATGCAAACCGTACGCAAGTACTATTCAATTGAGATGTCAATTTACTCAATAATGAATATTATCGGGCAATGACCTACCCAATACTTAACTCACCTCTCATTCGGTAGCTT
Organism: Vibrio campbellii CAIM 519 = NBRC 15631 = ATCC 25920; assembly: GCF_002163755.1. Lineage (NCBI taxonomy): Bacteria > Pseudomonadati > Pseudomonadota > Gammaproteobacteria > Vibrionales > Vibrionaceae > Vibrio > Vibrio campbellii. The sequence continues at coordinate 1,351,293 of NZ_CP015864.1, forward strand.
AATAAAATAAAACCCGCCGAAGTGGCGGGTTTTGAATGGTTGTTTATGTGGTGGCGTTCCTTATAGCGAGATAAAGATACCCGCCAAACATGCACTCATTAGGTTCGCTAGCGTACCAGCCGCTACCGCTTTCAGACCCATGTTTGCTACGTCTTTACGACGCTCAGGTGCCATTACACCAATAGAACCAAGTTGAATGGCAATAGAACCGATGTTCGCGAAACCACACAATGCAAACGTGATGATCACTTGCGTATGTTCAGTCAGCGTTGCTTTGTGTTGGACGAAATCGATGAATGCCACGAATTCGTTCATTACGATTTTCTGACCGATGTAAGAGCCTGCCGCTAACACTTCGTGACCCGGAACGCCGATTAACCAAGCGAGAGGGGCAAATAGGTAGCCAAAGATCGCTTGTAGCGTGATGCCCGCAAAGCCGAACATTTCGCCTAGGTTTTCCAGACCCGTATTCACCATTGCAATCACACTCACGAACGCGATCAGCATTGTACCTACCGCAACCGCGACTTTCATACCGCCCATCGCACCACTTGCTAGCGCGTCGATCACGTTGCTCTCTTCAGACTTATCCAACTCGATGTTGTTGTAATCACTCGGCGTTTGACGCTCTGGCACGATGATTTTCGCCATCAAAAGGCTACCAGGAGCAGCCATGAAGCTCGCTGCGATTAGATACTTAAGCTCTACACCTAGACCTGCATAACCACCTAGAACACTACCCGCGACTGATGCCATACCACCTGCCATTACCGCGAACAGTTCTGAACGAGTCATGTTTTGCAAGAAAGGGCGGATAAGAAGTGGCGATTCACCTTGAGAGAGGAAGATGTTACCTGTCGCAACAAGAGATTCAGCTTTGCTGGTACCCAAGAATTTTTGGATTGCACCACCGATAAATTGAATCACTTTTTGCATGATACCCAAGTAGTAAAGGGCAGAGATAAGAGCGCTGAAGAAGATGATGATAGGAAGAACGCGAACCGCGAAGATGAAGCCTGTAGAAGCAAGGTCACCGAAGAGGAATTTGATGCCTTCATCGGCAAAACTTAATAACCCTGAAACCCCATTACTCAAACTAGCTAGCGCCGCTTGTCCCCATGGGAAGTAAAGCACTAAGGCTGCAAAACCCATCTGAAGCAGCAATGCACGAGACACGGTTTTCCAATTGATTGAAGAACGGCTCTCTGACAGCAGGAACGCACAACCTAACAGTGCAACAATACCAAATAGACTAAATAGAACACTCATGAATCGGACCTACTGAACGTTGAAAAAGAAAGGAACGCCAAAAGCATTGGCAGAAGAAAGGGACAACGCATCGAGTGACAACGCACTCGCAGATCCAGATTGGAGGAAGAACGGATAGTTCGACATCTTATTTTTACCTTATACAAGCAATTGAACGTAGCTGGTCCGGTCCGTGGGGTCATTCACTGCTGGAGAGTTCTCGACTCATCCCGCTCCATGTGACGGCTTGTATGGGTAAGGGTCCTGAACAACGAACCCTAATTCCCGCTTAAACGGGTCGCAAGTATAGCCATCAAAACGAGAGTTTCATCACATTTATTTACGCAAACGTTCAAGCGTTCATTATTTAAGCAAAGGTGCCATTTTGTGGTCATACTTGTAGGGGAAATGGGGGTATTGAGAGGACAAGTAATGGTAAAACTGCCAAAAGCGAACAATAAATGTTCAGTTGAACACCAAAGACCAAAAATGAGCAATTTTACTCTCGCCAATCTATGGATTTTGGATATACAATTCAGAACGCTTCATTCAGAAGCCTCTGTGTATTCAGAGCATCATGATGCCGAGATGGTGAAATTGGTAGACACGCTAGCATGAGGTGCTAGTGCCTTAGGTGTGAGGGTTCGAGTCCCTCTCTCGGCACCATTCCTTTCTTTCAAAGAATTTAGAGTGTAATGCAAAGTTCTAAGCAGGCAAAACAATCCGCTGACGCTAACCAACTACTTAGCGAACTCGCGGTGCACGCTTTATTACACCTGCACTTCAAAATCCACGCATCATCGCGAATGCTTTCCCTTAAAGAACGTAACGATCTATTGCAAAAGTGGCTTAAACCTAAGCTCAAAAGCAATCGCTACAAACTGATTAAAAAGCCATTAAAGTCTTTGACTCAACAGGCAAAAGGGGAAAATGGCAATTTAGAAGCTTTACTTGAACGTTGTGTAGGTGCCGATAAACCTGGTAACCCGCAGCCTCACCTTGATAGCTACCTGCTGCTGATCAACGAAGTCGAGAAAAAATTAGGCACGACGGTAATGCTATCTCGTCCTGAAGATGTCGACTTATCTCACGACCAACACGGTTGTTTGCTGTGTGTGCTGTCTGATAACTTAAACCAACACTTCGACGATAATAACGCCCTAATCGCACCTATTTCGATGCTTTTCCGAGGCCCTATGAGTCAACGCTCTCTGTTCCTAGGCAGTATATACGCGAGCAATACCTTCAATTACGAAGTGCTGTACCAAGACGAGCAATTTGTGCGAATAACGCTAGATTTGGCGTAATACGACATTCAGATGAATCAAAAAAAGCCGCGAAATTCGCGGCTTTTTGCTTAATTAACGTTTATCAATGTCATTAACGACCCACAGAATTATTAATCCAGTTCGCGGAAACGAGCTGTGAAGTGACGAAGTACTGGTGGTTCGTATTCAAACGTCAATCCTTTCAGTTCATGAGCACGATTCTTCAACTCGATGATCGCATCAGCGATGTAATCCATGTGATCGTTGGTGTACACACGACGTGGAATAGTCAAACGCATCAACTCAAGTTCTGAAGCTTTTTGTTCACCGGTTTCCGGATCGCGACCAAGCAACAGTGACCCAATCTCTACCGCTCGAATTCCCGCCTCTAAGTACAAAGCATTACACAACACTTGTGCAGGGAATTGCTCTGGTGGGATATGTTGCAGAATCTTAGCCGCATCAACAAAGACGGCATGACCACCTGTTGGGTATTGAATTGGAATGCCACCCTCGCGTAGACGCTCACCCAAGTATTGCACTTGGCTAATGCGGTAGTGAAGGTAATCTTCATCCGCACCTTCATACAATCCGCGAGCCAAGGCTTCCATATCACGACCTGCCATACCACCGTAAGTGACAAAGCCTTCCATCGGTACACATCGTGTTTGAACTGCTTGGAAAAGCTCTTGATGATCGCGAATACAACACATACCACCAATATTCACCATCGGATCTTTTTTCGCTGACATGGTGAGCATGTCACCGTATTGGTACATCTCGCGAATGATTTCGAGAATCGATTTGTTCTCATAACCCGCTTCACGCTGCTTGATAAAGTAAGCGTTCTCGCAATAGCGAGCCGAATCGATCACCACAGGGATGTCGTACTTGGTTGCGATTTCGTACACGCTGCGCATGTTTTCCATCGATACAGGCTGACCACCAGAGCTGTTACACGTGACCGTTGTGATGATCGCGCAGATGTTATGAGAACCATGTTCTTCAATGGTTGCCACCAACTTATTAAGGTCAAAGTTCCCCTTCCAGTCGTATGGCGTGGTGGTATTAAACGCTTCTTCCGTCACTACGTTAATCGCTTTACCGCCATTGAGTTCAATGTGGCCCGCAGTGGTATCGAAGTGATAATTCGAGATAAATACGGGCGTTTCACCACCGCGAACCTGACGCATACGTTCAATCAAAGCAGGGAATAGGATTTGCTCCGCCCCGCGACCTTGGTGCGCAGGCACTGTGAGCTTGTAACCAAAGAAATGCTCTACCGCGCCACACAAGTTGTAATAGTTACGACTGCCTGCATAGGACTCATCGCCCATCATGATACCTGCCCACTGATTGTCACTCATAGCACCTGTACCAGAGTCAGTCAGTAGGTCGATGTAGACATCATCACTACGAAGAAGAAATGGGTTAAAGCCCGCTTGTTTAAGGGCAACTTCTCGGTCAGCCAAGGTCGTCATTTTGATTGGCTCAACCATTTTGATACGGAACGGTTCTGGAATACGTTTCATTGTTAATTTCCTTATACACATGACCATACGCATTTAAGCGTAAGATTAAAAACAAACTGACAAATTGCTTTTCAATGCGGGAGCATTGAGGAAATTAACGCGCAGAGATTTTACTAAGAAGAGACAAGCAGTAGTCTAGGTTGTACCAGAACGACAGCACCAAACGGCTATCGAGAATATCCTTAATTCTCATCGTCTTCGTCCTCCTGATAAAAAGAAAAGCCAGAAACCCCATGTCTCTGACCTTTTCAATATAGTGCAGTTTTCAACCAAATTTCAGTGAAGCTAACCTCATTTTACGAAGGTCTTGCCCTTTTCATTCTGCGTTTGATGTTGTTCTCTTTGACCATGTAGTCGAATAAAGGAGCAAACAAGTTGGCAAACAGAATCGCTAACATAATGCCTTCAGGATAGGCTGGGTTGAGTACTCGGATAAATATCGTCATCACACCAATCAAGATACCGTAAGCCCACTTACCACCATTAGTAAAAGCAGCGGATACTGGATCTGTCGCCATAAAGAAGGTACCAAACGCAACACCACCGATCACGAAGTGCCAATAGAACGGCATAGAGAACATGGGATTTGTATTCGATCCAATCGCATTAAGCAGTAGCGAAGTTACGGCTAAGCCAACAAAGACCCCAGCAACAATTCGCCACGAAGCGATCTTCATGAAGATTAGCACTAGACCTGTGAGCGCAATAAGTAAGGTTGAGACTTCCCCCATCGAACCGGGCAGATTGCCAACAAACGCATCCATCCATGAGATAGACTGCCCCGTCATGTTGTTCGTCAAGGCACTCTGACCACCTTCATACCATTGGCTCAGCGGTGTAGCGCCAGAGTAACCATCTGCCGCAACCCAAACAGCACCGCCAGACATGTTAGCGGGATAAGCAAAGTACAAGAAGGCTCGCCCTGCTAGTGCCGGGTTTAAGAAGTTTCGCCCCGTGCCACCGAAGATTTCTTTCGCTACCACAATACCAAAAGTGATACCTAAGGCGGCTTGCCACAGTGGAATGGTTGGCGGCAGAATCAATGAGAACAGAATGGAGCTCACGAAGAAGCCTTCATTCACTTCATGTTTGCGGATGATGGCAAACAGAACTTCCCAAAAACCACCAACGATGAATACCGTCGCGTAGACAGGCAGAAAATAGGTCGCGCCAACAAGCATTTTGCTTGCCCAACCTGCTTGGCTCGCGACTTCTACCGAACCCCAAACCCAGCTTAGCCCCCAAGAGGCATCAATGGCTTGCTGCGCTGCTACTTGGTCAAGACCGTAGAGCAAAGCGTCGCTGGATTGCTGCCCCATGTTGTACATGCCCCAAAACATCGCGGGGAAAACGGCTAGCCACACCATAATCATGATCCGCTTTAGGTCTATGCTGTCTCGAACATGAGTAGCGCCGTGATTCACTTTACCCGGCGTGTAAAAAAGGGTTTCGACAGCTTCAAAAAGTGGGTAGAACTTTTGGTATTTGCCTCCCGGTTCAAACTTTGGTGAGACCTTCTCAAAATAATGCTTTAGACTCATAACGTCTCCTCCTCTAGAAGTGTTACGAGTGCCACTCAAAAGCGATCTTTTTTTACTCTTTTCACTCTTCTGTTCCGTACCTACAAGTTCGTCCGTAATTCCCTGCAATTATGTAAACCGTGAAAGTCGTGCTTATACTCAATCAATAACAAAACAACGGAGTGAATTTATGAAGTTAAGGATGATGTGGACGACCATTGTGGCGATTACCGCGCTTCCATTCGCAAACAGCGCAACAGCAGTCGACAAACAAATGCCACCGGCTTTGAAAAAGAAAATGCAAGCGATATGCGGCGCACAAGGTGGCGTTCCAGGAGGGTGGCAAGTAGCGAAAGTCACCCCTGATGCAGAGCGTTCTCTCAGTATGATTTTGTATCAAATGAACGCCACGGATAAGCTAAAACAAATCAATGATGTGAGAACCCAAGTCGTCGGCGGCATACACTATGCGATGGAGTTTGAACTCAAAGACGGGCAAGTGTGGAATGCGATTGTTTTGCACAGTGCCCGAGGCGATTACATGATTGAAAGACACGCCAAGAAAGGTGAACTTTGCCCTAAAGGTGGAGAATCTTAACGGCTCTTCCAAATACAGCAAAGGCGACAGTTTAGTCGCCTTTGTTTTATGTCGAGATGACTTTCTTTACGAACTCGGCTTTAGCATCCGTATATTTTTCGATGGTTATTTCAGCTTGCTCCACCAAAGAAAACTTCAGAGTTAGATACTCGCTTCTAAGCTCAGCACTTCCATTTAGTCTATCTCGAAATTGAATCCAGTCTCGCCACAACTGTCCTTGATACTGAGTGATGTGCAGATAGTGTGTTTTGACTTGATAAGAATCATCGGTGAACTTCGCAAAGACAATCTCATCTTGCTTTTCCACTTTCAACCGCAGAAATCCAACACTTTTCAGTGCATCAATCAGTTTTGGAGAAACATGAGGAAAGTGCTCAATACCTAGCACCATATCGATAATAGGTTTGGCAGGCATATTCATAATGGCAGTACTGCCAATATGCTCGATTTGAGTTAGCGGTATCTCCGTCATTAACGCCAGTTCAAAGCGGCAACGCACAAACTCCTGTCGCCATGCAGGGTCATGCTTAACAACGTCGACTTTGTGATTGGCTAAACCTAATTTCATCCATCCCTCTCCTAATAAACCCAAATATCATAAGAAGGAAATTATTCAATCACCAAAGTAAAAGCCAAACTTCCAGCACACCCGACACTAATAACCTAACAAACAAAGTCATTATTTTTCTGGGGTACTTCTAGTTTGGCTTTTTACTGTTAAACCGCCTCGGTTTTTGCCTCTATCTTCTCATTCACTTTATCGCAAATGTACTCCCCAATCGGCATTGCAGATGTCGCTGCGGGAGAGGGTGCATTGCAAACATGCAGGCTTCTTGCGCTCTCGGCAAACAAGAAGTCATGAACCAAAGTGCCATCAGATAACACCGCTTGCGCGCGAATACCCGCAGGATATGGTTTGAGATCTTCGACCTTGATGCTTGGGCAGTATTTGTTGACCAACTTGAGATAGCCCGGCTTCCACCACGAGTTCTTAAACTCATCCAATCCGGTTTTTAGATGCTTTTGTGTCACCTTCCAGAAACCTGAAAAGCTGAGCATTTGCATGGTATCTTGCAGGCTAAAGTTGACCTTATCGTACCCTTCTCGCTTCCAGCCTTGCACCGCATTTGGACCAACGGTCACACTGCCATCAATCATACGCGTGAGGTGGACACCCAAAAAAGGCAAATCAGGATCTGGGATTGGGTAAATAAGATGATTCACCACTTGGTCGTGTTTGCTATCTAATCGGTAGTATTCACCACGATAAGGGATGATCTGAAAGTCAGTGGGAATACCCATCATCTTAGTCATGCGATCCGCCATCAAGCCACTGCAAGTAACCAAGAACTTGGTATTGAGCTGCATGGTTTGACCGTCTGAAATGCAGGTAAGTTGGACTTCTTCATCCTTCTCTTCGGCAGCCACTACTTTGGTTCTCAGGCTGATTTGACCACCGAGCTTTTGGAACTCTTCCGCCATCTGCTCAGTGACCAAACGATAATCGACAATACTGGTGGTTTTGACATAAATCGCGCCCAAGCCTGTGATGTTTGGCTCAGCCAGCTTGAGTTGAACTTCATCGAGTAGCTTTACGTCGATGCCGTTGACATGGCAGCGCTCATAGAGGGCATTCATACGTTCGACTTCTTGCTCATTGGTAGCAACCAGTAACTTGCCACAGTTCTCCACCGGAATATCGTGCTCGGCGCAGAACGAAATGGTTCGCTCTACCCCTCGCTTACAAAAATCTGCCTTTAAGCTGCCCGGTGCGTAGTACACCCCGGCATGAATCACGCCACTATTATGTCCGGTTTGGTGCTTGGCAAAACCGGACTCTTTCTCAACCAATAAAATGGATTTGCCTGGATGACGTTGCTGCAGTTGCCATGCTGTCGACACACCAACGATACCGCCACCAACAATGATGTAGTCATAGGCTGATTTCATGCGACCTCTTATAAAACCGATAGTTGAGATTGTTGCAATTTGAACTTGCGACCACTGTAAATAAAAATCGCGACAAATCCCGCGCAGCTTGCTACACGAACCAACATTGGGATGTCGTACCAAACCAGCAATGTACCCACCACAATCAACACAAGACGCAGCAGAATGTTTAGAGGACCTTCCAAGTAACCTTCAATCGCACCAATCAATGCATAGGTACCAATGATTGCAAAGAAGCCGACGGTAATCACCGACGTCACATCCCAACTTACCAAGCCTGTGTAGGCAATAAGTAGCGGCACAAGATACAAACCTTTGGCGATTTTCCACGCCATTAAACCGGTGCGCATTGGCGGTGTTTTTGCAATGGTTGCCGCAGCAAAAGCGGTCAAACACACTGGAGGGGTTACGTTGCTGTCTTGCGATAACCAAAAGATAATGAGGTGAGCAGCCAGCAGTGCTAAGCCTACCGCTTCCATACCTAGACTTTGCTCTAGTAGGGTTTCCATAAAGTCAGCAGGCACTAACGCCACCATTTCTTTTGCAGTTTCCAACGCCATTGGCGCATTAAGCAGTTCCAGCTTTTCTGGCGCCGCCAACATAAAGATGGCTTTTGCTTGCTCCGGCAATTGACCCGACACCATTAATTCAAGCAATTGGTTTTCCGCAATCAACTTGTACAGCGCAGGGGCAGACAGTGTACCCAAAACAATGTAAGCCGCCGTTACTGGTAACCCCATGCCCAATACCAGAGAGGCGAGCGCAATAAGAACGATCATAATGAACAAGTCGCCATTCGCCCAGCCGTCGATCATCAATGAGAACGTGTTACCGATGCCCGTGGTGCTGATCACGTTGACCACCAAACCAATACCCACAAGCAATACGGCGGTTGTCGCCATGTTTTTCGCGCCTTGCGAAAGCGCTTCGATGATCGCTTTTGGTCCCATTTTGTGATCTTTTGAGAACCAAGAAGCCACCACAACAGAAATGATCGATAGACCCGCCGCGTAAGTTGGCGTAAAGCCTTGGACCAAAAGAGTAACCAATACAGCGAGCGGAATAAGGTTGTGCCAGCCGCTAACCACGACTTTGAGTAGAGATTCATCGCTGGTCGTGATCTTCTGAACGCCGCTGCGTTTAGCTTCGATACGCACAAAGAACGCCACAGACAAGAAGTAGATAAGAGCTGGAATGAAAGAAACCGCGATGATATCAACATAAGGAATTTGCGTGTAAGACGCCATGATGAAAGCACCCGCCCCCATCACTGGTGGCATCAACTGACCACCTGTCGATGCAGCTGCTTCAACGCCCGCGGCAAAGCGCGAAGGGAAACCCGCTTTTTGCATCAAAGGAATACTGATAACACCGGTTGAAACCGTATTTGCCACGCTAGAGCCAGATACGGAGCCCATCAAGCCCGAGCCAATTACTGCGATAAAACCGGGACCGCCGATGATTTTGCCAGCCGCCGCACGTGCCACATTGATGATGTAATCGCCGACGCCAGAGCGAACAAGAAACGCACCAAACAGAATGAACATGAATACAAAAGTCCAACTGATGCGTGAAATAGAACCGAACATGCCCTCTGAAGAATAGAAACTGCGGTAAAGTAAAGTTTCCATACTCAAACCCGGGAAGTGGAAAATACCGGTTGCCCACTTACCCCAAAGCACAACGTAGCTTAAACACACCACAATCAGCACTGGAATAAACCAGCCCATAGTACGTCGAATCAGTTCGATAACAATCAAGATGGCCAAGATGGCGAACACCCAATCGCTGGTCACGAACTTCACACCGCGTTCGTACAGCGCGTCTTCGGCATAAGGAATGTAGAGCAAGCACGCGACGGCCCCCATGGCAATCAACACATCGACGCCCAGTGCAATCTTACTCTGCTTGAGAGAGATATGGGCCGGGTACCAAAGCGCACAAATTACTGCAAAACCAGCAAAGTGAGTGGCAGAAATCCATAACTCCGGTAACGTCGATAAGGTATTAAACCAAATGTGCAAAACAGATAGCATCACGGCAAACACTGTGATTGTGGTCGTTACCCACGGAAAGTCTGTGCGCGTGGGCAGCTCAAACTTCTGCAATTCCTTCTCTATTGAGTCGCTCATCTTATACTCCAAGCTCTAGCGGCTTTTTTCGTTTTAAATCGTTTGTAGGGATTAGATGCCCCAAGCCAGTGCTCGGGGCGAGCTGACGTTATTTCGCCATTAGGTCTGATGGGATTTCGATGCCCATTTCTTTGTAGTAACGCGCGGCACCTGGGTGAAGAGGTACTGGCAAGCCAGCAATTGCTTTTTCCATCGCCATTGCTTTGGTTGCTTTATGAATACCTTGTAGGAATGGCAAGTTCTCGTATATTGCTTTCGTTAGCTGGTATACGTCTTCTTCCGAGATATCTTCACGAACGGCCAAGAAGTTTGGTTGTGCGATAGTCGTGATCGGCTTGTCCAGACCTGGGTAGGTGTTGGCTGGGATCTCGTATTTCGTCCAAAGGTTATAGTGGCCATTCGCCTCTTTGATTTGTTCGTCTGTAAACGAAAGAATCGAGATGTCTTTACCAAGCGCAGCAAAAGCTTGAGTGACCGCCCCAACGGGGACTCCCGCTGGCGTGTTCATGCCGTCAATAGTGCCGTTTTGAAGCGCACTCGCGCTACCGCCGTAGCCCATGTAGGCTAGATTGAATTTATCTGGGTCGACATTCAGACCTTTCATGATTTGACGACCAGAATTCTCTGTACCAGAGTTTTTCTTACCGATGGAGAACTTCTTACCATCTAGGTTGTTTAGATCTGTCACCGTGCCCGTTTTTGCTAGGTCAGAGCGAACAATAAAGTGCTCAACATTTTGCCACAGCATAGAGACTGAACGCAGCTGCTCTTGGCGACCACTCTTCTCATAAGGACCTTCGCCAGACCAAGCCCACGCACCGTATAAGCCCTGCAGAATCGCGAACTGGGCTTCGTTTTCGTTCAACAGTTTGACGTTTTCACCAGATCCAGCAGAGCTAATAGCAGAGAGGGAGAAGTGATGTTTAGGTGCTAATTTCACTTTACTTAATGTCGCCAGTGCTACACCCACTGGGTAGTAAGTTCCGCCTGTCGATGCCGTTGCAAGAATGTAGCTACGCTCTTCCGCTACTGCATTAGCAGCAATACCAAAAGAAGTCACAGCGACAGCTAAAGCTTTTACCAGCTTATTCATTTTCATTATTACTCTCCGTGTAGTCGTTTCACGATTTGGATTTACAAGGCATTAAACCTTCATTAACAACAAATAGCCTAGAGCAATAGAAATGCCAACTTTTAAGCTGTTGTATTTATTGAGATAAAAATCAAGACCCCGTATAAATGAGCAAAATCATGCTGATTTGATAACAAAGCGATAAGCAAGATATTGCCTATTTCTGAGGATAAATTTGTGCAACTACACAGCAAAAGGTTAATGAAATGTGATCTGGAATGAAAAAATGCTCCGTTTGCCGATGAGCAATATTTTGCCGATGAGCTCTTGGGCTGAACCGGAGCTAAAGCGTCTTAACAATAAGAAGAAACAGCGCATCATTCTAAACTGCTCACTTTATCGGCGGAGCTTTGCAGCCTAAACGACTACAAATAGCACAAAAATACAGCAAAACAAGCAATGTTACAGAAATGAAAAGTCATTTATTCTGATTTTGAATTTAAAAACCAGTTCGATCCACCAGTTCAGAAACAAACATTGACCGTATCAACTTATTTTCTTCTTCGGGGTTGTGCCAATGGCCCCATGTTCGTTAGGGTAACAACACGCCAAGGCAAACGTATTCCTTGGTATCTTTTCGTCATTAAGGATCATCCATGTCAGCAACTGCGCAATCACAATTCGCTTTAAAACGCCCATCTGGCGTTGCTGCTGCGATCCTCCTGCTCTCTCTGGAACTGATTCAGAGCTGACAGGCTATATCTAAACTTTCTGTCAGCTTGAGAAGAAGCTGACGGGAACACCACATACTCCTCCCATTCCTTTCAGTTTCTTCCAAGCGAAACATAAGAGGAATAACAATGTTAAGCGCACGCAATATCGCCGCTTTGGGCTTCATGACTTTCGCCATGTACTTAGGCGCGGGTAACCTGATCTTCCCTCCATTTTTGGGTTATCAAGCAGGTGAAAACTTTCTGAGCGGGATGTCTGGCTTCCTCTTGACGGGTGTAGGTCTGCCTGCAATGGCACTAGTAATGGTGGCTATCGTTAACGGTTCAGACAAACTAACCGCAGCCCTACCTAAACCTTTGGCAACCAGTTTTTGGGTGATGGTGTTTATCGTGATTGGCCCTGCGTTCGTAATACCACGTGCGATTACTGTGGCCTACCAATTTAGCTTTGCACCAATGTTTGGTGATGCCGCTTTGGTGCCTTTCACTATTGCCTTCTGCGTTATCACCATTTTATTCGCCCTATATCCGGGTAAGTTGGTCGACAACCTAGGTAAGATCTTAACTCCTGCTTTGATGGCTATCTTGGTGATCATGTCTGTGACCGCATTGGTTTACCCTGCTGGCGAACTAACCACAGCAACAGGTCCATACGTATCTGGCGCATTTGCTGAAGGCTTAACCCAAGGCTACATGACAATGGACGCGCTAGGCTCTATAGGTTTTGGTTGGATTATTTTCCGTGCGATTCGCAGCATGGGGGTAGATTGTCCGAAAGCCACCGCAAAATACACGCTAATCGCCGCTTTGATGTACGCGGTTGCGATGGCATTTGTTTACATCTCATTGGCTTACATTGGCTCGACGAGCTCATACTTAGGTTCTGAATTCAGTAACGGTGGCGATATCCTAACGGCGTTCACCTTCAACCACTTTGGTGCGTTTGGTTCACTATTGCTAGGTGCCGTAATGGTATTGGCTTGTTTGACTACTGCTATCGGCGTAACCACTGCAGGTAGTGAGTTTTACGATAATACTTTCAGCAAAGTGAACTACAAAGGCTGCGTTATTACGACCATGGTGTTGGCAGGTTTGATTGCTAACGTAGGTCTGGAGCAACTATTGGCTATCACATTGCCTGCGGTTGTGGTGCTTCACCCAGTGGCGATTGCATTGATGATCATGGCACCCGTGCGCAACAAGATGTCACAGTTCATGGTGGTAGCGACGGCGTTCACTGCTCTAGTGTTTGGTTGTGTTGATGCGCTGCACATCCTAGGTTACATGCCAGAAGCGGCAAACCAATGGTTAGACAGCAACATGCCGCTGTACCACTACTTTGCAAGTTGGATTGTTCCGACGATCGCTATGGTGGTTGTGGGCGTAGTATTTACCCGCAAGGCAAGCCAACAAAAAGCCGAGTTGGTGAACCAAGCCTAGATCGGCAAGTACCTTAACAAATAAGTACCTCAACAAAAAACGGCTTCCTAAGTAAAGCCGTTTTTTCTACGTGTAATCAGAGCGATTCAACCCAAACTTCTGCATCTTTTGGTTGAGGGTTCGGCGTGGTAAATCTAATTCGACCATCACATCCGTAATTCTTCCTTGGTTTCGAACTAACGAATCATGTAGCACCTTGCGTTCAAAATTATGCAGCTGAATCACCAACGGCACCCCTGCATGTGTCTCTTCGTTTGTCGAGGAAGGGCGACTAGAGAGAATTTCCATAACCGAAATGGTGTTGTCTAACGCGAACCTTATGGCCACGTTTCGTAGTTCCCGCACATTGCCCGGCCACGCATAAGCAAGAATGGCTTTTCTATCGGCTTCACTCACAGGCCGGCAGTTTGGGTTGTTCTTCAAGGTGAAATGTTCGAATAAGATCAATGCGTCTTCTTCACGCTCTCTCAGTGGCGGTAGATAGATCTGCGCCACATTAAGGCGATAATATAAATCCTGACGAAAGTCGTCATGATCATTGAGATCTTCTTTCGCCGCCGCGATCACCCGTAAATCAACAGAGATTTGTTGGTTGCCACCGACTCGCTCTATGGTGTGTTCTTGAAGAGCGCGCAATACTTTCACTTGCATTGACAGGGGCATACTTTCTACTTCATCAAAAAACAAGGTGCCCTTATCTGCGTATTCAAGTTTACCAATGCGCTTTTTGGCCGCGCCGGTAAATGCACCAGCTTCATGGCCAAATAATTCGCTCTCGAACAGCGTTTCAGGAATTGCGCCACAGTTGATAGGCACAAAGTGATAGGATCTCCGTTGGCTCTCATTATGCAAACTGGTGGCCACCAGCTCTTTACCACAACCTGTTTCACCATAAATGATCACGTTAGTATCAATTCGCGCTAGCTTGGCAACTTGCTCCCTTAGTTTTTGCATCACTTTGCTTCGCCCAACCAACACTTCTTCTAAGCCGCTGATGCGAGAAAGATACTCCTGACGATCTTGAGTAGAAGTTTGTGCGCGATAATTCTCAACGGCCTCAGTCACGCGTTGAGATAGACGCTCTGGCAGGAAAGGCTTCTCAACAAAATCAAACGCACCGCGTTGTAAAGCACCAACGGCCATATCGACATCACCGTGGCCAGTGATCAAAATAATCGGAGTTTGAATGTGGTTGGCAATCAGGCTTTCTAGTATCGATAAACCGTCGATGTCTGGTAGGCGAACATCACTCACAATGGCATCAAATTCTTGGCTAAGAATGGCGGCTTTGCCCTCTTCCCCCAGACTGAATGCCGATACATCAAATCCCGCCAGCTGTAACCATTGGCTAGTTGCCTGACGAACAATATCGTCGTCTTCGATAAGTGCAATTTTAGGGGAGTCGTTAAAAGCCATACGTTACTGCCTGATTTATAAGTATAGGAATTCATCGTGGTGTGCTAACGGTAGCAAAAACCACTGTGGAGGAAAGGAGCTAGATCTCACTTCTTGCTTACAAGTCTTTAACATCCAAACGGTTAGGCGCACTCTTTCATAGTCGAAAAAGATCAATACCATTATGGGGTCGGTATGCAGCGTAGAAGAATTGGCAAAACATGGCTTGTAGTCGCACTTGCATCCATGCTGATTTTGTCTTGCTATATCGCCAGTCGAGAGGTTGCTCGTCAATGGTTGAGTGTCGAGACTCAAAACGAAGCTCAACAAAAGTTGCTCGACTATATCGGTGAAGTTCGCCGGGCTCTTAAACGCTTCTATCACCTGCCATACCTTGTGACCAATAACCCGGAAACCATTGCGTTTGTAAAAGGGAATCTAACTTATTACGAGCCGCTACAAACCCAACTGACTCAACTGGATAAAGCCGCTAACACAGAAGGTTGGCTGATCCTGTCTAACTCTGGCGAGGTATTGGTATCGAGTTTAATCGAAGAGCGCTTTAGCCTGTCTGACCGAAAAGCGATTGTGGAACAAATTCACAATCAAGCTGGTGGTGTCTCTTTGGTGAACAAAACCAAAGGCTCCAGCCCGCTTTATTATTTGGCCGCTCCTATCTATGACGGCTTGAATATCGCTGGCATTGTGGTAGTACAAATCAACCTGAGCCTATTGACTGAGCAAACCATTACCAGTCAAGACATCATCACATTGCAAAATCGCCAGCAGCGTTTCTTCCTATCGAGCAGCCCAGTCTATAACGCAGACTGGTTTAACGAACCGAACAACACAGTCCAGTTAGAAACTCAGCGCTTATACGACAACACCAATATCAGAGCATGGACACTCAACCATCAACGCTATTTTGCACATACCGTGAAGCTGGATGACTTGAATTGGTACGTCAGCTACCTCACCCCTTCCAAACCGATTCAACAAACTATTAATGTGATTGGTTGGAGCGTAGCGGCGCTGCTCCTATTGATCGTCTTGCTTGTCATCATTGGCTTGCAACGTCGCCAAAAACACATCAACCAACAACGGATTCAAGCCCTTTTGGAAGAGTCCCAACGCCGCTTGAAGCAAATGATCAATAAGACTCACGTTGGTTTGTTATTGATTGACGAACAAGGGCAACTGTTTGACCTCAACCCGATGGCGAAGCGTTTGTTTTGTTTGCCAGAGAGCGTTAATCGACACACTTTTGCTTGGGAGCTATTTGATGCCGGTAACCCAAATTCCACCACTCTCAAGTTACTTAAAGATCTACCTAAACATAAAGAGCTCGCAGAGATCAGCACGGTCGAAACCATCGCCAAAAGGAGTGATGGCAGCGTCTTCCCTGTTCTGTTCTCCCTGACCAGTTTCCCTTGGCATGGCGAGCAGTATTTCCTTGCAACGATCATAGACATCAGTAAGCGGAAAAAAGCCGAGCAATCACTACAACAGGTCAACCAAGAACTGGCACAACGTGTAGAAGAGCGAACTCAAGCGCTGAAAGAAGCACAAAGCCAGTTAATTGAATCGAGCAAAATGGCAGCCTTAGGTCGTATGTCGAGCGCGATCACTCATGAACTTAATCAGCCGCTAACGGGCTTGCGTACTCTGCTCACCACTAATGAGCTATTGGCTGAACGAGGTGAAACCGACATGATGAAAGCCAATAACGTCTTGGTACAGAAACTGATTGATCGCATGGCAAGCATGACCAGTCAGCTAAAAACGTTCGCTTACAACAAACCACAATGTTTACAAGCGATTTCCCTTACCTCTGCACTCGAAGAAACATTGCGTGTTTACCAATCTCAACTAGACAAGGTGGATGTACGGGTCCGTGTTCCTCGAAATTTAAACAAGATCATGGGAGAAGAACAACGACTGCTGCAGGTGCTTGGCAACCTTGTATCGAACGCATTGGATGCGATGGGCAACACCACTAATCCTCAGCTCAACTTGATCGTCAATCCAACGGCAAATCAGGTAGAACTAACGGTGAGTGACAATGGCTGCGGCGTCTCAGATGAGATGCTCGAATCGATGTTTGAACCCTTCCAAACCTCAAAGAAAATTGGTGAGGGGCTAGGGCTGGGTTTAGCGATTACGGCCAACAATATGCGTGATATGAATGGACAAGTTACCGTGCACAAGAATGAACAAAATGGACTGACTTTCACTTTATTGTTCAAATCAGCTTAAGTCGGTATTGATTACAAAATCATCATCAGAACTCGGTATCTCCCACCGTTTGAGAAAAACACGATCTTGATACAAGAATCTCACCTTGACCTACACTATTCTCAAACACAGAAAACACATACTGCAAAACAATAAAGAGTGAGAAACATGATTACGTTTCCTGAACATTTTCTTTGGGGCGGTGCAATTGCTGCAAACCAAGTAGAAGGGTCGTACAACCTTGGGGGTAAAGGGTTATCGACGTCAGACATGCTGCCAAACGGTATTTTGAGTCCGCATCAAACCCGTGAAGAACGAACGCCGGGTATCAAAGACGTGGCGATCGACTTCTACAATCGCTACCCAGAAGACATTGCGCTATTCAAAGAGATGGGCTTTAACTGCCTGCGTCTGTCTTTGGCATGGAGCCGCATCTTCCCGAACGGCGACGAACTTGAACCTAACGAAGAAGGTTTGGCGTTCTACGATAAAATTTTTGATGAACTGGCGAAGCACGATATCCAACCTTTCATAACCTTATCTCACTACGAAATGCCTTACGCACTGGTCGAGAACTACGGTGGTTGGGGCGATCGTCGCGTGATCGAATTCTTCGAGCGTTATGCTCGCACCGTGCTTGAACGCTACAAAGACAAAGTGAAGCTGTGGTTAACGTTCAACGAAATCAATATGTCTCTGCATGCGCCATTTACTGGTGTTGGTTTGCAAGAAGACGCTAGCGAACAAGAGATTTACCAAGCGATTCACCACCAGTTAGTGGCAAATGCGAAAGCGGTAAAACTGTGTCAGCAAATCGTACCGAACGGCAAGATTGGTAACATGCTGCTTGGCGCGATCAACTACCCATACACCTGTAACCCTGATGACGTGCTGGCAGCAATACAAGAAAACAACAAATGGTTGTTCTTCGGTGATGTACAAACTCGTGGTCAGTATCCTGGCTATATGAAGCGTTACTTCCGCGAAAATGGCATTGAAATTCAGATGGAAGCAGGTGACTTAGAAGAGATCGCATCGGCAAGTGTCGACTTCATCTCATTCAGCTACTACGCAAGTGGCTGTGCGAGTGCAGACCCAAAACAGAAAGAAGTAGGTAACATCGTCGATAGCGTACCAAACCCATATCTTGAGAAGAGCCAATGGGGTTGGTTGATCGATCCAAAAGGCCTGCGAGTTTTGTTGAACTTCCTTCACGATCGCTACCAAAAGCCACTGTTCGTCGTAGAAAACGGCTTAGGTGCACGTGATGAAATCGATGAAAACGGTGAGATTCAAGATGATTACCGCATCGCTTACTTGAACGATCACCTTGTGCAAGCACACGAAGCGATTCTTGATGGTGTTGAGTTGATGGGCTTCACTAGCTGGGGACCAATCGATTTAGTCGCAAACTCAACCGCTGAAATGAGCAAGCGTTACGGTTACATCTACGTTGATCGCCACAACGATGGCCAAGGTACGTTAGAACGTAAACGTAAGCAGAGCTTCTTCTGGTATCAAGATGTCATTCGCACTGCAGGCGGTTCTCTCAAAAGCTAGTTTTAGTAAGCAACTCATCAGAAACAACAAAGCCCTGCAAACGCAGGGCTTCTCTTATTCCCGATATTCAGTCGTACAACCTAGTGGCTACACACCAATTTCACCACCGTCTTCACGACGAATAACCACCGTTGCTGCACGTGGGCGCAGTGTCATCCCCGCTGGTGTCTCTTCCGCAGCATTGTCGCTATAAGGCCAGTTACCTGGGTGCTGAATGTTCACGAACAAAGACTTGTAATCTGGGCTGATGGTAAATCCTGTCACTTCACAGCCGTTAGGACCAACAAAGAAACGCTTCAGCTCAGCTTGGTTTTCTACGCCGATCACTTCTTGCGTGCCGTTTTCATCCGTCAGCTTTGAAGGTACAACCGCAAGCATTTGGTCATTAGTGTAAGACGTCACTTCATCTGCACCGTTATCCGTTTGAATCCACAGAATGCCACGAGGGTCAAACGCTAAGCCGTCTGGGCTCGCAAATTGGTTGAGCTCGGTCAAGCTAGAACGGTTAGTGTCCGCATCACCGTTTGCTGGAGAACCAAACACGAAGATATCCCACGTGAAGTCTGTTGCCGCTTCGCCTTCGTCCCAGCGAATTACATGACCAAACTTGTTGTTCAAACGTGGGTTTGCAGGGTTAGTTTCCTCTGTGCGCTTGGTGTTGTTCGTTAACGTCAGGTAAACCGAGCCTGTGAATGGATCCACGGTACACCACTCTGGGCGATCCATTGGCGTCGCACCAACGAGGTCGGCTGCGCCCGCCGTATTGAGGATGATTTCTGCCAACGAATTGAAGCTATCTGCCAAAGTGCCACCAGAAACTGTCGTACTATCTAGTGTCAGTGGCAACCAAGTACCAGAGCTGTCTTCGTTGAAGCGCGCCACATACAGTGTGCCTTCATCCATATATTTATCGCCCGTTGCCAAACGGTTTGCTGGATTAGTATCTGCTGGATCCCACACTGCCGCTGACTCAAATTTGTATAGGTACTCAAAGCGAGAGTCGTGGCCAGAGTAAAAGACCACAGGCTTACCTTCTTCAAGCTTACCGAAAGTACAACCTTCGTGACGGAAGCGACCTAGTGCAGTACGCTTCTTAGCACGTGAGTTTTGCGTGTAAGGGTCGATCTCAACGATGTAACCATGGCCGTTCGCTTCATTACGGTAATCATCTAATGCACTTGCGCCCGTAGGCTCAACATTGAAGCGCGTAAACTCGTCCAAACGTTCTTCAGCGTTGCCCGCCAACGTTTCCCATAAGTAGCGAGTGCGTTCATCATCTACACCAATACGATCTTGCTCTTCAGTGCGAACTCCTGCGTTGACGAAGTAGCCCGGCCAGTTCTCTTCACACGTTAGGTACGTGCCCCAAGGCGAGAAACCATTACCACAGTTGTTCAGTGTGCCACGTGCTTGGCTGCCATCTTGAGAGAAGCGAGTCACAGTCAATTCTGTATTTGCCACAGGACCAGATAAGTCCATAACTGTCGCGCCAGTGTAACGGCGGTTTAGTGGATCGGTATCCACCAGCTTCCACATGTTGTCTTCAAGTTGAACGCGAACCACGGATACACCGTGCGCGTTAATTTCTTTACGAACTTCGTCGACGATAGTACGCACGCCGCCCACAACGGTTGGACCGCTAGGATGCAATGCTGAAGTATCAATGTACTCGTGGTTAATACACAACAAGCCATCAGTATCACTGTCATTTAGTGAGAAGAAATGCATGCCGTCATGATGCATACCAAGCGCATTGAGCTGATCAGCACTCGTATTGCTGCCATCGTCTTTCCAAGCATTACCTTGTGCATTTAGAGGTGTGCCCCAAGGTACCAAAACTTGTGCGACATAACCTTGCGGAATCGAAACTGCATCCGTCAGAGAGCCCGGAATAGAATCAAAATTCAATACTGCGCTAGACACGTTAGACCCATTGCCAGCTGAAGTGCCAGAGCTAGAATCGTTGCACCCAGATAAGCCAAACGCACCAAAAGCGGTCATCGCACTGATACCTAGGCCACCTTTTAGGATACTGCGTCGAGATAGGCTCGCTTCAAGTACTTCTTCAAAAGGCTTGTTATTACTCTGGTTGTAACGCGTCGCGTCGAAGGTTTCCTTACTCATGGTGTTGCTTTCCTAGTGTTAGGTTGAATTATAAGTTTGTTAATTATCAAGCGAGAGGAAGTTTGGAAGAGAAAAGTGACAGAAGTAGTCCATCTTTATGAACTTTGTGTTTAGAAAATGTTATAAAGCACCCATCTATTCTATGTACTCCCGATTTTGCTTGGGCAAAGCCTGTTTTGGGGGTATAAGGTGTACTCAAATCATCCACGAGAGATAATCATGAAACTAGATAAAATCGATAACAAAAATCGTCGTCTACGCAAAAAGCTATTCCTAGGTGAATTCGCAATCCTAGGTTTTGAAATCAGCTGTGAAACAGACATCAACGACTTCGATCGTTACGATGCATTCGTTGATGAGTTTATCGACTATATTGATGGTCTAAACCTATGCTTTGGCGGCGGTGGTCTAGAGCTGTTTGAAGGCTTCCTATGTTCAACAGAGCGTTACGAAAGCGCAACTGAAGAACAGAAAGCGCAAGTTTTGGCTTGGCTACAAGCTCGCCCAGAAGTAAGCAGCGCAAAAGCTGGCGACTTGGTTGACGCAAACTACCTGTAATTGCGGAATCACTCTGTAACACAGGGTTGAGCAAGTAATAGAGAAAGCTGGTCTTCGGACTGGCTTTTTTGCATTTAAGGCGATGGTTTTGTGCTGAGATGTTGAATCTAGAAAGAGTGGAACGTTTGGTTGTTTTGGAAGCTTAGAGTCTTGGAAAGTATGGATGTGCCAGATAATTTTAGAGCTGGCATGTTATGGAAGGTAATTCGTCCATTGCCAGCTCAGTGTCACGAGTGTGGTTAACTATGCTTTTTTGGTAGCGTCAGTTTTTGTGTCTTTCCAGTATTGAATACGTACACGATGCAACTGTGCTCTTCTCATCTTTTTCATAGCAATCTCCCTCATTTATATAGGTAGCGCTCATCATGAGCTTATTGTCTAAGGTTGTTTCCCCTTCAATCTATCGGGGAACGAATAAATTAACCGTGATTGATTTCACAACATAATGACAAAACACGACGCGTTACAGTCAATTTTTGAACAGTTCGACTGTGTTTTATCGTATGGCAAGGGTCAACCTATCCACTGAATATGACAGATTAATGGCAATCAAGTTCCCTATTTAATCTGTCATTGAATCTTAATAATGATTCTTCAACAACCTAGCAAATAATATACAAGTTGCACATGAATTCTCACTCAACATCAAAAAGAGGGCACACCTACCAAAACTAAGCAAGAGGCTAGGGCTGAATGCGTTGCTGGTAATGTTGTCGGTAATCTCGCGGGGTAAGCCCTTTGTAAGTTTTGAAATGGCGATTAAATAAAGCTTGATTCCGATACCCTACTCGCTCAAACACAATCCCGATCGGTAACTCAGTCGATTGCAGCAATTCCGCAGCGTGATTAATACGCAGCTTCATCAAGCGCTGGCTAAAAGGTTCTTTAAAGTGCTTTTGAAATAATCGAGTCACGGCACTTTCACTGAGCGATAAATCGTTCGCTAAGTCGGCAAGGGTTATTTTATGAGCAAAGTGCTGCTCAAGATACGTATTGACCTTAGCAACCCGCTCTCTTTCTTGTTGCTCATGTTCACTCAGCGAGAGGTAAGAATGCGTCATCAGTGTTTTTGCGGCTTCATCATGGGCAAGCAAAGAAAGAACGTGAATAAAACGGGCAAGCTGTTCCATTGCAGGGACTTTCATCAGCTCATGCATCAAGTCCACCACTTGTTGGGCCGTTCCCTTAGAAAAGACCACACCTTTATTGGCCGCTTTTAATAACGGGTCCAGTTTACGTAGCTCCGTGCAATAAAACATGAGATTGGAAATCCACTCACGCTTAAACCAAACCACGTGTGTCTCACAATTGTCTTTCGAAGACGTAGAGCAAAAAGAATGCGGAACGCCAGGGGCAATCAACAACATCTGATTATGTTCGATATCCATCTCGAAATGGCCGACATTTAACACTCCCTTAAAATGACGATGAATAACCAACTCATACACATCATCATGAAAGTGTAAATCAGACTGCTTTGTTGACTCATCAATTCGACGATAGCGCCAAGAAAAGCCTGGTCTCTGAGGTATTTTTTCAATGTACGCCATTCATCACCCTGCTAGATAATATTGCTCTACGCGTAAATAGTATCAGTAATACAGGTCGATTCTTCATTACGCCTCAATAGTATTGATATTGAGCGGCATACTATCAACTTGGCCTCACTTCGATCCTTATTCTTGCCTCGTAAAGACAAGCTAATTAAGGAGCAGCTATGAGTAATTTAAAAACCAAACTACGACAAATCATGCGAAAAACTCGCGATGAGTGGGCCATGTTTGCAGTAAAAGAGATGGGGATATCATCTGAAACTGTCGCTAAATCTTATGGCTAC
The DNA here is from genome assembly GCF_002163755.1 of Vibrio campbellii CAIM 519 = NBRC 15631 = ATCC 25920. Lineage (NCBI taxonomy): Bacteria > Pseudomonadati > Pseudomonadota > Gammaproteobacteria > Vibrionales > Vibrionaceae > Vibrio > Vibrio campbellii. The sequence continues at coordinate 1,374,493 of NZ_CP015864.1, forward strand.
CGTTCGAGTTGTGATCTTGAGCAAACTCTTAAACAAGGCGAAAAAGACGCCAATTCGTACATTGGCTCGGAGTCTTGTGCGAGATCTCTCACAAGCGATGTAAGTAAAACGACCATTTTTGACTAAGAACAAATCGAACAACTAACCTAAGCATATGAAAAATAATAACTATCCTTTTTTAAGCAATATTCACTGCCAAAGTTTTTTTATCTAGCTGATTGAGAGTAATCAGCAAAACAACAATACTAAATGTGTTGACAGGAAGTTGGCGGGAACAGGAAAAAAGCCTAAAGGATTGGGTATCTTCAGGATGAAGATTTGGTAGCTTAGGATGAGTTATCAGCAAGGATGTAGTTAAACTCTAGGACAGAGTTCGCCCGTCAGGACGATAGGCAAGAATGGACACCGCTAGGAAGGCGATGAACAAGGAACTCGGTTAAAGGATTTAGCCACAATCAAGGATAGATGCAGGGAGCACCTATTAGTAGCCGGATTGCTGCGAAAAAGAATAAGCCCCGTCTGGGAAACCAGGCGGGGTTTTATTTTGCCTGTCATTTATCTGCCACTCTGCGTTCTGCTATGCATCATGCTATTATTTCAGCAATTTTTCTAGCAAACGACGTCCTATGCTGAATCCTGTTTGGTTACATACATTCAAAACTCTTGTCGAAGTCGGTCACTTTACTCAGACGGCAGAAAAGCTCTACATGACCCAGCCCGGTGTCAGTCAGCACATAAAAAAGCTTGAGCAAGCTTGTCAGCACCCATTGATTAAACGCGAGAACAAAAGCTTCGAGCTCACTGAACAAGGCCGCATGGTGTATACCTACGCGCTAGAACTTGAAGAAAAAGAGAAAAGCCTACTTGAAGACTTAAGCTTTGATGACCTACACGCAGGATACTGCAAACTCGCCTGTTCTGGCGCACTTGCTTTGATGCTGTTTGATCCGCTACTTGAAAAGCAAAAACGACATAAAGGCTTATCGATTCACCTAGAAGCAGCCCCTAACCAATCTATTCTTAATGGGGTTGCAGAAGGGCGAATTGATTTGGGCATCGTGACTTACTCACCGAATAAAAGCGTGTTCCAAAGCGAGCAAATTGGGCGAGAGACATTATGTTTGATCTTGCCTAAATCCTACCAAGGAAAAACCCTCACACCGGAACTACTTAAAAACTGTGGTGTGATTGGACACCCAGACGCCGAACATTACATGACGCTCTTTTTCGATCAATGCGCAGAACCCTCATTAAAAGAGGTCAAAGTCAGTGACATGCCACTCTCAGGATATGTGAACCAGTTAAGCCAGATCTTATTGCCAGTGAGCAAAGGACTCGGCTTTACCGTTTTACCGCGCAGTGCGGTGGAGAGCTTTTCGTTAAGAGAAGAGTTGTATGTCGCCGAGTTAAAACAACCGGTGTATGAAGATTTATTTTTGGTGAGAAAACGCAGCCGCACATTGCCACTGCGCTACCAAACCATCAAACAGGTCTTATTGAATGTGATCGGTACTGCTGTTCATCAATGATGTCAGCCATTCTTCACTAGTAATACGCTTATCTTGGCAATCCACCCAATATGGCTTGCCAGATAACCAACTCTTTGACGCCACCTCTTTTATAAACACATCCACAGAATCAACGTCATCTTTGGCATAATCCCATTTGTTGCGCATGTGTTCTGCCGCCTCGCGATTGGTATACGCCTTGCAGTTACGGATAAAGGTGCAAGAGGATTGCTCAACTCGTTTTATCAACGTCGAGATATCTTCCTCTAACTCTGCTAATGCAAAGGTAGGCAGAATACTTAATGTAAGTAGCAACGACCACTTTGCTTTCATCATAGCTTTATCCTTATCCCTGACCACGTAACTACTACCAAGTAACTTCTAATAAGTGGCTTAACTATTCAACTGTTTGGCTGTTTAGCTCGGCAATTATTGCCACCACGCCTTAACTGGCTGAGGCTCAGCAAGCGCCAAACGTTGCCCAATCTCAGGGCTAACTAAAGTCACACCACGTTCTTCACTGATGTCTAACGCACGTTGCATTGGTTCATTCCAATCGTGCATTGACAAATCAAATGTACTGTTATGAATTGGCATCATCACTTTACCCTGCACATCAATGTGTGCCTGGACACTCTGCTCCGGGAACATGTGAATATCTGACCAAAGGTCATTGTATGCGCCCGTTTCAATCATTGTGAAATCGAATGGACCGTACCTTTCACCAATCTCTTTAAAGCCATTGAAGTAACCTGAATCACCGCTAAAGAACACTTTATTTTGCTGTGCGTTGATAACCCAACTGCCCCACAGCGTCGTATCGCGGTCTGTCAAACCTCGACCAGAGAAGTGCTGAGTCGGAGTCAGTGTATATTCAATACCGTCGACAGAATGTGACTCCCACCAATCTAGCTCGACCACTCTTTCCTTAGGCACGCCCCAGTTCACCAGTAATTGCCCCACTTTCAAAGGCACCAAGAAAGTTCCAACCTTGTCACCAAGCTCTTTAATCGAGGCTTTATCTAGATGGTCGTAATGGTCATGGCTGATCACCACGACATCGATACTTGGCAAATCTTGCAAAGTGATTGGTGTTTGGTGGAAACGCTTTGGTCCTGCCCATTGGACAGGAGATGCTCGGTCACTAAAGACAGGATCGGTCATCACCAACTTACCATCAAGCTTCATCAACACGCTCGAATGACCAAGACGGTATATGACGTCATCTTGTTCTTCTAGTAGTTGTGTCGCAGTCATCGCATTCACTGGAATTTCAATTGTTGGGGTTGGATTCGCACGCTCAGTTGTGAAATAAGCTTTCATGATACCGAACATATCGCCCAAACTGCTTTTGTATTCCAACTCGGTGTTTGCAAATTTGTCCGGGTATGTTGGCGCTTTTTCAGTATCAACATTAGAACAAGAAATCATTGATGTACCCATCGCGAACGCTCCTACTGTGGCTAGCAAAGTTTTTTTCATAAAAAGTAAACCCGAACAAAAGTAAACTACACGGTGCAGTTTACATTCAAATTATCAAAAGTAAACTACTTAGTGTAAAATAGATCCAGAAATGATCTTCCTAACTTAACAAGTTTATGAATGTAAAAAGAAAAAGTCGTAGCGAGACCAAAAGAGAAGCGATTCTATGCGCGGCGAAACAAGCGTTTCAAGAATTTGGGGTGCAAAACACCAGCATGGATAAGCTGTCTTCAATCGCTCAAGTATCAAAGCGAACCGTCTATAATCACTTCCCTTCTAAAGAGGCGATCGTGACCGAGTTGCTGACGGAGCTTTGGCGCTCATCAATGATGGACAGCGATATTGAACGTTTACCCACACTGCCGCTGAAACAGCAATTGATTGAATTGCTCTACAGTGAGATCGTCGTCGTAACGGAACCTAACTACATTGAATTAGCAAAAGTCGCGTTTGGACACTTTTTGTTTAAGCCGGAAGATCTCAAAGAACAAGCTGAACGCATGTCAAAACAAGAAACCGCGTTACATCGTTGGCTCACCGAACATGCCCAAAACGGTGCGCTTAAGATCGAAGATGTGGGTGTGGCAAGCATTCAGCTACATAACTTACTTAAAGGCAGTGCATTCTGGCCACAGTTAATGGGGATGCGTGCTTCTTTAACAGAGGAAGAGTCCAGAGCGCTAGCCACCCAAACGGCTGTACTCTTCTTAAGTCACTATAAAAACAACTAAAGTAAAGCGGTCAAATAGCCGCTTTTTTTAGTTTTCTCACATCGAAAAATGATGAATTTTTGGCTCAATTTTCTTTTTCTCACCCTTGACAGGCGCACGCAATAAGGCGTGAGAGTTCAATAAATTATTTTTGTTGTGTCGATGATATTTTTTCGTTTTCATATAGTGAGAAAACGCCCTAAGGTGCGCACCTCTGACGACGTGGTTGTCCAACCACAATTCTAAATCGTTGAAGCGAGTGGATGCTGTCACATCAATTAAACCCACTCACTATACTCTATGTTTATATTTTTAATTTGGTACTGACTTACTAAGGAATTGCCATGCGTATTGCTATTCTTTCTCGTAATGAGAATCTATATTCAACCATGCGCCTAAAGCAGGCGGGTGAAGAACGCGGACATCAAGTTGATGTTATCGATACTCTGCACTGTTATATGGATATTACGAGTAACAACCCTAAGATTCGTTACAAGGGTGAAGAATTGCCAAAGTATGACGCGGTTATTCCACGCATCGGTGCATCTATCACTTTCTACGGTACAGCGGTTGTACGTCAATTTGAAATGATGGGCACATTCTGTGTAAACGAGTCAGTAGCAATCAGCCGCTCTCGTGACAAGCTACGCTCTATGCAGCTGCTATCGCGCAAAGGCATTGGTCTACCTCGCACAGGTTTTGCTCACCATCCTGACAACATTCAGGACGTGATCAAAAACGTTGGCGGTGCACCTTTGGTTATCAAGCTACTTGAAGGTACTCAAGGTATCGGCGTTGTACTTGCTGAAACAACAAAAGCGGCAGAAAGCGTAATCGAAGCATTCATGGGTCTAAAAGCGAACATCATGGTGCAAGAGTTCATTGAAGAAGCAAATGGTGCTGATATCCGCTGCTTCGTTGTAGGTAACAAAGTTATCGCAGCAATGAAGCGTCAAGCTAAAGAAGGTGAGTTCCGTTCTAACCTTCACCGTGGTGGTTCTGCTGAGCTAGTAAAACTAACCAAAGAAGAGCGCGCAACCGCGATCAACGCAGCAAAAGTCATGGGGCTAAACCTATGTGGTGTTGATATTCTTCAATCGAAAAACGGCCCTGTTGTGATGGAAGTGAACTCTTCTCCAGGTCTTGAAGGCATCGAAACTGCAACAGAAAAAGACGTTGCAGGCATGATCTTCGACTTCATCGAGAAGAACGCAAAACCAAACGCTAACCGTACACGCGGTAAAGGCTGATAATTGTTTGAGTGAGAGCCTATAAACCGGGCTCTCTTTATCACTCATCGCTAGGATGACACTATGAATCAGAAAATGATCATTGGGAACGCCGAAGCAATTTGCTTACCTGAGTTAGGGATTACTCATCTTGAAGCGCGTATTGATACAGGCGCACAGACTTCTTCTCTGCACGTAGATAACCTAGAGTGCACAGAGCAAGACGGTCAGTCATACGTAGAATTCGATCTACACCCAGATGTTTACCACTTAGAACAAGTGGTTCGCTGTAAAGCTCCACTGAAGGCGAACCGCAAAGTGAAATCATCAAACGGAACGTTCGAGCACCGCTGCGTGATCACGACAATGCTACGCATGGGCGACCAAGAGTGGCCTATCGACATCACGCTGACTAACCGTGAAAAGATGACCTACATGATGTTGCTAGGTCGTCAGGGTATGGCAGACAAAGTTCTGGTAGACCCGAGCCAATCTCACTTATTGGCTCCATAATTCCCGTAGCTTCAGATGAGCGAACTCCGTGGTCGCTCATCTGGCTCTTAAATACTATTCTAACTGCCCTTCTCCTGTTTATCGTTCTTTCTTCTCAGTACAGATCGCATTAATCCTTTCAGTTTTATCTTCGTCACTCGCCAGTGCGTAATGGGTCTAACCGGTGCGGTATTGATGATGTGTTGATACGCGTCTTCATCAAACTCAACTTCACCACCATGTGCGGCCAATAAACAACTCGGATTCATCTCAAAAACGCGCTTTAACGAACGGCGATATTGGTTGGGATGAAAAATAGGAAACGGCGCAACCAAATGGCTTTTTACCTGCACCATCAAATCCGCGACATAAAGCACATCTTGCTCAGCATGATAAACCGATAAATCTCTATCAGTATGCCCCGGTGTTTCCAATATCTGCCAATCAGTAAAACCGGGAATCACCTCTCCATCCACCAGCTCGATATCCGGTCTTAGTTTTCGTGAATACCAAAGGTTACACTTAGGTTTGCGCATTCGGTTCGCCATCCAACGCGCCAAAATCAAATCCGTAAGATGCATCAACCAACCATCTAAACCACCATACCAGTGCGTTTCTCGCTTTGCTGCCAGAAGCTGACAACCAGTGAGATCTCGTAACTTGTGCGCTGCACCAGCGTGGTCTGGGTGCATGTGGGTAACGACGACCAGTTTTAGGTCAGTGAACGGTCGATTGAGCTGATGCTCGATAAAATCTTTAAGATGAGGGATATCCGCTCGACTGGCGCCATCAAGCAGCATTAATTTGTCTGGGTACTCGGCAAGATACATGGTTTGGATGTATCCCTGAATTCTGTGCAGCTGCAAAACATGTCCTTGTTTTGTTGAGTCTTTATTCTTATTTCTTATCGACCAAATCCTTACTGGTCAGACCAACTATAACAGTAGAGTGGACACTCTGTTAAATAAATGTTTACACCGCAGTTCGACAATAATTACTAATCGAAAGAACAAATTTTAATCATTAGACTCTGGTTGAGTTTTATCCGTTAATGCGTGCACACGGAGTTCGTGTCAGGGTATGAGGTTAGCGCCTCATGATTTGCTTTTTTGTATTTTCTCCTCTGCTTCCTATGAGGGCTTAAATACATTTTTGTGAGAATCGAGTTGGAAAAAGCAACTAAATTAGACCGCATCCGCGCGGACTACAACGTTCACTACTGGAGCCAAGGCTTCTACGGAATTGATGACCAAGGCGAGGTATACGTATCTCCTCGTAGTGACCGTGCACACCAAATCCCTTTCAGTGCGATTGTTAATGAGCTAGAAGCTAAGCAGTTGAACCTGCCTGTATTAGTGCGCTTCCCGCAAATCTTGCACCAACGCGTGCATGGCATTTGCCAAGCTTTCAACCAAGCAATTGAAGAGTACCAATATCCAAATAAATACCTGCTGGTATACCCAATTAAAGTAAACCAACAGCGTGAAGTGGTTGATGAGATCTTAGCAAGCCAAGCACAGCTAGAAAATAAACAGCTGGGCCTTGAAGCAGGCAGTAAGCCAGAGCTATTAGCAGTATTGGCACTGGCTCAACAAGGCAGCTCCGTGATCGTGTGTAATGGCTACAAAGACCGTGAATACGTGCGCCTTGCACTGATCGGTGAAAAGCTAGGCCACAAAGTATTTATCGTACTAGAGAAGCTATCTGAGCTTGATCTGGTACTTGAAGAAGCAAAAAGCTTGGGTGTAACACCACGTCTTGGTTTGCGTATCCGCCTTGCGTCTCAAGGTGCAGGTAAATGGCAAGCAAGCGGGGGTGAGAAATCGAAGTTCGGTCTATCGGCATCTCAAGTATTGAGCGTGATTGATCGTCTAAAACGCGAAGACCAGCTGGACACCATGCAATTGGTTCACTTCCACCTTGGCTCACAGATGGCAAACATCCGTGACGTGCGTAATGGTGTAAACGAATCAGCACGTTTCTACTGTGAATTACGTGCCATGGGTGCAAACATTGATTACTTCGATGTTGGCGGCGGTTTAGCAGTAGACTACGACGGCACACGTAGCCAATCTTCGAACTCGATGAACTACGGCCTTGCAGAATACGCGCGCAACATCGTGAATACGGTAGGTGATGTGTGTCAGCAGTACGAACAACCGATGCCAGTGATCATCTCTGAATCGGGTCGCTCTCTAACGGCACACCACGCGGTGTTGATTTCTAATGTTATTGGCACAGAAACGTACCAACCGGAAGAAGTGTTCGAGCCAGCGGTAGATGCTCCGTTCTTGCTACAAAACATGTGGCGAAACTGGGAGAACCTGCAAGATGGTACGGATGCGCGTGCATTAATTGAAATTTACAACGATACCCAAAGCGATTTGGCTGAGGTTCACTCACAATTCGCTACTGGCGTACTGAACCTTGAACAACGTGCGTGGGCAGAACAACTGTCGCTGCGCATTTACTTCGAGCTAAGCCGTCAAATGAGTACCAAGAACCGTTTCCACCGTCCTATTTTGGATGAGTTGAGCGAACGTCTTGCGGACAAGTTCTTCGTGAACTTCTCTCTTTTCCAATCCCTGCCAGATGCATGGGGTATTGATCAGGTGTTCCCTGTTCTGCCTCTTTCTGGTCTTGGTGATGTGGAAGAGCGTCGTGCGGTGATGTTGGACATCACTTGTGACTCCGATGGTGTGATTGACCATTACGTTGATGGCCAAGGTATCGAGAGCACACTACCAGTACCAGCATGGAGCAAAGACAAACCGTACCTAATGGGCTTCTTCCTAGTAGGCGCATACCAAGAGATCCTTGGTGACATGCACAACCTATTTGGTGATACCCACAGTGCAGTAGTCAATGTTGATGAAGAAGGTCAGTTTGAGATCAGCTACATCAACGAAGGTGATAGCGTAGAAGACATGATGCGCTACGTTCATATCGACGTAGATGCGATTCGTGACAATTACAAACAATTGGTTTCAGCACGTGTTAAAGCCAGTGAACAAGAACAAATCCTAGCTGAACTAGAACAAGGTTTGGCAGGCTACACCTATTTAGAGGACTTCTGATATGAATGATTTGTTTACTAAAACCGATTATTCGCTTTACTCCAACTCTATGTCGTTTCTACGTCGACCATACATCAAAAATCCAGTATCGGCAGACGCAGACGTTGTAGTGCTGGGGGTTCCTCTGGACATGGCGACTTCTGGTCGTCCTGGTGCGCGTATGGGTCCAGATGCGATCCGCCGTGCGTCAGTAAACCTTGCTTGGGAAGGCAAAAAGTTCCCTTGGGACTTCAACGTATTTGATAAATTGAAAGTGATCGACGCAGGTGACCTTGTGTTCGATTGTGGTGATGCTGAAGATTTCACTTACCGCCTAGAAGCAGCAACAAGTGAGATTCTAAAGAGCGGAAAGACAATGCTAGGCTTGGGTGGTGATCACTTCATCACGCTACCAATCCTACGTGCTTACGCAAAACACCATGGTCAAATGGCACTAATTCACTTCGATGCGCACACTGACACATACGCAAACGGCAGTTCTTACGACCACGGTACTATGTTCTACCATGCGCAAAAAGAAGGCCTGATCTCTGCAAAGAACTCAGTTCAAATTGGTATTCGTACTGAATATGACCAACAAGATCACGGCTTCAATGTGATCAACGCGATGCAAGCGAACGACATGTCGGTAGAAGAGATTCTGGCAGAGATTCGTCGCACAGTTGCGGATAAGCCTGTGTATGTCACTTTTGACATCGACTGTCTGGATCCAGCATTTGCACCGGGTACAGGTACACCAGTTTGTGGTGGTCTGAACTCAGATAAAATTCTGAAGATCATTCGTGGTTTCGCTGGCATGAACATCGTAGGTATGGACGTGGTAGAAGTCTCTCCTCCTTACGACCACAGCGATGTAACGGCCTTGGCTGGCGCGACTATCGCACTTGAGTTGCTTTACGCCTACGCTTCAGGTCGTGAATAACGAAAGTTGTTCTCAATGAGCACAGAATTTCAAGGGGAGCTTCGGCTCCCTTTTTCGTTTTCAACCCCCAACAAAAATAGATTAGATTTTCTAATCCAAATCATAGATTTTTATCTTGCTCAACTTCACACTTTTTGATTGCTAAGTCAGCACTCAAGCTCTAATATCTCGCGCCTAGATTCCCTAATCACTTTGTTTATTTGGCTCTCCTATATGGAGCGCTAAGGCTTTTTACGTCTTAAATTTCTGGAGAGATACGCAAATGTCCGCCTCGTTTCCATTAGCGAAACTTACCTTTTTAATCGCAATTCTGACTGCCGTAGGTCAAATGACTCAAACGATGTACGTGCCTTCTATTGGTCATATGGCGGGTGAGTTCTTGGTATCAGCGTCGTCACTTCAAGCTGTGATGGCCTGTTACCTGATCCCTTACGGTCTGTCGCAGTTTGTGTACGGCACACTGTCTGATCGCCTTGGTCGCAAACCAATCATCGTTGCGGGTTTGATCATCTACATTCTTGGTACTTTGGTGGCGCTATTTGCTCATGAGTACGAATGGTTTCTAGCGGGTAGCTTTATCCAAGGTTTGGGTATCGGTTGTGGCGGTGCGATGTCTCGTACACTGACTCGTGACTGTTTTGAAGGCGCAGAACTGCACCGTGCAAACAGCTTGATCAGCATGTGTGTAATTTTCTCGCCATTGATGGCCCCTGTACTAGGCGGTTACCTAACTGAAGCTTTCGGTTGGCGCTCTAGCTACTTATTCCTTGCTCTGTTTGGTATCGCAGTAGTGATCACCATGATGACAAGCATGATGGAAACTTTGCCGAAAGAGCGTCGCAAACATGAATCTGTGGCAAAGAGCTACAAGTTCGTACTGTCAGACAAACGCTTCCAAGGTTTCTTGCTGGTATTGGTGGCAACGTTCGCAGGAGTAGCCGTATTTGAAGCAGCGGCTGGGGTGCTACTAGGTGGCGTACTTGGTTTACCAGCAACCACAGTAAGCTTGCTGTTTGTCTTGCCGATTCCGGGTTACCTAGTCGGCGCAGGCTTATCGAGCTACATTGCACAACGTCGCTCTGAACGCCGTGCTCTGAACGTTGGTCTAGTCGCGATCTTAGTTGGCTCTGCTGTCGTGTTAATTCCAGGTCTGTTTGGTCTAACAACGGCATTGACCCTGATTGGCGGCGCAACCATTTACTTCTTGGGCGCTGGCATTTTGTTCCCAGCGGCAACAACCGGTGCACTTTCACCATTTCCATACCATGCAGGTACTGGTGGTGCGATTTTAGGTGGAATGCAGAACCTAGGTGCGGGTATCGCGACGTTATTGGCTTCGTTCTTCCCAGCACAAGATCAAATGCCACTTGGTTGTTTGATGATGGCAATGTCGATCATCGCCATGCTTGGTCTACGCTGGGTTAATCGTAAGCACGACCATTCAAACGAAATGCCACTGGCGATCTAAAATCTGACTCTAATCCCCACCGAGATAAAGAAAAGGGACATGCTGCAAAGTGTGTCCCTTTTTTGTTGCACGCATCTTACCCTTTAGCTCTCATCCACCAGCAATTGCATTTAACATCCCATCCAATCTTTGCAGAAAAGAACAGTTGCTTACACAGAAGTTATTCGTTGGCCATTCGATATAAATACATTCACTGGAAGAACACAAACGTACTTTTACTCGCAAGATAAATGAATGGCGAAAAAACACGAGAAGAGTACACAATAAGGATACACAGATGCGTTTCACTTTAACCACGTTGGCCGTATCGGTCGCGCTAGTCGCCGGATGCAGCAATCAAGGATTACCAACCATGAACCATTACTCCCAATCGCAACTTGTTGCTCAACAAACCCAAGCACCCGTTGCTAAAAAAGTCCCTCATGCAATGAATATTCATGGTGATACACGAGTCGATAATTACTACTGGATGCGTGATGATGAGCGCCAAGACTTAGAAATCTTGCAACACCTTGAACAAGAGAATCAATACGCAGAAACCGTTTTAAAACACACCGAAGTACTGCAAAAACAGCTGTTTGAAGAGATCAAAGGTCGTATTGCGAAAAATGACAATTCGGTTCCAGTTCGTAAAGGCAGTTACTACTACTCAAATGAAGTGACGGGCGATAACGAATACGAAGTACACCTGCGTGCGAAAGACTTTGTCGGTACAGACAAGCAAGTCATTCTAGATGTTAACGAGCTGGCAAAAGAGCATGAGTTCTTTAGCATTGGCGGCCTATACGTGAGCCCAAATGAAAACATGCTGGCTTACGGTGAAGATACGCTGAGCCGCCGTATTTACACCATCAAGATCAAAGACCTCACGACGGGCGAATATCTAAAAGATGAAATTGAAGGCGCCTCAAGCGCAATCGCATGGCAAAACGATAACCAAGCCTTCTACTACATCAAGAAAGACCCGCAAACACTGTTGGGTTATCAAGTTTACCGCCATGTCTTGGGCACAGCTCAAACAAGCGATGAGCTAATCTACGAAGAAACCGATAGCGCTTACTACACCTTCTTGAGTAAGAGTAAAGACGGTGAGCAAGTTTACATTTGGCACTCAAGCACAGAGACAAGTGGCGTATCTGTGATTGATGCTAACAACCCGAACGCCAAAGCCGAAGCTTTCTACCCTAGAGAAACTGGCATTGAGTACAGCATCGCCAAACTGGGAGATTGGTACTACATCTACACTAACTACCAAGCTGTCAACTTTCGTTTGATGAAAGTGAAATCAGAAGAGATGCATGACCACTCTAAATGGGTCGATGTCATTCCTGCCGACGACAACACCCAGCTGGTCGATTTCGACTTGTTCGACGACCACCTTATTTACGAGCAACGCACAAACGGCTTATCCACCGTCAAGGTTCGCCAACTATCGACGGGCAAAGAATTCCCACTTGAATTTAATGACACCGCGTTTGCGGCTTACCTGACAGGCAACTACGAATTAGATAACTCAAAAGTTCGTATCTACTACAGCAGCCTGACTACACCGGGTACTTACTATGATTTCGACCTGAATACAGGTGAATCAGAAATCATGAAACAAACACCAGTGCTGGGTGACTTTGATGCCGATAACTACCAGTCAGAGCGAATCATGGTGACAGCTCGTGATGGTAAACAAGTGCCAGTTTCATTGGTTTACCGTAAAGACCTCTTCAAGAAAGACGGCACCAATCCAATCTACCAGTACGGTTACGGCTCATACGGCTCCACTATCGAGCCAACATTCCGTTCAACTCGTTTGAGCTTACTTGATCGCGGATTCGTGTACGCAATCGCGCATATTCGTGGTTCAGAAATGCTTGGACGTCCTTGGTATGAAGACGGGAAAAAGCTGACTAAACAAAACACCTTCAATGATTTTATCGATGTAACCAAAGGACTGGTTGAAGAAGGCTACGGGGCCAAAGATAAAGTCTTTGCTGTCGGAGGCTCCGCAGGTGGCCTGCTAATGGGTGCAATCATCAACCAAGCACCAGAGCTTTACCGTGGTATTGGCGCGCACGTTCCGTTTGTTGATGTCGTGACGACCATGCTGGATGAGTCGATTCCTCTCACGACCAACGAATACGATGAGTGGGGTAATCCAAACGACAAAACCTACTACGACTACATGCTGAGCTACTCACCGTACGACAACGTGAAAGCTCAAAACTACCCGAACATGTTAGTGACAACAGGTTTGCATGACTCACAGGTGCAATACTTTGAGCCGATGAAGTGGGTAGCCAAACTTCGTGAAATGAAGACTGATGATAATGTCTTGCTGTTCAAAACCGATATGGAAGCAGGCCATGGCGGCGCTTCTGGTCGATTCAAACGATTAAAAGAAGACGCGCTTGAGTACGCTTTCTTCCTAGATCTGTTGGAGACAAAATAAGCTTTAACCATCATTCATTATGAGTCACGGAAAACAATGCCCGCTTTTACGCGGGCATTTTTCAACCTAGATACTCGGTGACATGACTCAGATGAGCCAACAGAAAGAAAAACGCCTACTAACAGCGAGTAGGCGTTAACACAATAAATGTGTTTAGGCAGTAGAAACTGTCCTATTAATTAGAAGTAGTAACGAGCACCAAGTGACCATTCGTCATCAGATTTATCGTCGCCCATGTGCGTTCTAAAACCAGCGAAAGTTTTCAGCTTCGAGGTCACAGAGTACTCGACTTGAGGAGCTAAAACATCGCGGTTAGGGTCTAACACATTGTCATCGCGATCAACATTTTCATAGTAAAGGATAAAGTTAAGGCCATTATCTAGACCATATGCTAGAAGACCTGAGATTTGATCTGAGTCCGTCATACCATACAAGTTCTCGTTCAAACCATATACACCCGCCACATAAATACCCTCGCCATAAGAACCATAGCTCGCAGCAATAGCTGTCGAGGTTAGTTTTTCCGAATCAACATCACCACCTGTATATGCAAGACCGACATTGAAATCTGAGAAGCTTAAACTTGCTGCAATCTGGCCGCGATCATCAAACTGAGAACCTCCAGCGTTAGTTTCACCTTGCCAACCAACGCCAAAGTACAACGACATATCATTACCAAAATCGAAGTTGTTTGAATAACTTAGCATTTTGTTTGCACGGCCCGTACCAATCGAACGCCATGAACCCGAACGACCGCCATCGTAAAGAAAATCGTTTGCATATTTAATTGGCATATCCGTTAAACTTGCAACACTGTAGTAAGGAGACCATTGCGTGCCTACGGTCACTTTACCCATTTCGCTGTGTAAAGCTAAGTAACCTAAACGGGTTGAAAAGGTTGGATCACCGCCTTCAACAAGGTTGGTTTGCCATTCTCCTTTTGCTTCTACAGTTAGGCCATTCCCCAAATCTTGTTTACCGACAATATTGATACGAGGAGATACTTCTCCGACTTCTACATTGTCACCGTTATCACCAATATCAGTGGTAAAATGACCACCAATCGACATTGATGTGCTATCGCTGTTGTAAACTTCTGCTGCGAAAGCTTGAGAACCACATGCTAGTGCCGCCACTGCAACGGCTAGAGTTTTCATTTTCATTGTTAACATCCATATAGTTGTTTGTATTGGTTCGCCCCGACAGCAAAATAAAACAAATCAATCGCAACGAACAGGTAACAAGGTAGTAATGAAATATAAATGAAACAAATATTTTCTTATGCAACAGGTGGTATTTGTGATTGCTTTTTGATCTAGCTCTCATAAAAAAAGGGAACTTTTCAGTTCCCTTCATAAATTTCGTGGTGTTTTTCGTGTCACAACTGCCAGCGTGCGAGTGGCTTCTCAGTTTTGATACCTTTATTGCCCCATCGGTCAATAACATCAATTTGCAGTATGCGATCCCGTGAAACCAATGAAATTAACGTTTTTGACGGACGTCTACTAGTGAGCAGCCACAGAGTTTCATCTTCCTCAAATTGAGCTTTTAAAGATAGTTTCTCTGCTTCGGACCATTCCAATTCAGATTTAAATTGGCGGTCAACAACAAACAACTGATTACCTGATGCGAAATCTTCTAACGATTCACCCAACAATACCACCGAATCGATCTCTTTTTCGAAAATAACGCCTTGCTGCTGATTGATCAGTTCACGTACATCTAGCATTAGAGCTTGCTGGTTCTTCTCTATCTGAGTCTGATACTGAGGATACACTTTTTGCAGATCCTCACCAACGATGGCAGCCATCCGAATCAAGTTCGTCGGGTTCATCCACGCAAATTTAGACGTTTCACCATTTTCTAGTTTCAACGCTGCAACCCCTTGCGCCCTTGGCGAAATCGCCTGGGAAGCATCAATTTCAATCAAACGTACGTTACCCTGACGAGCGTAAACAAAGGTAGGATCTTGATGCCAAATAGCCCCCAACGAGATCGCCACCGTTGCATCCTGACCCGCTTTAATCACTTGTTGCTGACCCTTGCTCCCAAACCAGTTAACTAAACGCTCAATGCCATATCGCTTAGGTGGTAAGTAACTGGTTTCAATCCCTGTCCCTTGCATCAACTGCTGTGACAGCATGTAGGTGACAGGGGTACTGGTGAGAATGTCTTTAGCAACAGTAAGTGGCGTATATGCGCTCGTTGCTATTAAGCCCAACCCGATGATTAGCTTTTTCGTGTTCATATTTAGATACCTGACTAAGCTTTACGTACGATGTGGTACATCGTTGCGGTTAAGAAGAAAATGGCAGAAACAATAATGATCGAAGCGCCAGATGGCACCGGAAGTTCCAACTCCATCGGTAAGACCGTCCCCACCAAGCACGCGATGGTCGCGAGTAAGGATGAGAGCAACACAAAGCTACCCATTCGCTTAGTGAGCAGACGTGCTGTAGCCCCTGGGATAAGTAGCAACGCACCCACTAACACGGCACCAATGATCTTCACTGCCGCAATGGTGACAAGAGTGATCATCATAACGAATAGGTAATCATAGAAGCTGGTATTAAAGCCTCGAACACGAGCAATATCTGGGCTGATGCAAGTCAACAAAATGCGGTTAAATGTCGGGATCAGCAGTAATAAAATGATCAAGCAACTCACCGCCAAAATCGTAATATCTCTGTCTGTCACCGTGAGGATTGAGCCAAACAGAACGTTCTCTAACATGTGGATATTGATTTTTCGTGCCACATACATCAGCAAGGCAGCACCAACTGCCAAAGCCAACGCAAGGAATACCCCGACGAGAGTATCGTATGGAACATTGGTTCGATTTCGCACGAAATGCAGCAATAAAGCGAAGATCATGCAGAAACTAAACAGTCCAATAAATGGATTTTCTGGTGGCTCGCCCAGCAACACACCAATCGCGATACCAGTCAGTGCTGCGTGACCGACGGCTTCAGAAAAGAACGCCAAACGCTTAGCAATCACCAACGTGCCCAAGCCGCCCAACAAAGGCCCCAGAATCAACGCAGCGACAATCGCGTTAACCATAAACGCATAAGCAAAACTGTCGCTTAACCAACCCGCTTCAACGCCATGCAGAGCCAGTTCTCTTAACCAATCCATTACGCAGCCTCCACTTTCGCGGTGTAGTGCTTAAACAGAGACTCAATTCGCTCTGGGCTTAACACCTCAGAGTGATGTCCTGACGCAACTATCTGACGATTCACAACATGAACTTGGGCATCTAAACGACGCACAGCCGTTACATCATGATGTACAGCGAGAACTGTTTTCCCTTCTGCGACCACTTCATGAATCAAACCCTCTAGGTAACGAACCCCTTGCTCATCCATGCCTGTTGTTGGCTCATCTAGGACAAGCAAACTTGGGTCGTCCAGTAAAGCTTGAGCAAACAACACCCGCTGTTGTTCGCCGCCTGACAGTTGTCCCATACGACGGTCACAACGCGCAGCCATCCCCACACGCTCTAACTGAGCCAGTGCTTGTTGAGTTTGCTTAGACTTACGTCGCCAAAACAGCGGAACGCGTGTTTGATTCAGCAATACAAAGTCCATCACTGTCAGTGGCAGACTGGCTTCAAACATGGCCTTTTGAGGTACATAACCAATTTGACCTGCTTGTTGCGTCTGCTTTGGAACTGGCCAATGAACCGAGATATCACCAGTAAAAGGCGTTAGGCCCAACACTGAACGCAACAGGGACGTCTTACCACCACCGTTAGGCCCCATAATGACGTGGCATTGTCCCGCCTCGAACTGGGTTTGAATACCTTGCAGAATGAGGTTGTCACCATATTTCAGGCTTACCCCGTCAAGAGAAATAGAAGGGCCTGGCATCACGCTTTCTCCTGCGCGTGTTTGCTTGCGACGAACTTCATCGCTTCAATAAGCGTCGCAACGTTTTCACGCATTTCAACTTCAACCTTATTGGTTTCGTACTCGCCATGGGTCATATGAGAAAAACGGTAAAGCTGTACGCCAGTCGCTTCTTCGATCGTATCGACAAAGCGGTTAGGCATATTGAGTTCGTAAAACAGCACATCAATGCCGGATTGACGGATCTTCTCAATGGTTTCTTGAAGTTGGCTAGCACTTGGCTCGACACCGTGTGCTGGTTCAATCACCGCTGCAACATCGACACCAAACTCTTGCAAGATATAACCGTAAGCATTGTGCGTGGTCGCAACCTTCATGCCTGCCGTATCTAACTGCCCAAGTGACAACATGGCATCACGCTTTAGAAGGCGAAACGCTTTTGCGTACTTTCGCGCATTTTTACGGTAAAAAGCGGCATTTTCTCGGTCAAGTTTACTCAGTTCACTCGCAATGGTGTAAACCTTTTGAATCGTAGTCGATAGGCCAACAAACGTATGTGGATTCACCGCGCCTTTGCCGACTGATTGCCCCATTGCTGGTAACAGTGGTACTTCTTTATTTGCTTCTATCACCACTAGGTCATCACGTTGAGCCGCTTGGATCACTTTTAGTGCAAAATCATCATGGCCAATCCCATTCACGACAATCACATCCATTTGGTTCAAACGCTTAAGATCATTCGGTTGCGGCAAATAGTTATGAGGATTAAAGCCTGCATCGACCAAAGGAATGATCTCCGCTTTATCTCCGACCACCGCTTTGACATAGCTGTAGTAAGGCTGCAAGGTAATGCCTATGTTCAGCTTATCTGCGAAGGTTGAAGTGGATACGGCCAGTAAAGTACATGCCGTTAGAATTCGACGTAAGAAGGCGCGTTTCTTGATAGTTGTTATCATATTGATGGTTACTTATTGAACGTGATGACTTGTTGATCGCAATATTGATGGATCATAACGACTTAGTGGGCATGCGTAGCAGTGGATGAAGGCATTAAGACAACCTGGTGCCAGCCATTTTGCTTTCGCTCGTCTTGCTGGATAAGGTGACTCAATTGCCCCAGTGAGGCTGATGTAGAGAGCCAAATATCAGCTTGCTCATGACGACTGTCTAGGAGCATCGAAGCCGAGCCCTTCTCGCCTTGCCTCACACCAATGTAAAGACCCGTATCCAGCTTTTGCCACTGATGAGAGCCTCTGCGCTGCCAGCTTTGGTCTTTAACAAATGGAGCAACCCAAAATTCTTCCAGCTCACTGATTTCTGGCCATTGGCCTTCATCAATATGAAGATCACGGATTTCCTCATGAGCAAGTTTGAGCTCAGCAATCATGGCAAGTTCTTCTTGTTCAAGATCAGTAATCAATACTTGATGTGCGAGTGCTTCAGTATGTTCTGATTCGGTTTGATGATAAGGCAGCAACAGCGTTGATATAGCGAGAATGCCAGCAATGGTCAGAGCAACCCATTTGCCTTCGCGACTGCCATTATCTGGGCGAACTTTCTGCGTAATCATTTCTCTTTTAACTCAACCACATCCACTTCTACTGGGTTTTCGTGACCAGCATCGAAGACAAGGTAGAAGTCCGTGTGAGGATGAGTAAATTCAGCAATCGAACGCTTGTCTGTAGTTACTTTGGCAATCAAGTTGTCATCGTAATCGTACATCTCAACATAGTAATCCACTGCAGTTGAACCATCAGAGTAGCCCGCTTCGCAGATCACTTTTTCTTGTTCTAGATGGCAACTCATCAATGGAAAATGCGCCGCGGCTTGAAAAGAAATAAAACCAGCAAAAATAGCTGAGACTTTAAGAATTGAAAGGTTTTTCATTATGTATCCAAAATGGCTCAGTGTGTCACTGAGCCAAGCTTTGATTAGTTAAGTTGCGTTTCAAAAGTCAGATGAACATTCGCACTGGCCTTATCTGCTAGTGGGTCATTTTTCAGCTCACCTTTGTAGTTGGCTTTCATTAGGTAACGGCCCGCCACTTCCGGCGTGAATGTAATTTTGCCGTCTTTATCACTCACTACGTCGATTTGCTCTTGATGGTTGCGGTAAAGCGTACCTTCACGAGTAATTTCTGCAGTCACACCTTGTTGAGGTTCCCCATTGAAGAAAAATTGGAAGATCACTTCTTCACCTTCAATGATATCTGATGGGTGCGTAAGCGGCTTCATCTCAAGCAACTTACCTTCAATCTCAAGTGCTTTTTCTGTTGGCATGCCCACTGTTACGTAGCTTTCTGCGCGGGTGTAGCTTAGCTGAGTCACCACATCGCGTGCTTTTTCCGGAATAACGCTCGCACGGTCAGCTTTACTCGCTTTTGCCCATTTAACCGTGTCACGACGGCCTGCTTTATACTGGGTGTAATAGCTAGGTTGATTGTTGATCGCGACCTTGTGTGTGCCTTCCTCTTCGAAATAGAAGTCAAACATCGAGCGGCGTTTGCCACGCACAACAAAGTTAGGGCGCTCAGAACGGCCATCGGGCATGATCACAAACGCTTGCTCACTGCCTGCTGGTTTATCAAAAACAAACGTCCCGTGAGATGCGGTTACATCGAACGACAGCCAATCACCGCCTTCTTTTGATACCGTGAAATGAGAAGGAAGAACCCAACGAGGGTGCGCTTGTGCCGTTGTCGCCGCGGCTAAACCCATCGCCATTACGCTTGCTAGTGCCACCGCTTTTATTTTGGTTTTCATTGTTATTCCTTCTCTATCACTTAACTTGGTAATTGACGGTAATGACGCCCGTCTCTTCCGTTGGTTTTATTTGGTAGCGCACTTCACTGTCCGCTAACTGCATTTTTTGACGTAGGTAATTACGGCCACCGTGTTCACGTACGACTTCTACATGTAGGGTGTAATTGCCCTGTTCGAGTCGTTGACCATCATCATTAGTGCCATCCCAAACAAATCGGTATTGGCCTGCAGGTCGAGTAGCTGACGTTACGGCATCGACCAATTCGCGATCGTAACGACCCACTTTGCGCCACCAGCTGCGAAGATCTTTTAACCACTCATCTTTACCTACCCAAAGCTGAATGGTTTTGACTGGTTTACGCTTTTCATCTTCGATCCACACTGCGACATAAGGTCTTGCGTACATCGAGGTATCAATCTTTGGTAACTCAAACTCAAAGTCGACTTTGGCATTATCCGGAAAAGGAGCGGCCATAAGCGGCAAAGGAGATAAAGCCGCGATCAATGCGGCTTTACTAAACGGGTGACGGCGAAAAATTCGGCCCATGTTTAACATTGGTTTTTTCTCTGAATAGGCTGTTATGGCACAGCAAAAAAATAAATAACGAGTGATAACGCAGTGCCAAAACTCATCCACTGCATTGATGTTCTAAAAGTCTTCTTCTTTGGAAGCAGCAAACACACACCAGTTAGCACAAAAAACACCATTAGCAGGGCTGTTATGTCGATAAACCATTTCCACGTATCGCCACTGTTGCGACCTTTATGTAGGTCGTTTAGCAGCGCAACCATGCCGTAGTTAGTGGTTTCAACTTCAGCTTCACCCGTCGTCATATCGACGAAAACGGTGGCGTTGTAGCCTGGGCCTTTGAAATCTAAAGAGAGCTCACCAACCATCAATTCACCATCCTCAACCTCGGTATACACATCGAGTGCCGATGGTGTGCCTCGCAGGTCTGTTTCTTGTGTTAAGAAACTCAACAGGGCAGAGCGATTAGGTTGGAAGCTTCCTTCATTCGCAAATAGCTGCTCGGAAGGGACTGTGAGTGTGTGTTGCTGAATGATGGGTTCACTGCGCTCAAACAGTTCTGGTCGGTTCAACGTAATACCAGTTACCGCAAAAAACAGCGTCACCAATAAAAGAGCCATAGAAATGTAAATGTGCAGACGGCGTGCCCAAGTCTGGACGCCTTTGCTTTTGAGCAACATAGAAAACAATCATCACCAGTAAATGAGGAAGTAATTTAGGTGATAATCATTCGTATTGGCATTTAATTTACATTGTTTACGTTTAGAGGCAGAGTCAGGCTCCCGGCAGAGACGACGGGAGCACATGAAGAGAAGCTTATCGAGCTAAAATAGGATAAGTGAAGAACACCAAATGGCAGAAGTTAAATAAGAAATGGGCTAACACCGCGCACCACAAGCGACCAGTGAAATGAAACACCAGCCCGTAGCCTAGTCCCGCTAACGTTGCGAATGCGATAAGTAGAGGACCACCAGCAAAGTGAGCCAAGCCGAACAAAATGCTAGCGATAACCAAACCTAGTCGCCAATCAAAACGGCGGGATAATGATTGCTGTACAAACCCTCTGAACAGCGCTTCTTCAGCAACACAAGTGAGTATTAGGTTGTTTAACGCAAATAGCCACCACCATGATGGCAAACTCAACTCCGGCTTTAATGCACCAAGCATAGCGGCAATAGGCAGCAGTGAAAGTAACGGAATCATAACCAGTAATGCAGGTTTTACTCTGCCTTTAGCCTCACTCCCCAGCAAAAGAGGATAAGCAAGAAAGAGAGCAAAAAGAGCCAGCGGCTTATCTAAATTCAGATACATCGAGAAAGGTGCGCTTAGTGGGCCTGCCGTCACTTTGTCGAGAACTTGCAGATTATTAAATCCCGGAATGAGATGCACAAAGAGCATCACACACCAAATGACCACAACGCTCCAGCCCAAATAATAAACGAGCTTCATTTTTTGGTTCGACGCCAACATAGGCAATCGATACGCAACCCCCAAAACCACCAAAGTACTTACGAATGCGATCAACTCTATCCGACCGATAAACATTGCACTCAGCAACGTGAGTCCAAGTAAAGCCAGAGCAACCGCCCTTTGCCGCAAAAATACCGCACCTATTGCGAGAATAAGTGGTAACCATAGCCAGATAGCAGAATCGAGAATCATCGTATTGTCCTTATAAGAAAAACTGACGTTCCAGTCTTAACGCTGGATGAAGGTAATATAACGTTATGATATTTAAAAAGAGATCGAACCAGACTCAATATTTACAAACAAAAAGACCCGAGAGTTACCCCGGGTCTTTCGAGCATTAACACATGGCCTGTTTGCAATTGAGCTTAACTATTCTGGCTCGTTTTTGCTTTGCGTAGTTGAGACAAGTATTTCACCCAGCTCTCGGCTTGGGTTGATGGTTCAATCTCGTTTGCACGTTTGGCATTCGCTAGTGCATCTTCTAGGCGTTTCAGCTTGTAGTAAGCGCGAGTCTTAACTAATGCCACATCGGCTTTACGCCCAGAAACCTTATCCAAAACAACCAGCGCGTCTTTGTATTGACCTTCTTGAACAAGCAGTTGAGACAAATTCCAGTAGTATTGACGATCCAACTTTGCAGCCACTCGCCAACTTGCTATCGACTTATCCCACTCCTTAGCCATCTGCCAAAAAGTCGCTTGTTGAGCTTTCAGTTTGCTATCTGAGTTAATGTCATCGAGCTCGCCCAACACTTTCGCAGCTCGCTCTGGGATGCCGCGCTTGCCATAAAGCTGAGCAAGAAGTCTTAAGTCATCTTGGTTCAACGCGACGCCTTGTAACTTAGCAAGAGCGAGAGAATCCAGCGCACGCTTGTCATCATCCACACGTAAATACAGAGCAACAAGCTGACGCCACCATTCCACACGCTCAGGCTCAATCGCAATCAAGCGTTTGATCGTGCCAGTTGCAGGCCCCCACTTTTTCAGTTCAAGCTCTGCAGACAATTTGATTGACAACGGAGCCATCTCATCTGGCTGGCCCAATTTCTCGTATCGAGCCATCGCAGAAAGCACTTTGTTCCATTGACTTAACTGGTAATGAGACTGTGCGATACGTAACCAAATATCGTGTGCTTTTTGCGTTTTAGGTACTGCTTTACTTAAGTCGTAGTAATGAGGCAGAGCTTTAGAAAATTGCTGCTCGTTGAGCAACATATCCGCCAACATCTTACGTGTTTGCCAAGCTTGCTCGTCTTTCAAAAGACCGCTATTCACAGCGATCTCCAGTTGTTTGATGGCAGGCTTAACTTGCTCATTTTGCCAGTAGAAAATACCCAGCATGCGAGCAACAAACACTTGATCATACTCACGAGATAAGTCGAGACCTTCGAGCGTGGAAATGGCTTCTTGCAGCTTTTCTTCTTGCGCCAGGTTGTGAGCACGCTGAACACGAGTCGCCGTGTACTGACTGAGTTCATTCGCGACAGTGGTAAAAGCACTCAGGCTTAACACCGCTCCGATAAAGAATTGCTTCATCATTTGGGTAACTTGAACTCCACTCTTCTGGTTTGCCCAAAGCGCTCAACCGCGACACCGTTTTCGACTTTAGGTTGGTACTTCGACTTCTTCAATGCACGAATAGCGTCTTTCTCGAACACTCTCTTAGGTTTAGCATCAATCACTTCAACGTCTTTAGGACGGCCTGTCGCATCAATGGTAAAGCGCATCACTACATAACCTTCCATTTTACGTTTTAGGGCTTTGCTTGGATAACGAGGCTCTGGGCTGTAAAGCATTATCGCCTGTTGGTTGCCCATCGTGCCTTTTAAGTTAGGTGCACTGATCGCAATGCCATCCAGAGCAGTGTTCAAACCCAATGCGCTGGTTGGTGTCACTTGGCTCATCGGCTCTACTTGGGTTTCCGCTTGAGACAAATCCATCGGCTCTGGTGCTTTTGGTGGTTCTGGCTGTTCAGGAACAGAACGTTGACGACGTTGAACATCTGCATCATTCTCTACCATCACCATATCAAAGCGCACCGCCTCCGAAGGCTTAGGTGCACGTTGATTGCCTTTATCGACCATCCACGCCATAAAGCTAAACAAGCTCACCGCAATCAAAATTGACGCTGGTAGCGCGAGTAGTAGCCTGCCCATTAAGGTTTCTCCGCTGCCAATGCGATGTTCTTCACACCAGCACCTTTCGCCGCATCCATCACCTTAACAACCGTTCCGTTGTAGGCATGCTCATCAGCTTGAATGACAAGTGATGCGTCTGGCTGCTCAAGCAATAGGTGCTCAATGGTGGCTTCGACACGCTCGATGTCCACCAAACGTTTATCGATGTAAACGTCATTTGCTGCGGTTACCGCAATAAAAATGCCCGCATCTTTTTGGCTAACGACATTCGATGCTTGAGGGCGATTCACTTCTACACCAGACTCACGCACAAATGAGCTAGTCACAATGAAGAAGATCAACATGATGAAGACAATATCCAGCATCGAGGTTAAGTCGATCTGTGCTTCATCCTGTCGATTGGTTCTACGTCCGAGTCTCACTTCTGACTCCTTAAAGATTGTTCTAACTGGAGGGCTTTGCGTTCACACACTTTAACTAAGCGCGCATGCACAAACATGCCAGCAAGTGCTGCGACCATACCTGCCATGGTTGGCAGCGTCGCAAGTGAAATACCAGAAGCCATCAATTTTGGATTGCTGCTACCTTGTGTGGCCATCACATCAAAAACCGTAATCATACCTGTTACCGTTCCTAATAGACCTAGCATTGGACAAATGGCCACAAGGACTTTAATCGTTGATAGGTTTTGACGCAGTTCAATGTGCGCTTTGGCAATCCATCCTTCGCGGATTTGATGCGCGTACCAAGAGTGATGATCGGCTCTTGCTGACCACTGCGCACAAAGCTGTTTCTTCACCTTTGGAAATTCCGTTGTTAGGTAAAGTACACGCTCCATAACCAGTAACCAGCACACCGCAACAACGGCTGCCAACCACCATAGGATTTGGCCACCTTGCTGCATAAAACGCATCAAGGTTGAGGCCCAATCCTCACTGATCAAACCCAATGTGTTGAGTAGGATCTGCTCCATTACGCTGCGTTCTCCGCTACAGTATTCGGTGCTTTTTGACCTTTTGGCATATCACGCTCAGCTTGTTCTGCCACAAGGCCAATACCTTGCTTCTCAAGGATATTGCGAATGTTCTCAGCTTGAGAGCTCAATACGTTATGAGCAAGAAGCAATGGCATTGCCGCAACAAGACCAAGTACAGTGGTAACAAGTGCCATTGAGATACCGCCAGCCATGACTTTTGGATCGCCATTACCAAACTGAGTGATCACTTGGAACGTTTCGATCATGCCTGTTACTGTACCCAGTAGACCTAGCATCGGTGCCAGTGCTGCAAGCAACTTCAGCATCGACAAACCTTTTTCTAGGTGAGTCTGCTCATCCACTACCGCTTCCAACAGACGAAGCTCTAACGCTTCAACGCTGCGATGTTTGTCTCTTTGGTAAACCGCTAAGATACGACCTAGTGGGTTATCTTCTGGTTGAGCTGGGTTCTTAAGCTGTTTGGCGATTTTCTGACGAGCAATCATAAGTGACACACCACGAACCAACGCGATGATCAAACCAATCGCTAACAAGCCAAGAATGATCTTACCAACCACACCACCTGCGTTCAGGCGATCAGCCATTGTTGGTGAGTTTGCTAATTGCTCAAGCAGAATGCCACGAGATGGGTCAATCACTACGGCATCGATTTCACCAGCCTTTACGCTGCTTGCCGTTGGGCCATTTTCTGGTTGGCGCAGGTAATTAATCGCATCACCGCGCTGCCCATTCCACTTCACGTAACCAGCGTCGTCCAACAGTACCATTGAGCCAAGGCGGACACCATCAACCGTTTGCTCACGACCTTCACCATCGAGCAATGAGAATGACACGTTTGCCAGCTCACCACTTGCTTTAACTTGCTCTTCCATGCTGCGCCACATCGCTTCAAGCTGCGGCAATGTTGGTAGTGATTTAGCGGCAACGATATCATCGATATTTTGCTGGTATGAGTTTGCGTCTACACCAGTAACAGAATGCTTAAGTTCTGCTTCCAGCTCTTTTGCGTTTTGACGAACAACGCCAAACAACTCACCTAAGCTGCCAGTTTCAAGGCGTAGTTTTTCTTCTAGCTGAGCCAGTTCAGCTTCATTTTCACTGAATGTCACACCGAGGGTGTCAGCTTCTGCTTGCAGCGCTGCTCGCTCTGCCACAAGCTTGTTTTTCATTGCTTGCAGCTCTTGTTGGGTTTGCTTAAAGCCAGACTCACGAGCCACATTGTGTGACTGCTGTTGGCGATTTTCTTGTTGTGCTTTTTGCAGTAATGTGTCGCTTGCAAATGTGGTGTGCGATAGAAGCGCAGTACTCGAAATCAATGCGACTGATAGCCATTTCTTCATCATTTATTTGCCCTCCGCAACGTTTAGAGACACAGGCAAAGTAAGCATGCTCGGTGCTATCTGTTTGTTCGCCATAGCAAATGCGTTATCGAGTTCTGCTTTCTGTTCCGTTCCAACGGCTTGCCATGCTTTTTGTTGCTGAGACCAACTCCAGAAATGCTCACCAGACAGGCTACGCGCAATAAGTGACACTCGGCCTAAGTAGAGAATATCGGCTTCCACTTGGTCGTCGCTGTCCAGAGCGATCTTACCTTGGTAAACGCCAATCTTAGTGCCATAGTCCATTTCAATTTGGTACGCTTCTAGTATTCGACGGAATTTTTCAGCATCCGCGACGTCAGCTCGGGTCATCATGGCATCAAGTTTTTCAATGCGCTCTTCACGCTGTGCTTTGCGGATAGGTTTATCATTTGCCACAATCGTTTTAAGGCCATCAAGCATGTGATACATCAAAGGCACTACGCCTTGACGAGTCTGAGCGATCTGCTCAATTTGCTCATTCAAGCTTGCCACTTCCGCGTTTTGACTATCAACAAGGTTTGAAAGGTGGTCGCGATAAATCTTCAAGTTGCTGACTTCTTCATTCAACTGTTCAATTTCAGCTTCTAGTGACAAAGACTTCTCAGCACTTGCATCGATACGCTTCTGGCTCACTGCAGACGCTTGGTTAGTTTTACTCTGCACTGCTTGAGCATCGTTAAGATTTTCCGCTTGAACGGGAATCAAAACCGATGAGATCAACAGAGCGATACTTGATTTCATTAGATTCATACGAGTTATATTTCTGTTTTCCAAAAACGACTAAAGGGGAAGACCACTCTTCCCCTTTAAAAATCAGATTGTTATCAGTACTTGAACTGGATAGTCGCCATGTAGTTTCGGCCTTCGCCAATCACTACGCCACTCGCTCCATCTTGCTTACTGTTGGTGCTACCGCCACCTGCTAGGTAATCAGTATCAAACAGGTTCTCAACATTGAATCGAGTTACGATATCCAAGTTCTCATCATACTTGTGTGTGTACGACACGCCCATATCAATACGTGTATACCCATCTTTCTTAAATGTGTTCGCCGCGTCACCGTAGCGCTCACCTTCATAAATCAAACCTAGGTTAACGTTGGTGTTGTTCTGAACTTTGTAGCTAGACCAAACACTTGCTGAAAACTCAGGAACGTCTGCCGGACGGTTGCCTTTGTAATCTGCACTTTCAGTGATTTCAGCATCTAGGTACATTGCAGAAGCTGTTAGTGAAAGCTCTTCGGTTACAAAGCCCTGCGCTAGGATTTCTGCACCACGGTGCACTTGTTCGCCATCTTGCGTCTTCTTGTACATCACGTCGCCGCCAGCATTAACACCGTCTTCTACATCTAGCGCGATGTTTTCAAGGGTGATATCGAATAGCGCACCCGTAACGTATAGACGCTCATCAAATAGCTCCCACTTGGTACCAACTTCATACGAGATACCACGTTCTGCATCTAGCTCTTCACCATCGTTAGTGTAGTCCGTGCTATTTACTGTACCTTGAGGCATAAAGCTCTCAGAGTATTGAACGTAAATCGAGCCGTTACTTGCTGGGTGGAAAATTACACCTAGCTTCGGTGAGACCTGACTTTCTGTCAGTTCATCACTGCGTTTCTCATCATAACGAACACCAGCAAGTACCTGCCAGTAATCGTTAATTGTCATCATGTTTTGCCCGTAAATACCCCAAGTGTCGTATTCACTAGTCGGCCATTTTTTAGAGCTCGTTGGCTGAGGCCTCGCGACCGTTTCACCCGCAGGAACATACTCACCGTCATGGAAAGCCATAAAACGGTCGTAACTGTAATCTAGGTAGTTTGCGCCGACTAAGAAGGTGTTGTCTGTACCAAACAAAGAGAAATCTGTTGTCACATCTACGTAAGCAGTATCAAATACCCAGTGGTCTGAACGCTCGTTACCCTTGTGCTTGATCGTTCCGTCTTCTTCGTACATATCGAATTTCGGGTAAGATTCCACATCAAAGCGCTTAAAGTCTTGACGGTTATAGCCAGCTTTCACATTTACGCTATCTGTCACTTGTGCATTGATATCGATGCCGTAGTTTTCTACATCGTTGTCAATGTTTGACCATTGCGCGTCCCAGATGTACTTGTCACCACGGACTGGTTTACCGTCCACAATGTAGGCACCTGAATCAACACTACCGTCATCTTTAGTACGGTCGTAGTGAGCCGACACCATAATATCTTCCGTAATGTCATATTCCACAACCAGACCACCTACTACGCGGTCAGTCTGTGGCTCAGTGCCATCACCGTATTCACGCCATGAGCCATAGCTCTCTTTGGCAAGAATCGCTCGCGCACGCAGCGTTTCTTCTTCATTCAGGGCACCACTCACATCTAATACTGTGCGTGAGTGATCATTTGAACCAATATCTTGGCTCAAGCTTGCTTGTGTTTCTGTTGTTGGCTTCTTCGAAACCATGTTCACAAGGCCACCCGGCTCAGACTTACCGTAAAGTAGGCCTGAAGGTCCTTTAAGAACTTCAACTCGCTCTAAAAGCTCAATTGGTTGACGGTAGTGAGACCAGTGCTGACGTCCATCACGTAGGAAGCCATCCGAGCTGCTTAGTTCAAAACCACGTAGTGAGAAACGCTCACGGTTACGGCTAGTACCACCTGCGCTAACACTTGCGTCATTTTGTAGAACCTCACCTAGTGTACTTGCACGCTGCTCATCGATGACTGCTTCATCGATCACAGCAACCTGCCCTGGAGTTTCCAGCTGCGTCATTTCCATACGCATTGCTGTGCTGTTGGTATCCGCTTTGTAACCAAACTCACGGCCTTCTACTACTAGGTGTTCATCTGTTGTTTGAACTTCTGCCACTGCAGGCGCTGCTAGCACCGCACCGATCACTAATGCCAATTGGCTCTTAGTAAACATATCCTTTCACTCCGACTATTTTCGGGTCGCACACTCTATGATGTGATTCCCTTGTATTTATTTCGGCAGTGAATATAAATAACAACTATTCCCATTTGCATTGAATTTACATTCTTTGCATTCGTAAAGATTTGTAAAGGGGCTGTGTTCAATTTGATTCATCAACTAGATGCAAGTCACATTATTACCCGTGAGCGTGAGTTCGCTTACTGCCGAAACAGCAAAGTAACGGCAAGTCCACCTTCAGCTCGATTTAATGCGATAGCCTTGCCCCCCATCATTCTCATCGACTCTTTAACTATCGCTAGCCCTAGACCATAGCCCCCTAACTTCTTGTCGCGAGAGGCATCTAAGCGAGTGAATGGGTCGTATATATCTGACAACTTATTCTGTGGAATTCCCGGACCGTTGTCAGAAATCGTTACCGCCAAGTAACTCTGTGTATCAGAAGCTTTATTCGATAAGCGAACATCTATTTGAGCAGAGTCTCCTGCATACTTAATCGCATTACCAATCAGATTGTTTAAGCATCGCACCACTAAAGTGTCATCACATTGAGCCTTAACTCTTGTCGCATCTGAGACAAATGAAAGGCTTTGGCTAGCTTTTAAATCTATCTTGCATCGTTCCACTTGAGGAGCCAGCAAGACCTCTAGATCACTGCGCTTTAGCTCTGTGTCGTAACGAGCATTCTCCAATCGGCTGAACTCCAGAATCTCGCCAATCAAGTGGTTAAGTTCATTGGCTTCTTCTTCCATACGATTCACTAAGCTCTGTTCACCATCACCGACACGCTTTCGCAATAAATGCAGTACGAGATTTTGCCGAGCAAGAGGCGTACGCAATTCATGGGAAACGTCACGAATTAACCGGCGCTGCTTCTCCGCCAATGAATGGATTTCTTTGGTCATGTGATCAAAATCTCGCGCGAGTTCATTAAACTCTCGCGTATTCGATTTCAACTCGTCTACCACACTGACATTGAAGTCACCATTAGAAAGCTTCTTGCTAGCCTCCCTCAATCGGTCCAAAGGCTGCTGTAGATTACGCGCCATCAGCAATGAGAACAGTGCCAATATCACTCCAGCAATCACAACCTTTAGAATAGAAAAATAAAGAATGAAATCATGTGCCGGATGTAATCGGTGCGGCAATTGGATCATCAAGCTGTTATTGCCAACCAAAGGGATGCTGAATATCGGACGACTTACTCGACCTTCCAATTGTTCGTCCAAACGTCTCTTGAACTTCAACTTAAATTCAAAATGCGGGTGCATCAGACGGTGTGTAAGTGGGTGCTGATTTTTGTCGAGTACAAACAGGTAAAAGCGCTGCGCATTCGCCCAATCGGCCAGCTCATCCATATCACCTTCTTCGATTAACACGTTAGCTTGATGCGCTAAGTCCAACATTTCAGTCTTTACACTAGCAGGCACCTTTAGCATTGCTTTGACCAAGGCTTGTTCAGCAACCGCTTGAACGGCCAAGATACTAATAACGATAGCTGTCATGTAACTAAAAAGCTGAAATGCGAGGCTGTCTCTTCGTTTCAAAAAGTATGATGGACACACAAATCTCATTAGCCAGTCACAACCTCTAAGTAGCTATAACCTTTACCACGAAACGTTTTGATGTGCTGTTTGGATAAACCCGCTTCAACCAATTTGCGTCGAATGTTACTGATGTGCATATCTAGATTGCGATCAAAAGGACTGAGCTCTTTCTTCAAAACTTGGGTCTGTAGTTCAGCTTTAGAGATCACAACACCTTGGTTTTTCACTAGGTAACTCAACAGCTCAGCTTCCGTTCCAGTTAAAGGTATACTGTCTAACTGATCACTAATGCTTTGTACGGTAGAACACATAGCCTGTCTCTGGCGCTCCAAACCAACTCGGCGAAGAGTGGCCTTGATTCTCATCAGGAGTTCCGAGACGTTAAATGGTTTACCTATGTACTGATCTGCACCGGCTTGATAACCATCTAACATCGAGTTCTCATCATTTAAGGCTGTGAGCATCAAAATGGGGGTAGCAAAGCGTTGGCAGATGCGACGCGCGACTTGCATACCGTTTAGATTCGGTAGCATTACATCGAGAAGAACGAGATCGACTGGCGTTTTTTCCATGTACTGCAGCGCACTTTCACCACAGTGTACCGATGAGACAGTGTAGCCTTCTTCTTGCAGCACAGTTTCTAACAATCCGCACAACGGAACGTCATCATCAACGATCAAAACTCGAGACATTATCAATCACCACATAAATAAAAATCATTATTATTCTATTACTCAATTACAAATTAAACAACCATAGTTCTTATGGTTTTTACTTCGATGAGTGCCACGATAACACCGCGTATCAGCAAGTTTCTCAGTATCCTATTCGTCCTACATAACGCTTTGAAAAGTCGCACGTTAAACCCATTACTTTGATAGTACTTTCAGAAACTTAAGTAACGCATAGTACGCTTACAGCAATCTCATGAACGGCACCTTGTCCTCAACCAACAACTCCATAACTTACTTGTGTGATCGCCTTGATTAACTAATCGGTATCAAGACGAACCAATAAAATTCCTCATACATTTGAACACTTTGATCAGCCGTAAAAAGGAGTACAATTCTCTGCAATTTCTTATTGAGAATAGACGTATATGAAAACGCTACTGATAGGTCACCGAGGTGTGGCAGGTAAATACCCGGAAAACACAAAAGTCAGCGTTCAAGCTGCTATTGATATGGGACTGACTTGGGTTGAAATTGACGTGCAACCAACCAAAGACAACGTACTAGTAGTTTGCCACGATCATACCGTGAACCGTTGCAGTAACGGCAAAGGTCGTATTGATCAAATGACCCTTGCTGAGCTCAAGGCGTTAGATTTTGGTCGTTGGTTTAGCAATGAATTTGCCAACGAATCCATCATGACTCTAACAGAGCTACTAGAACTCGCCGCGGCAAATGACCTAAACCTGAATATCGAAGTGAAAGTCGATCATCATTCAGCGGAAGATGTTGCCAAGATGGTCACTCATACTCTACTAGAAGGCCCATTAGCTAAAGAGCACATCCTTTTATCGAGCTTTAGTCACGAGGTTATCAGGGCACTACACAAGCACTGTGAAGGCTATAGGCTAGGTGTTTTGAGCGAGTTTTTTACTCGTAAGAACCGATTATTATTGGAAGAAGTTAATGCTTACAGCTGTAACCTCAATATTAACTGGGTGCGTTCTCGTCAAATCAAGAAGCTGCAACAAGCGGGTTATAAGGTGATGTGTTATACCGTGAACAACCCCAACAAGCTAAAACACCTACCTGCATTGGATGGTATCTTTAGTGATCACCCAAGCCGTTTTATGCCTTAAAAATAAACTCGGAAATGGAGCTCCACTACCACTCGATATTAATCGGAGTTCCCATTTTGACGAGCCTGATAAATTCATCCATCTCTTCATTGGTAATGGCGATACAACCATTGGTCCAGTCAAAGCTCTGAATAAACTGTGGAGCTTGAGCCTCTCCATTTTTTAGGCCGTGAATTTTAATCGCACCACCAGGAGAAACTCCTCTTCGATGCGCCTCCAAACGATCAATTGCATCTGGGTAACTGATATGAACGGAGCGATAGAAAGCGGAGTCGTTAATCACGTAAACTAGCGTGTAATCTCCTTCCGGCGTTCTATTGTCACCCTCTTCTTGCTTGTGTCCTTTCGGATTAGCCCCTAACGCAATCCGATATTCTTTAACCACTTCGCCATTGTCCATCAGATACATTCTGCGTTTTGACTTATCAACTTTGACCAAGTCGACCGCAGCCTGAGCACCGGACACAAACGTACAACACAAGATTAAAGACAACCATTTTACTGACATCGCCAGAACGCCTAACTCACCCACTCATAGGGAAAACAAAAAAGAGAACCCATGCTAGTCAGGTGGTGATTCTAAAGCAAACTGAATGTGTGCAAATTTCGCTATTCTTCGTAACGAACTTGGATTACTTTATAAGGATATTGCTTTATAAATCCAGCAAAAATAGAGAGGGTATTATGCTCAACATCGCTTTTTTCAGTGCAAAATCCTATGACGAAGCGTCTTTTAACAAAATCAAAAATCATCGTGACTTCGTATTCCATTTTCATGATTTTCGATTGACCTCTAAGACTGCCAAAATGGCACAAGGCTGCGAAGTGGTGTGCGCATTTGTAAATGACGATTTGTCAGCTCCAGTACTTAAACAGCTTTCTCTCGGTGGCACTAAGTTGATCGCCATGCGTTGTGCAGGCTTTGATAAGGTAGATTTAAAAGCAGCAAAAGAGTTCGGGCTGCAAGTGGTGCGCGTCCCTGCTTATTCGCCAGAGGCGGTCGCAGAGCACACCGTCGGCATGATGATGTGTTTAAACAGACGCCTACATAAAGCATACCAACGTACTCGTGATGCTAACTTCAACTTGGAAGGCTTAGTGGGTTTTAACTTCCATGGCAAAACCGTAGGTGTCGTCGGTACGGGCAAAATTGGTATCGCAACCATGCGCATCTTTAAAGGTTTGGGCATGGAAATACTATGCTACGATCCATATGAAAACCCACTTGCGTTGGAAATGGGCGCACGCTACTGCTCTCTTGAAGAAATCTATGCGCAGGCCGATGTTATTTCTTTGCACTGCCCAATGAGCAAAGAAAACTATCACCTCCTCAACGAGAATTCCTTCTCGCAAATGAAGGATGGCGTAATGATCATCAATACCAGCCGTGGCGAGTTACTAGACTCCGTGGCGGCCATCGAAGCATTGAAACAAGGCAAGATTGGTGCACTTGGTTTGGACGTCTATGACAATGAGAAAGACTTATTCTTCCAAGACAAATCAAATGACGTAATTGTTGATGACGTATTCCGCCGCTTATCTGCATGCCACAACGTATTGTTCACTGGCCACCAAGCATTCTTGACTCATGAAGCTCTGAATAACATCGCGTCCGTGACTCTAAGCAACGTGGATGCTTTCTTTACCGGCAACCCGTCAGGTAATGAACTGCTCAACTAAATCAATAGATCGAGCAGTATAGTAGAGCGTTGAATTTCAGCTATGCTATACTCCTCGACCATTAAAAATTTGAGTCCAATTACCATGAGCATAAAAACCGATATTCAAAAGCTGCACAACCGTTTAGATACTTGCCAACGCAAACTGGATGCGGCACGTTCTCGTGGTGATCATGAAATGATTACTAAGTTCACGAATGAAGTTGACGATCTAACCAAGAAACTAAATCAACTTAAGCACAAGCAAACTTACGAGCTAAACAAAGAGCGTAAAAGCCTGCTTGATATGCCATTCTCTCGTGAAATCACTAAAGCAGAGCAAGCAGATATCGGCAAGCTTAAAAAGCGTGTACGCGGCCTAGTTATCGTTCACCCATTGACTAAAGTGGGTAAAGAACTGCGCCTAGACGTAATGACAGGTTTCGCTCCAAAAGAGTTCTAATAACTCTAAGAAGCAACGGATATTGAAAAGCCCAAGCAGCTAGCTTGGGCTTTTTTGTATTTTAAATTCAGTAAGTTGTGTTTTGGTTGAAATCTATTTAAACGGCGAGTGACAGTGCAACATGCGCACTTTTCAACTTATTAGAAGGTGAAACCTTAGACAACTTTCAAATGCTAAAAACGACGAAAGCCCGTTGATTTCTCAACAGGCTTTCTTTTTAGTGACTGAGTTCGAGGACGACTAATCCTAAGTCGCGACTGACTTGGGACTTAATGCAAATTCCGTCTAATTCTCAAACGTCAGAAATGAAAAAAGCCTCGCTATTTCTAGCGAGGCTTCTTAATAGTGGCGGAGAGATAGGGATTTGAACCCTAGATACGCTATTAACGTATGCCGGTTTTCAAGACCGGTGCTTTCAACCACTCAGCCATCTCTCCACAAATTGTTACTAAAATTTAGTCTTACACTAATGATGCTAATTCTTAGTTTTGCCTTTAGATCTATCTAAAAGCGATATTAAAGCCTGGCGATGTCCTACTCTCACATGGGGAAGCCCCACACTACCATCGGCGCTAATTCGTTTCACTTCTGAGTTCGGAATGGAAGTCAGGTGGGTCCAAATCGCTATGGTCGCCAAGCAAATTCTTTAATTCGGAAAGCTGTTTCAGTTCTTACACATTCAATTCGTTCTTGCTTTGAGTCCATCAAAACCCCTTGGGTGTTGTATGGTTAAGCCTCACGGGCAATTAGTACAGGTTAGCTCAACGCCTCACAACGCTTACACACCCTGCCTATCAACGTTCTAGTCTCGAACAACCCTTTAGGATACTTAAAGTATCAGGGAAGACTCATCTCAGGGCTCGCTTCCCGCTTAGATGCTTTCAGCGGTTATCGATTCCGAACTTAGCTACCGGGCAATGCGTCTGGCGACACAACCCGAACACCAGAGGTTCGTCCACTCCGGTCCTCTCGTACTAGGAGCAGCCCCCTTCAATCTTCCAACGCCCACGGCAGATAGGGACCGAACTGTCTCACGACGTTCTAAACCCAGCTCGCGTACCACTTTAAATGGCGAACAGCCATACCCTTGGGACCGACTTCAGCCCCAGGATGTGATGAGCCGACATCGAGGTGCCAAACACCGCCGTCGATATGAACTCTTGGGCGGTATCAGCCTGTTATCCCCGGAGTACCTTTTATCCGTTGAGCGATGGCCCTTCCATTCAGAACCACCGGATCACTATGACCTGCTTTCGCACCTGCTCGAATTGTCATTCTCGCAGTCAAGCGGGCTTATGCCATTGCACTAACCTCACGATGTCCAACCGTGATTAGCCCACCTTCGTGCTCCTCCGTTACGCTTTGGGAGGAGACCGCCCCAGTCAAACTACCCACCAGGCACTGTCCGCAACCCCGATAAGGGGTCGACGTTAGAACATCAACACTACAAGGGTGGTATTTCAAGGACGGCTCCACTAATACTGGCGTACTAGTTTCAAAGCCTCCCACCTATCCTACACATGTAGGGTCAATGTTCAGTGCCAAGCTGTAGTAAAGGTTCACGGGGTCTTTCCGTCTAGCCGCGGGTACACTGCATCTTCACAGCGATTTCAATTTCACTGAGTCTCGGGTGGAGACAGCGTGGCCATCATTACGCCATTCGTGCAGGTCGGAACTTACCCGACAAGGAATTTCGCTACCTTAGGACCGTTATAGTTACGGCCGCCGTTTACCGGGGCTTCGATCAAGAGCTTCGACCGAAGTCTAACCCCATCAATTAACCTTCCGGCACCGGGCAGGCGTCACACCGTATACGTCATCTTACGATTTTGCACAGTGCTGTGTTTTTAATAAACAGTTGCAGCCACCTGGTATCTGCGACTCTCAATAGCTCCATCCGCGAGGGACTTCACCGTCGAGAGCGTACCTTCTCCCGAAGTTACGGTACCATTTTGCCTAGTTCCTTCACCCGAGTTCTCTCAAGCGCCTTGGTATTCTCTACCCGACCACCTGTGTCGGTTTGGGGTACGATTCCTTACAATCTGAAGCTTAGAGGCTTTTCCTGGAAGCATGGCATCAATGACTTCACTACCGTAGTAGCTCGACGTCGTGTCTCAGCCTTAAGAGAAACCGGATTTACCTAATCTCTCAGCCTACGCACTTGAACCTGGACAACCGTCGCCAGGCCCACCTAGCCTTCTCCGTCCCCCCATCGCAATTGTAAGAAGTACGGGAATATTAACCCGTTTCCCATCGACTACGCCTTTCGGCCTCGCCTTAGGGGTCGACTTACCCTGCCCCGATTAACGTTGGACAGGAACCCTTGGTCTTCCGGCGAGGGGGTTTTTCACCCCCTTTATCGTTACTCATGTCAGCATTCGCACTTCTGATACGTCCAGCATGCGTTACCACACACCTTCAACCGCTTACAGAACGCTCCCCTACCCAATGCACTAAAGTGCATTGCCGCAGCTTCGGTTTACTACTTAGCCCCGTTACATCTTCCGCGCAGGCCGACTCGACCAGTGAGCTATTACGCTTTCTTTAAATGATGGCTGCTTCTAAGCCAACATCCTGGCTGTCTGAGCCTTCCCACATCGTTTCCCACTTAGTAGTAATTTGGGACCTTAGCTGGCGGTCTGGGTTGTTTCCCTCTCCACGACGGACGTTAGCACCCGCCGTGTGTCTCCCGGATAGTACTTACTGGTATTCGGAGTTTGCAAAGGGTTGGTAAGTCGGGATGACCCCCTAGCCTTAACAGTGCTCTACCCCCAGTAGTATTCGTCCGAGGCGCTACCTAAATAGCTTTCGGGGAGAACCAGCTATCTCCAGGTTTGATTGGCCTTTCACCCCTAGCCACAAGTCATCCGCTAATTTTTCAACATTAGTCGGTTCGGTCCTCCAGTTGATGTTACTCAACCTTCAACCTGCCCATGGCTAGATCACCTGGTTTCGGGTCTATATCCAGAGACTGAACGCCCAGTTAAGACTCGGTTTCCCTACGGCTCCCCTAGATGGTTAACCTTGCCACTGAATATAAGTCGCTGACCCATTATACAAAAGGTACGCAGTCACACCACGAAGGTGCTCCTACTGCTTGTACGTACACGGTTTCAGGTTCTATTTCACTCCCCTCACAGGGGTTCTTTTCGCCTTTCCCTCACGGTACTGGTTCACTATCGGTCAGTCAGTAGTATTTAGCCTTGGAGGATGGTCCCCCCATATTCAGACAGGATATCACGTGTCCCGCCCTACTCGATTTCACTTTAAATGCGTTGCCGGTTACGGGGCTATCACCCTGTATCGCACAACTTTCCAGAAGTTTCACCTGACGCATAAAAAGCTTAAGGGCTAGTCCAATTTCGCTCGCCGCTACTTTCGGAATCTCGGTTGATTTCTTTTCCTCGGGGTACTTAGATGTTTCAGTTCCCCCGGTTCGCCTCGCTGCGCTATGTATTCACGCAGCGATACCAGCTTATGCTAGTGGGTTTCCCCATTCGGAAATCCCAGACTCAAATGGTTTTTACTACCTAATCTGGGCTTATCGCAAGTTAATACGTCCTTCATCGCCTCTGACTGCCAAGGCATCCACCGTGTACGCTTAGTCACTTAACCATACAACCCGAAGGAGTTTCGAATTGAAGTTAAACAACCAAAGTCGCTATCTCATTATTTGAATGAGCGAGATAGCTTTCGATTTTGCCGGACTCAAATATGTTTTGCTTTCGCAAAACCCAAGAACACTTGAATGTGTTGTTTGGAGTATTCAATTAAGAATACTTTGAGAACTTTACAAACAATCTTAAAGATTGTTTTGTCAGCTTTCCAAATTGTTAAAGAGCTAATCACTTCTTATGAAGTAACCATTTTTAAAAACTCTCAAGAGAGAATGTTTAAAGATGGTGGGCGATACCGGGCTCGAACCAGTGACCCCCTGCTTGTAAGGCAGGTGCTCTCCCAACTGAGCTAATCGCCCACATAAGTTTTTCGTCTTGTGGTAGACGTCAAGAATGGTGGAGCTATGCGGGATCGAACCGCAGACCTCCTGCGTGCAAGGCAGGCGCTCTCCCAGCTGAGCTATAGCCCCATCTTCAGAGTCATTCTTAAAGAATGGTGGGTCGTGCAGGATTCGAACCTGCGACCAATTGATTAAAAGTCAACTGCTCTACCAACTGAGCTAACGACCCAATGGTATCCCGTAGGGGAGTCGAACCCCTGTTACCGCCGTGAAAGGGCGGTGTCCTAGGCCTCTAGACGAA
This sequence comes from Vibrio campbellii CAIM 519 = NBRC 15631 = ATCC 25920, assembly GCF_002163755.1. Lineage (NCBI taxonomy): Bacteria > Pseudomonadati > Pseudomonadota > Gammaproteobacteria > Vibrionales > Vibrionaceae > Vibrio > Vibrio campbellii. The sequence goes on from NZ_CP015864.1 coordinate 1,413,589, forward strand.
CGGGACACTAAGTTGAACATCTTGGGAGATGTTCTATCTCTTTTACTTTATAAACCGTATCAATCTGTGTGGACACTCATTGTGACTCATTTGTCTTCACTTTTTAAAAGTGAAAGCAAACTATCCGTATCGTATAAGGAGGTGATCCAGCGCCAGGTTCCCCTAGCGCTACCTTGTTACGACTTCACCCCAGTCATGAACCACAAAGTGGTAAGCGTCCTCCCGAAGGTTAGACTACCTACTTCTTTTGCAGCCCACTCCCATGGTGTGACGGGCGGTGTGTACAAGGCCCGGGAACGTATTCACCGTGGCATTCTGATCCACGATTACTAGCGATTCCGACTTCACGGAGTCGAGTTGCAGACTCCGATCCGGACTACGACGCACTTTTTGGGATTCGCTCACTCTCGCAAGTTGGCCGCCCTCTGTATGCGCCATTGTAGCACGTGTGTAGCCCTACTCGTAAGGGCCATGATGACTTGACGTCGTCCCCACCTTCCTCCGGTTTATCACCGGCAGTCTCCCTGGAGTTCCCGACATTACTCGCTGGCAAACAAGGATAAGGGTTGCGCTCGTTGCGGGACTTAACCCAACATTTCACAACACGAGCTGACGACAGCCATGCAGCACCTGTCTCAGAGTTCCCGAAGGCACCAATCCATCTCTGGAAAGTTCTCTGGATGTCAAGAGTAGGTAAGGTTCTTCGCGTTGCATCGAATTAAACCACATGCTCCACCGCTTGTGCGGGCCCCCGTCAATTCATTTGAGTTTTAATCTTGCGACCGTACTCCCCAGGCGGTCTACTTAACGCGTTAGCTCCGAAAGCCACGGCTCAAGGCCACAACCTCCAAGTAGACATCGTTTACGGCGTGGACTACCAGGGTATCTAATCCTGTTTGCTCCCCACGCTTTCGCATCTGAGTGTCAGTATCTGTCCAGGGGGCCGCCTTCGCCACCGGTATTCCTTCAGATCTCTACGCATTTCACCGCTACACCTGAAATTCTACCCCCCTCTACAGTACTCTAGTCTGCCAGTTTCAAATGCAATTCCGAGGTTGAGCCCCGGGCTTTCACATCTGACTTAACAAACCACCTGCATGCGCTTTACGCCCAGTAATTCCGATTAACGCTCGCACCCTCCGTATTACCGCGGCTGCTGGCACGGAGTTAGCCGGTGCTTCTTCTGTCGCTAACGTCAAATAATGCAGCTATTAACTACACTACCTTCCTCACGACTGAAAGTGCTTTACAACCCGAAGGCCTTCTTCACACACGCGGCATGGCTGCATCAGGCTTGCGCCCATTGTGCAATATTCCCCACTGCTGCCTCCCGTAGGAGTCTGGACCGTGTCTCAGTTCCAGTGTGGCTGATCATCCTCTCAGACCAGCTAGGGATCGTCGCCTTGGTGAGCCCTTACCTCACCAACTAGCTAATCCCACCTAGGCATATCCTGACGCGAGAGGCCCGAAGGTCCCCCTCTTTGGCCCGTAGGCATTATGCGGTATTAGCCATCGTTTCCAATGGTTATCCCCCACATCAGGGCAATTTCCTAGGCATTACTCACCCGTCCGCCGCTCGACGCCGTTATCGTTCCCCGAAGGTTCAGATAACTCGTTTCCGCTCGACTTGCATGTGTTAGGCCTGCCGCCAGCGTTCAATCTGAGCCATGATCAAACTCTTCAATTTAAGATTTTGTCGGCTCAATGAATACTGAACATTACATAAAGTAATGTTTGAATTGACTGTGCTGAATCTTTCGATTCAATGGTCACTTCGCTTCATTGAAACCTAATTTGATACCGAGGTATCTAATTGGATTATCATCAACGAGTGCCCACACAGATTGATAGGTCTATATTGTTAAAGAGCTTGCTTCGTAAGCTTTGCTATCGAAGCGGAGGCGTATTCTAAGGAATTAATTCTTAGTGTCAAACACTTTTTTAAATTAATTTTTAGAAGCTTTTCTTTCACCTCATTGCCAACCACTTTTGCGTTTCCGCTTTGCCCTGACAACGGAGGCGCATTATAGGGAGATGATTTTTCTTGGCAACCCTTTTTTAGAAATAAACTTAAAAAAAAGCGTCGAGTGATGAAATCTCACTCAAACGCTTATTTTTAACACTTAGTTGTTAACTTCAAGTAGCAAATAGGCAATCAATATGTGTCTATCCAAGACTCTTCAAAGCGCGTGATATCCAGATCCAGTGATTGCGCCGCTTCGATTTGTTCAATAGCCTCTAATTCTTTATTTACACTGCTCATCGTTAACGTGTTGTTGTCTAACTCAAACACCTGACTTTGAGTCGTATAGTAGAACTTAAGGATCGTCAGCGCTTTTACATCGTGCTCAGCAGAAGCGGCTTTAATGCTTTTCAGTTTGCGAAAGATCTTGTTGTGCAGCTGCTTGAGTTTCCAGACATACAACACTTCATCCATATAGGGACGTGTTTTGAGTTGGTTCAACATAGACAGTGAAGTGGCTAAGGCAAGTACAACACCAATTAAGTTCCAGTGAAAGTTCCCCGTCGACTGTTCAGGTACTACATCTGTATTACCGAACAAGACAATTAATAAAGTACTAAAAGCAAGAGAAGAGATAGCAAGCAAGGCAACAAAGCCACCAATCACTAGGTTGACCTTCTTTCTATAGACTTGTTTGTTTATTTTTTTGATTTCCATATACTGCTCCTAACAGGTTGTCTCTATTCTAACCAGCACACTCCGCACGACAATCGAAGCTTTGTAAGTAAGTTCACATTTGCTATTAAACTCGCATCCCTTCCCTGCTTGGGTATATACTTCCGCGCATTCACTCTTCCTACATAGAGGCTAAATTCATGCGCTCTTTTGTTTTACGAGCTCGCGCGGCACCAACCACCAGCAAAGCACTGTTAGAAGGTGTTGGTAATGAAGCGCATACAGAGATTCTTGCTCATACCATGATGAACACTATGTTCGTTGCTCAATCACACCGTGAAGATGTGGTTGTTCACTTGGTTTTAGAAAGCACAAAAGATTTCTCACGTACCATTACCATTCGCTCCAACGACATCACCAACATTGGCGGCTTCCATGAGTCAACCTTGATCGCAGCAGTGGCTCGCGCTTTAGACGCTTCTGTTGGTATGGGTAAAGAGCAGCTTCGTGAAGTCGAGTCTGGTATCACCGTTCGTACCGTCAGCTTTGAACGCCTAGTGCAAGAACTGGCAGAAGATCACCAACTATATATGTTGGATAAAAAAGGCGAATTTGTTCGTGATGCTGAAATCGGTGGAAACCCATGTTTCTTGCTAACTGACCATATTCCGATGCCGAAGAAGTCTTATAACAGCTTGAAGCGCCTTGGCACAGAGAAGATCAGCTTAGGTCCTAAGATGCTTTTCGCTTCTCAGTGTGTGGTATTGATCCACAATGAGTTGGACATCCGCGAGTTTTAATTCTCGCGAGTTAATCACTCTATAAAAGAAAGAGGACTCCATTGAGTCCTCTTTTTTGTTTCTATAGGAATGCTGGGGTTATTTACCACCAATTCTCAAACGGGCAAAGCGTACGTCTGGAGCAAAGAAGGTGCGACTATCGCTAATAAGCTGAGTATCACCTACTGCCTCAACTTCTTGCAGCATCTTGTAGAAGTTACCCGCAACCGTAATACCACGTACTGGTTGAATGCGCTCACCATCACGACACAAGAAGCCACTCGCGCCAAACGAGAAATCACCACTCACTGCATCCGCGCCAGAGTGAACACCCTGCAGTTCAACTAACTCTAGGTACTCACCCGCTTTCACTTCTGACGCACTGCTGTTGCCTGTCGCAATCACTTTGTGATTCGCTGATACGTCTAAGCTCGATTTTGCACCGCGAGCAGCACTTGCGGTAGATACTGCGCCCAAGTAACTCGCCGTCTGGCTGTTGTGTAGCAAAGTTTTCAATTCACCATTAGCAATCATGACGTTGTCTTGAGTAGCAAAACCCTCACTATCAAAGCCCGAAATTGCCATACCATTTGGCATGTAGGCCGCGTCGGTAAAGGTAATCAAATCACTCGCAATACGTTGGCCAAGCTTGTCACCCAATGGCGTAATGCCTTTCATAGCGCTTACGCCAGAGAAAGCACTGCCAAAAGCACCGAACAAACTTGTTAGCGCATTGATATGGAAAATTGCTGGGTAGTTACCCGTCGCAACCGGAGCACCGTCAAGAAGATCACGAGCAAGGTTGTAACCACCTTCGATACAGTAAGCGGGGTTCAACTCATCAAAACGACGACCAAGTGACATTTGCCCAGCCATCGACTGTTTGCCGTCTTTTTCAAACAAGGTGTACGCGTAACAAGTGAACGAGCGTTCGAAGTGTTGGCACAACGAGCCTTGTGTATTGGCAATGATTAATTGTGTTTCGCCATCGCTGTAACCATTGTAGGGTGCGCTAGAAGCGTGAGGCAGAGCGACTACGCCTTGCTCAAGAGCGAGAGACATTTCAATCTTTTCATCAACCGAAGTTGTGTCTTCTTGAGCAATCTCAGCCACGTCAGTCGTGATTTGGCTGTTCACGCAACTAATGGTCTGGTGTTCGTCTTGCTTGGAAAAACGAGCGCTTTGCAGTGCATTAGTCAGCATCAAATCTAAGCTCGGTTGTTCTAACGATTCAGAGTAGCTCGTTGCGACACGCGCATCTTTCACAACACGAACACCCAGAACTTGGCTTGAGCTTACTTTGTACTCATCCAACTGCCCTTGGTTCGCTTTTAGAGAAAAGCTGCTGTTGCGGTTTACAATGACGTCCGCTTCTGCGCCTTGACGCTTTGCTTCTGATAGGACGTAATCAACCGCATTAAGAAGTTGTTTTTCTTGGCTCATTAGTTACCGCCTCCTACCAGAATGTTATCTACTTTCAGCGTTGGCTGACCGACTGTTGTTGGCACTGAACCACTCACGGAACCACACATGCCAGGCGCAAGCGCCATGTCTTTGCCGACCATACTAATTTCTTTCAGCACTTTTGGACCCGTGCTGATCAGCGTTGCTGTTTTCAGAGGCTTGGTGATTTTGCCATTTTCAATGAGGTAAGCTTCACGAACGGCAAAGTTGAACTCGCCCGTTCCCGGTTGAACCGAGCCGCCGCCCATCTTCTTCGCATAGATGCCGCGTTCAATACCTGCCAGCATGTCATCGAGTGAATGCTCGCCTTCTTCGATAAAGGTGTTACGCATGCGTGAGGTTGGTGCGAACTTGTAGTTTTGACGACGACCAGAACCAGTAGGTTCGTAACCTGTCTTCATGCCACCCATTTTATCGACCATAAAGCTGGTTAGCTTACCGTCTTTGATCAATTGAGTGCGCTGAGTCTTCATGCCTTCGTCATCAACGTGAATCGAGCCCCATTCGTTGGTCATGGTGCCATCATCGACAGCATTCACTGCGGTGTGAGCAATCATTTCGCCCATCTTGTCGTGGAATACTGACGCTTTCTTCGCAACCGAAGTGGTTTCTAGCAAGTGACCACAAGCTTCGTGGAAGATAACGCCGCCAAAGCCGTTACCAATTACCACTGGCATTTCACCCGATGGGCACGCATCTGCACCAAGTTTTACTAACGCTTGCTGCGCGATAGTTTGACCTAGCTCTTTCGCATCAAGTTGTTCACTGAACTCCCAACCAGCAAGAGCGCCTGGACCTTCCATACCAGAAGACTGCTCATTACCTTTTTGCGCGACAGTATTACCAGCAACTCGGATGTAGTGACGAGTATCGTCAACGTGTAGACCTTCAGAGTTGAAGATAGACACTTGTTGTTCGCGCTGAAGCACACTGCCAATGAACTGGCTGATATGTTCACTCTCTGCGCGTGCGGCTTGGTCTACTTGCAATAGGAAAGCGATTTTAGAATCTAGGTTCGCGTCTTTGCCAAGTGGCATACGACATCCATGTTGAATTGGGTAGCGGTTCAGGTTGAGAGAACCTGCTGAGGCGATTTGCTCACGCTTGTCTTTTGCTGCAAGCAGTGAAGTTACGCGTTTTAGTTCGGCTTCATCTGTGCTGTTGGTGTAACCGTAAAGCACTTTATGACCGAAGAAGAGACGAATACCGATACCAAAATCGATACCCGAGTTAACCTTGTCCACCTCACCAGATGCGATCTGGACAGTGTTGGTTTGATGGTGTTCAACGAATAGCTCAGCGAAATCAGCCCCTAAAAAGAGGGCATGATCGATCACCGCTTTCGCTGTTACAGAATTAAGCATGAAATCTCCTTGCTCGCTGATCGTCCTAGCCTTCCCCATCTTTGAGTTAGACCCTGTTTATTAAAGTCATATCATAAATTGAATGACCCAAAGACATATTGGCAACGCGTTAAATATTAACACTTTTTTAACCTTGTTTTGTGCTAATCCTTGCTAAATCAAAGAACGATTCGTTACGTATTATGTCGATATCTCATTATTAGATAGTGTCTTGAACTGCCAATTTCAATGCAGCACGTCATTTACTCTAAATTTGGTTCTCTCGTTACCGCTCTCAAGTCTCATATTTAATCGATTGCCCCCTCTTAGCCGGAAAAAACACGTGCACCGTAACTGAGTGAACTGCTATTATCATAACGAAATAGTCGGGGGGCCCTTGCAGTTTATGCATCGGCTGAGATCGAAATTCGAGACCCGTTGAACCTGATTCAGTTAGCACTGACGTAGGGAACTATCATCACTTTGCCACTAGCCTGCCTCAAATCTGTATCGACGCAGCTAGCCTCAACAGATCCATACACAGATCTTCAATGGCCAAGTCAGTTCCTTTACGTCTGTAATAGGAGCGACCATGGCGCAGCAGTCAAGCCAAGAAAAACAATTAACCCAACCACACGCTACAACTTCAATAGATACACCGATTGTGTTGACGATTGCAGGTTCTGACAGCGGCGGCGGCGCAGGCATTCAAGCAGATATTAAAGCGATGTCCGCGACTGGCAGCTTTGCCTGTTCGGTGATTACCGCTATCACCTCGCAAAATACCCAAGGCGTTTCTGCGATTTTCCCCATTCCTCTCGACCATGTAGAGAGCCAACTTGATGCGGTATTTACCGACCTCAACATCGTTGCAGTCAAAGTAGGCATGCTGGCCGACTCCAACATCATCAAAGTCGTTGCCAACAAAATTAAACAATACCAACCAAAACACCTCGTGATTGACCCTGTAATGGTGGCCACCAGCGGTGATCTATTACTGGAACAATCGGCAATCAGCACTTTAAAAGAAGAATTGATTCCGCTCGCAGACATCATTACCCCTAACCTACCAGAAGGCGCAGCCTTGACGGGTAAGCCAGTCCCTCAGTCAGAATCTGAAATGAACGATATGATTGCTGATTTACGCGCGCTCGGTGCAAAAGCGGTGCTGTTAAAAGGCGGCCACTTAGAAAAAGACGAAAACAGCAACGATCTGCTGATCATGCAAGACAGCACCGAGTTAATCAGCGCTAAACGCTTTCCAACCAAAAACACCCATGGCACTGGCTGCACGCTGTCTTCTGCTATCGCGTCTTACCTTGGCCAAGGCAACAACCTGCACAAAGCAGTGCACCTTGGTAAGCAGTACATTAGCCAAGCTATCGCGCACGCAGACGAATTGGATGTCGGTAAAGGTCACGGCCCTGTGAACCACTTTTTTGCAGGTCCTAATTTTGGGAAAAGTAAAGATGTGCGCTAATGCACTCGGCATTCAGCTTACCGAAGCAAGTCTACAATACAAAGACAGCCAAACACCAACATTATCAGGGTTGAGTATGACCATCCCTGCCAATCAATGGACTGTGTTACTTGGTCGTAGTGGTTGCGGAAAAACGACGATCCTTCGTTATCTAGCGGGTTTGTTAGACGACAAAGTCGAATGGCATGGTGAATTAACCACAACGGATGGCATCGCTCTGCACGAACGTATCGCCTACATGGCACAACAAGACTTGTTGTTGCCGTGGTTAAATGTGTTAGACAACGTCTGCCTAAGTTCTCGATTTTCTCAAGACCAATCACCAGAGCAAAATAAACAACGAGCACTGACTTTACTAAGCCAAGTGGGACTCGCCGATTACGCGGATGCTAAGCCAGCTCAGCTCTCTGGCGGCATGAGACAGCGTGTAGCCCTTGCCCGCACTCTGATGCAAGACAAGCCTCTAGTTCTGATGGATGAGCCTTTCTCTGCGTTGGACGCGGTTACTCGCCATAAGTTGCAAACCTTGTCTGCCGAATTACTGAAAGATAAGACGGTTGTTCTTATTACCCACGACCCACAAGAAGCGGTGCGATTGGCTCACCAACTCTATGTACTGCAAGGCACGCCTGCGCAAGCTCAGCACTTAATTGTTCCGGGTTCTACGCCTCCACGAGTTCTCGATGGAGAATGCGCGGCGCTACAACAAGCGATTTTGGATCAATTGGAGAAAGACTATGAGTGATATGACTCAGTACAACTCCGTTTCGACACGTATTAGTATAAAAGAACGCGTGACCCATCCGGCTCTGCGCTTAGTCATCAGCACAGCGGTGATCTTGGGATTGTGGCAGTTGGTTGTTGTGATATTCGACATGCCAAGCTTCATCTTACCTTCACCAATTGAAGTGCTGGATAGATTGGTCACTCGTTACGATGTCTTGCTCAAACATACTTGGGTTACCGCGCAAGAGATCTTACTTGGCTTAGCGCTTGGATTGTCGATGGGTTTGCTGTTCGCATTGCAAATGCTGATGTTTGAGCCGCTGAAGCGTTGGTTACTGCCCATTCTGATTGCTAGCCAAGCGATCCCTGTGTTCGCCATCGCGCCAGTGCTCATGCTTTGGCTTGGTTACGGCATTGCGTCGAAAGTCGTCATGGCGGCGATCATCATCTTTTTCCCCGTCACGACATGTTGCTACGACGGCTTACGCAATACACCAACAGGTTACCTCGATCTTGCCAAGACCATGGGCGCGTCTAAATGGCAGCTACTTCGTCATATTCAATTGCCTGCCGCCCTACCAACTTTAGCCTCAGGTATTCGTGTTGCCGTCGTTATTGCGCCCATTGGAGCAGTGGTCGGTGAGTGGGTAGGTTCAAGTGAAGGCTTGGGTTATCTGATGCTCCAAGCCAACGCTCGCATGATCATTGATGAGATGTTTGCGGCGCTGTTTATCCTCGCCGTGCTGTCTATCGCACTCTACTTCATCACCGATAAATTATTGAAAAAAGCCATCCCTTGGGAAAGCAAGTAATTGCAAAAAATAACCAAAGGAAATTGGGAAAGAAAAGGAAGAACCCGTGAATAAAAACAAACTTATGAGCGCTGCTGCTCTACTCGCTTCAGTGGTATCAACCAACGTGCTTGCCGCTGAAAAAGAGATGACACTGATGTTGGATTGGTTCGTCAATCCAAACCATGGTCCTATCGTTATTGCCAAAGAGCGTGGTTACTTCAAAGAACAAGGTTTGAAGGTCAACATTCAGGAGCCCGCAGATCCAAGCACGCCACCTAAGTTGGTCGCGGCGGGTAAAGTCGACATGGCGATTTCTTACCAACCAAGCCTAACTATCGATGTCGCAGCTGGTTTGCCACTAATCCGCTCTGCGACTTTGATTGCTACGCCACTCAACACGCTGATGGTGTTGGACAACGGTAAGAATGAAAACCTTGGCGACTTGAAAGGCAAGAAGATCGGTATTGCGATCGCAGGCAACGAAGAAGCGACTATCGGCACCATGCTAGCTCAAGAGGACGTGAAGTTTTCTGACGTACAAATCATCAACGTAGGATGGGCACTGTCTTCGTCTCTTGCGTCTGGCAAGGTGGATGCGATTTGGGGCGGTCTACGTAACTTCGAAACCAACCAACTTGCACTAGAAGGTTATAAAGCTAAGGCCTTCTTCCCTGAAGAACACGGAGTACCAGCGTATGACGAGTTAGTCTTCGTAGCCAATGCAAAAACCTACGACAAAGAAGCCATCAAGGCATTCAACAAAGCGCTAGAGCAAGCAACCACTTACATCGTTAACCATCCAAATGAGTCGTGGAAAGAGTTCGTGGCTTATTCACCAGACACCCTCAACAACGAGCTTAACCAACGCGCTTGGAACGACACGCTAACTCGTTTCGCTCTTCGTCCATCTGCAGTAGATCTGAAACGCTACGATGATTATGCCAAATTCATGTATTCACAAAAAATCATCGAAACACTGCCAAAAGCGAAAGATTACGTACCGAGCTTTGACTAATTCTACTGACCTTAGGATCCAAGCCTAGGGTCTTTTGATAACGAGATACCCATAATGAAATACCAAGATTTGATCGACGCTTGCCGCCAAGATTGGCAAGAATACACTGAGCATGCTTTCGTGCAGCAATTGGCGCAAGGCACTCTGGCTCAGCCTTGCTTTCTGCATTACCTAAAACAGGATTTTCTTTTCCTAAAGCAGTACGCCCGAGCTTACGCATTAGCGATCTACAAAGCGCGTACTTTGGATGACATGCGCCGCGCTCTCCCAAGCGTACATGCATTGCTCGATTCTGAAATCGCCCACCACGTGACTTACTGTGAGCAATGGGGGCTGACGGAGTCCGACCTAGAAAGCGAGCCAGAAGATTTCGGCACTGTGGCTTACACCCGCTACGTATTGGATGCTGGCATGACGGGCGATCTTGTTGATCTTTACGCAGCACTTGCTCCTTGCTCTATCGGTTATGCCGTTATCGGTAAGATGCTGATTGAAGATGAAAAGACAGTACTCGAAGGCAATCCATACGCAAGTTGGATCAACCTCTACGGTGGTGAGGAATTCCAATCTGGTGTCGCAAAAGGTGCAGAACACTTTAATCAGTTATTGGCGGAAATCGATATCAATAGCCAGCGCGGTCAAAACCTGATTCAGGTATTCAAAACTGCAACGCGTATGGAAGTGGCATTCTGGCAACAAGGCCTGAACGCTCAGCAAGATTAATCGGAGAGTCTCATGCTAATTGAACAAATCACCGAAGCATTAACCGCAGTGCGCCAGCAAAAGCCGTTAGTCGTCAACATCACAAACTACGTGGTGATGAACAACACGGCAAACGCGCTATTGGCCATCGGTGCTTCTCCAATCATGGCGCACTCCAAGCAGGAAATGGCAGAGATGATGTCGTTCGCTGGCGCACTGGTTATCAACATCGGTACCCTAGACAGCGTTTGGACACCGCGTATGAGCTATGCCGTAGAGCAAGCCAATACCAATGGTAAAATCGTTATACTCGACCCAGTCGGTTGCGGAGCAAGCTCACTACGTACAGAGACATCACGTGAGATCGCTCGCCTTGCAAATAAGCTGATCATTCGTGGTAACGCCTCAGAAATCATTGCACTCGCTGGCGAGCAAGCACAAAGCAAAGGCGTCGATGCGTTAGACAGCAGCGACACAGCACTTGGCGCAGCGAACTTCTTAGTCGCAGAGTATGGTGCAAGTGTGGTGATTTCTGGCGAGACTGATTACATCGTCACGAAAGAGCAAACTGTGCAGCTAAACAACGGTCACGAGATGATGCCATACGTAACCGGAATGGGTTGTACGCTAACGGCTCTTACAGGCGCTTTTGCTGCTGTTGGTGATAACACCGGACTTGCTGCAGCGGCGGTACTAGGCGTTGTTGGAGAGATTGCAGCGGAACAAGCTCGCGGCCCAGGTAGCCTGCAAATAAACTTGTTGGATGAGCTTTATCAGTTGGATGAAGAAACACTGGCCAAACGCCTAAAGCTGCACGTGCAATAAGCTTTTATCTCTTTTAACACTAGCCTCTCAATCCTCTTTCAATGAGAGGCTTAAAGGAAACCCAATGAACGCCTATCGTTTATATTTGGTCACCGATGACCAACAAGATTTAGCCACACTAAAGCGTGTTGTGAAAAAAGCCGTGGAAGGTGGCGTGACCATGGTACAAGTCCGCGAAAAACACGGTGATGTGCGTGCGTTTATCGAACGAGCTCAAGCCGTCAAAAACATCCTTAAAGATACCGATGTGCCTTTGATCATCAATGACCGCGTTGATGTTGCACTGGCTGTCGATGCTGATGGGGTCCACCTCGGGCAATCAGACATGCCAGCAATCATTGCTCGTGAGTTGATTGGCCCAAACAAAATTCTCGGTTTATCTATCGAAAATGAAGAGCAGCTTGCAGAAGCCGACTCTCTGCCGATTGATTACATCGGTTTGAGTGCGATCTTCGCGACGCCAACCAAAACCAACACCAAAAAGCATTGGGGTATTGATGGGTTGAAAATGGCGTTAGAGACGACTTCACTGCCGATTGTTGCCATTGGCGGCATTAACGAAAGTAACATTCCGCAGCTTAGCGCCACCGGTGTTCATGGCTTGGCTTTGGTTTCAGCAATTTGCCACGCGGAAGATCCAAAAGCCGCGTCGGAGTATCTATTGGGTTTGATGAGCTAACCTTGCTCACTCCTGAACAAAGCGCTTGTGGATGAGCGCGTTTGCCTTTCAGTACTTTCAACAGCCCCTCCTTTCACAACGGAGACCTGCAATGTCACTTTCAAGACCGAATTGACAGAGCGTTGATAAGTTTGTCACATCGATTGTCGTAAGATAGCCGCCTATTTTCGACTGCTGTATGACTTTTCATGAAAACTAAAAAATACGGTTTGATGATGCTCGCCTTGTTCATTCTTGGCATCATCCCACTTTCGCTGTTTGCCTCGTATCACGATCTTACTTCTCACGTTTCTGACGGCACAGGCATTCTCTTTACTCTGCTAACCGACTCTGCGGGCAGTAAAGGCTTTTTGATCACTCTAACGCTGTTGGTGTTATCACTTTACCGCTTCAAGCCAAGCCAGTCTGACTGGATGCAAAAACTCTCCATGCTGGGATTGTTACTAGTGATTGGTTTTGCCAGCAAAACAGGCTTAAAGCTGATGACAGAAAGCCCGCGTCCCTACACCGAATTGCTTGCCGCAGAGCAATTGATTGAGCATCCAGAAGCGTTTTATCAACTAGAAACCGCTCAGCAAGCGAATGTTATTGGGCAAATTTCTGAGAAAGTCAGCGAATGGCGTACTCGCCACTGGCAAGGTGAAAAAGATTACTCTTTCCCATCTGGTCATACGATTTTCGTTTCTATCTGTTTAGCCTTCTTTGGTGGGTTATTTTTGCAAAACAAGTGCTATTTCTCTGCCGCTACCTTATGGGTGTGGGCAATGGGCGTGGCGTACAGTCGCTTGTGGCTCGGCATGCACCGGATTGAGGACTTGATTGGTTCAGTGGTGTTTGTCGCTGTGGTATTTACCTTACTGCCTAGATTTCAAATAACTAAAAGAGCGCCTTTTTTTACCTTAGCAATCAAGTAAACGCCTTAAAAAATAGAGAAAAAAGAAGCCAGCAAGTTGCTGGCTTCTTTAGTTTTGTATCTTTGGTTCTGACTGAGCTTAACCGTTCTTAGGCGGTGTAAATGCCGTTAGCTCTAGCACTGGGCCTTCGTACTTCTCGATACGAACCAATGCAGATTTCGCCGCACAACCGTTCGCAAGGCGAGAGGTTGGAATATCGAGCGTTAGAACGTTACAGCCACCGTTTTTACAGATGCCTGTTTTCGGATCTAGATCTGGCTAGCCACCTTCGTGAATACATACTGAACCTTGCTTGATGCCATCGGTAACCAATGCACCAACTAGAACTTGACCACGGCCATTGAAGGCACGAACAAGATCGCCGGTCTTAATACCACGCGATTTTGCGTCTTCTGGGTGGATAGAAATTGGCTCACGGTCAGCAATCGCGTACTCTTCACGAATCTTCGCGTAGTTGAACTGGCTGTGTAGACGATGCGCCGTGTGCGCCGTCATTAGCTGAAGCTCGCCATCTGTTGCATTACCTGTGTACTCTGTGACTCCATCCATGTTGGGTGTGGAGGACAATCTTCAAGCTGGTAGCCTTCAATCGTCTTAGAGAAGATCTCGAATTTACCACTTGGCGTACCTAGTGGGCTCATGATTGGGTTTTCACGGAATTCAGCATAACGAACGAACTGCGCGTTCTTCTCGTTCCACTTCATTTCGATCAATTGGTTATCTTCCCAGAATGTGCTGAAGTTTGGCATTGCGATGCGCTGGCCACGACCGCCTTGCTGCGCCGCTTTATAGAAGCCGTATAGCCATTCCATTTCAGTCTTGCCTTCGGTGTAAACATCACGTCCGCCCGGAGCAAGTAGTTCTGCCATGTCCGCGAATACATCAAAGTCGTTACGAGCTTCACCTTGAGGCTCAACCACTTGCTTCATTGGTACTAGGTGTTGGTTACTGTAGTCACCTGTCATGGTCATATCGTTACGCTCGAACGATGTGGTGATAGGTAGAACAATATCCGCGTGCTTCGCTGCAGCTGTCCACTATGGTTGTTGGGTTCACTGTACCAAAGTCACCGATGCTGATAGACGTCACTGGGTAAACCACTTTCGCATCGGCTGCTGTCTTGGTAGTGAAGCTCATCAGCGTTTCAAACGCTTTGCTATCAAGTTCCGCTTCTGGAGCGAAGTGCGCTACGCCTTTGTGACAGTCGATACACGTTTGGTCATTCGCTTTGCCGTATGCGTGCATCTTCGCCGCATCACGTGATTGCTCGAACTCTTCCATTGCATCGAAGTCGTGACAAGAACGACAGGTTGCCGAATCGTTTTCACGGAACTGCTCCCAAACCATCTCAGCAAGTTCAGTACGGTGTGCTTCATACTTCTCTGGCGTGTCGATCTTACCTGTTACAAACTCATGGTAGATGTCTTTTGAAGCGCGGATTTTAGTGACCAAGTAATCCATTGGCTCTTTCGGAATGTGACAGTCGGAACATTCTGCGCGAATACCTTTGGCGTTACTGAAGTGCACTGAGCCTTGGTACTCTTTACAAGGGATTTCCATAGAGTGACAAGAGAGACAGAACTCAGTGTCAGATGTGTAATGCATCACTGCTGCGTGCCACCTAAAGTTAGCCAGCCCACACCAATACCCACTGCCACCATTGCGGCGATATAACGTTTTTTAATTGACATAATTAGAAATAAATGTTTACAAGTTCACATGCTTTGTCGCATGTTTACCGCTTTAGTAGTATCTGGTAATTGATCTGAGTCATACGTACACCCTAGGTGGTGACTTATTTTTCGTTATCGAGAGACTCCTTAGCATATTCCATATATCCGAAAAATCTTTCTTGACCAAACCTATTCGCCATAACGATAGATGTTGTTTATCAAAGCACTTTTGATATGTTTGTGTGAGATATAAAAACTCGATCACATGGAGGCGATTCAAACGTGTTATCTCTACCCATTTCCACCCCAAGAACGGAGCTTAAACCGCTAACGAAAAGTGATTGGGATCTGTATCGCCGCTTGAGTAGCGAACCACAAATCATCGCGCTTTGTTTTGACCCACCGACCGATGAGGAAATGCGCCAAAATTTCGAATCGCGGTTACCTGCATGGACACCGCAAAGCGAGCATTGGTTATGTTTGGTGATTTATGAAAAACAAAGCGCACGACCAATCGGCATCACAGGATTTGTATTACAAGATAGCATTGCTGAAGTCGGGTATTTATTGCTGCCAGAATTTTATGGCCAACAGTTTGGTACGGAATCCCTTACCGGTGTGATAGAGTGGGCGTTTGAGCAGCACAAGATTTCTCAGTTTTCCGCCACGGTCACAGAGGGCAATATTGGCTCTGAGCGAGTGCTGGAAAAATGTGGCTTCAAACTCACCGAGACCATCCCCGAAGCCTATGAAATAGGTGGGAGAAAGTACGCAGATAAGCTCTATTCATTACACAAATAATATTCACGACAAAAATAAGGACGTGTTTTGCAGAAAGTAGTCATCATCACAGGCGCAAGCCGAGGCATCGGAGCCGCAACCGCCAAATTACTCGCCAAACAAGGCTACGCCGTATGCGTTAACTATCGCGCGCAAGTCGAGGCTGCCGCGCAAGTTGTTCGAGAGATTGAAGAGATTGGCGGTATAGCCATCGCCATCAAAGCGGATGTTTCCGATGAGCAGCAGGTACTCTCATTGTTTGAACAAACCGAACAAGCACTCGGTAAAGTCACTCACCTCGTCAACAACGTGGGCATCTTATTCACTCAATCTCGTCTTGCGGACATGAGCCTTGAGCGATTCCAAACTGTGATGAACGCTAATGTGACGAGCTGTTTTCTTTGTTGTAGAGAAGCAGCAAAACGATTTGAATCTGGCAATGCGATTGTTAATGTTTCTTCTGCCGCATCCCGCTCTGGTGCGCCATTTGAATACGTTGATTACGCTGCCTCTAAAGGCGCAATGGACTCACTAACCAAGGGGTTATCTTTGGAATTAGCTGAGCAAAACATTCGTGTAAACGGTGTTCGCCCCGGCTGTATTTACACCGATATTCATGCCGATGGCGGCGAACCGAATCGAGTCGACAGGCTCAGTGAAAAAATCCCTCTCAAGCGGGGTGGCACGGTAGGTGAAGTGGCCAATGCCATCGCGTGGCTACTCAGTGATGAAGCTTCTTATGTCACAGGTTCGTTTATCGATCTCGCAGGCGGAAATTAGGGAACAGTAATGAAAATCAGATCAGCGACACCCGACGATCTCGACGCACTTTTTGATTTAAACAAACAGATCAACGAGCTTCACCACCTTTATGCACCACAGGCATTTGTTGCTCCATCAGAAGAAGACAGAACTTTTTTGAGGAATATGTTAGCTGATGAAGAACGATTGTTTCTCGTCGCAGAGGAAGGCCAACAAGTACTTGGTTTTATAACCGCTACCATCACACAAAATGAAACCATTAGCTTTTTAATCAAAGACCCGATTTGCCGCATTGGCACCATCGTTGTCGATGAAAATCAGAAATCAAAAGGCGTAGGCCGCGCCTTAATGGCAACTGTCGAGCAGTGGGCTCGTGAATCTGGTGCGATCCAAGTGCGATTGGAAGTGATGGAGTTTAACCGTGACGCACAGCAGTTTTATGACAGACTGGGCTTTGTTCCCAACTCCCGCCTTATGATGAAATGTTTGTAACGATCACGACATTTAAGCGAATTTCAGCATTAAAGCTTACGTGAATCGCATTTATCTTTCACGCTTTCCTTCCCTTTTCGAAAAGACGATATGATGTACGGATATACCCAAGTGACTTCAAGATGCAGGATTCAGAGCGTTGTCATTGATTCGAGGTCAAGGAAAACAACGCAGTGTAATAGCTAGCTCTTTCCAAGTTGTTTGAAGCAGAGATCGAGTCAATGAAACGCTCCCAAAGGGCGAGTTGTCTTGGCTTGTATACTTTGTTGTCGATTCTTGATTTGGGCCCACCAAACCTTTAAATCGCCGCGCGTCTACAAACCAAGTCATTCTCGCTGAACCAAGCATCTCGAGGTTACTTGGGTATAAAGGAGATTCGAACATGATATATCTTTTCGATTGGGGAAACACCTTGATGGTCGATTTTCCTCACGCACAAGGAAAAATGTGCGATTGGGAACACGTTGAAACCGTTCCTCAAGCCAAAGAGACTCTGGCTCAACTCACACAAGATAACCAAGTTTATATCGCAACCAGCGCATCAGATTCAGCGATGGAAGATGTACAAAAAGCCTTTCAACGAGTTGGACTCGACCAATACCTCTCTGGCTACTTTTGCTTTGCAAACCTTGGTATTGCCAAGCATCAGCCGGATTTTTATCTTGCGGTCGCAAAACAATTGGGCGTTGAGCCGAGCCAACTCACCATGGTTGGCGACTTACCAGAAAAAGACATTTACCCAGCAATGGACGCAGGGTTAAACGTCGTTTGGTTCAACCCTAAAAACCTCCCTGCGCCAAGCGAACCCATCCCAAATCAAATACGTTGTTTGTCCAAGTTGCTACGCATCTAACCGGCATACACACAAATACACTTAAGCCACTAAACTTTATGCACCAGTCAAGGAAGATGAATGCAGATTAGACCGATTACCGTCAACGACATTGACCACTTTATTTCGCTCTGGAATCGCGTTTATGAGGAAGGAGAATACTTACGCTCGCCAGCGCCAGACAAAACAATGCTGAATGAGGTAATCACTCGTGTAGAGAAAGAGTCCATTCCCCAGTTTGTGGCCTTTGATGAAAAACGCTTAGTCGGCAGCATTGAAATTTTCCCAGCTGAAATGTGTGGCTACGAAGGTGGTGAATTTGCCAAAACTGGCTTCCTCGGCATTCATATAGACCAACAATATCGAAACCAAGGGTTAGGAAAGAAGCTACTTGAGACTGCTATTCAAAGCGGCTGGCAATATGGCTATGACACCATCGCACTTCACGTTTATAAGAGCAATCAGCGAGCGATTACCTTGTATGAAAAATTTGGCTTCGAGCATTGTGGAGAGCTGGGTGAAGTGCTGCTGCCCAACGGCAAATACCTGATGAGTCAGAAAATGGTCTTAAAGCATCCGTAAGTTGATATTAGGAACGGGAACCTTTGGTTATCAACTGACTTACTATCAACGCTTGGGTTTCAGGGTAGAGAGCGTGGATAAAGATCACTTCTTACTCCACTACCCAGAACCAATTTGGGAGAACGGTATCCAGCACAAAGACATGCTGCGTCTGTATCTGGCGCTTTAAACATAAATGCTTAGTTAGCTTTTCATATCCAACTTCTTACCCAAGTATTCAATTTCAAAAGTTGCATACCCAAGTCTTACCGCCTCGAAAGAGTGCATCAGGCTCTGCGCCTGCTGAGCACCTTTCGCCAATACATCGATAGAGTAAATCGGACGCTCAGTACCATCCTCTAATAGTTGGGTATTGATATAAGATGAAGTAACAGAGCCAGAGTTATTCAAGCTAATCACTCGCTGTAAATCGATACCCAAAACACGGTTCATTTCGAACGTTTCAACACCTTCTCTCCAGCTTAGAGTCGCACTATAGCTCTCAATTTCAGGATTGCTATCTAGCCATTTAGCCCCTAATGATTTGATGCTAGCGATTTTAACGTAACCTTTCTGAAAAAAAGGGAAGTCTTGTAGCTTAGCCTCAACTGCAGCTTTATTTTTTGCAGATAGCACTAAATGCAGAATCTTTGCGGGTTCACCATCAATAGGACTTTGTGTAACGAACACACCCTTAACATCACCTTGCTCAATCAATTGACTAAACACGGTCTTCAATTTTGGTATTGTTTTTAGGAGCGGCACTGATTTCTCGGTGTTCCAAGCCAGCTCCACACTGTAATCAGCAGCAAAGTTAGAGAAAGAAGCCAATGTAAGTATGCTTAATAGAATGATTTTTTTCATGAAGTTACCTTTCACTTATTCATTTTAGTTTTACTTCAAAACAGATTCCAAGTCTGGACCGTCAGCTTACCAGCGACTCCGGTACGTACGATGACAGCTACGGCAAGCATTCAGAGACTGTTTAAGTCCTTCTTCAGCTAATGAGGATTCTTGTCTCTGTGCGGCATGATATAAATCCATAAACCCTTCATCCATTTGCAGCATCAAACGGTTGAAGTTATCAGGTTTGTCCCACACTTCTTTCTTTGCTCTGGTATCGGCTTGACTTCCTTGCGGAAAGGCATACTGCAATTGTGCGCTCTGACGAGTGAGTTCAATCCCAATCTGCTCTAGGGTCTTCCAGTCGATATTGCTGCCTTTCAATTCTTTACCTGCTTTTTTAGACAGGGACTCAATTTGATCAAATGCGCTCTGACGTGTTTCGATTTGAACGCTGAAATCTTGTGCAATCAGTATCCTAGGAACAAAGATGGTTGGTAAAAGTGCAATCAGTGCCAATGTCTTTCTCATTGTTTTCTCCTTGATTTTCGTTTTTGCTGTATTTTGCACTTAATTTACATAACAAATATTGCGCACGCAACTGTTGTTATGTAAATTGCACAAAAAGATCATCATACAAAGAAAGGATTAAAGTAATTATGAAAATTTGGGATTTAGCAACGCGACTTTATCACTGGGCCCAGGCATTACTTTTTATGGCTTTGATGGCATCAGGACTGTCTGGCATAGGGCCACACACTCAATTGGGATTAATGCTATTTACCTTGTTACTATGGCGATTAATTTGGGGAGTGATCGGCAGCGAAACCAGCTTGTTTCGCCAGTTTCTCCGCGGGCCAAAAGATGTTATTTCTTACTTGAGAGGTAAGTCGACCGCGACCGTAGGGCATAATCCTGCTGGCGGTTGGATGGTGGCTGCATTACTGACGACATTACTTTTACAGTGTATGTCTGGAATGGCTCTCAGTGGCCTATTCGATACGTGGCCATATTCCGATATTTGGCTTAACGATAACGTCTTTGCGAAGGTTGAGTGGTTACACCTAACCTTCGCCGATCTTTTGCCTTTACTGGTCACCTTACATATTGGTGCAATCTTTTTCTATAAGCTGAAAGGTAAGCCCTTAGTGAAAGCGATGATCACGGGCAAACAAGCCCAAATGAACAAGCACACACTCTTAACGGAACAAAAAATTGTCTATCTCGCGCCACAAAGCCATGCTTTCTGGGTGCTTGTTGCTGCAACTTTGGTTACTATTGTGATAGTTGCTTTATCATAAGAGTAAAAAATGAGCGAACAGTTTGAAAGACAAGACAACTTTGGCTGGATGATCAATGTCGTTGCAAACGATGCAGCTAAGCGACTTGATGCCGAGTTCAAAAAACATGGGCTTACTATTGCACTGTGGCCGACCATGATGTGTTTGTGGGAGGAAGAAGGCGTGACGCAGCGCGATATCGCAGCTAAATCAAAGGTAGAAGATTCAACCACAACTCGTACATTAGATAAGTTGGAAAAGTTAGGGTTAGTCGAACGCCATCCCCACCCAAAGTGCCGACGCTCTTTCCATATCTACCTTACGGAGGAAGGACGAAGCCTCAAAGAAACCTTGCTGCCAATTCCATTGGCTGTTAATAAAGAGTTGATGAGTCCGCTAGAGCCAGCAGAGCAAAAAGAGATGCTTCGCTTGCTAAATAAGTTGGTCGCAGAGATTTAATGATTCGCTAAGTTTTTCCGCCCCATTAATAAATAAAGCCCTAAGTTCTGCACTTGGGGCTTTATGCTTTTATGCTCGCGCCTGTTTGCTTGATGTATAACAACCTTCTGCAGCCTGCCCTCTAACCACCGAACGCGTCGACGCTTGATTTACGTATTAGCACGCTTCATGTTCCAAGGTGTACCCTTGTGGCCAAATATACACCACACGATCTAAACTAGAATGGGTAGCGAACTGTATAGCATTGAAGCTAAGTATCACTATCGAGCAGAGTTTGTAATATGTAAGCGTGTTGTTCCTCCACTTACTTTAGGTATATGTTCCCTTTACCCTGTACAAAATTTGATTTAAACATTGATAAATTGGGCTTTTTCACGACTAAGTAGACCGCTGTCGCCGCCAAGACAAAACCAACAATGCCCATCCAATCAAACGACTCACCGAAGGCAAACCAAGCTTGAAGCGCCGTGGTCGGAGGCACAAGGTAAAACACAGAAGCAACACTCGATGCCGCACCATTCTTCACCATGTACAGCAACAACAGAATCGCCACACAAGACAGCACGACCACAAGCCAGATTAAGGTCAGAATGAACTCCGTCGTCCATTGCACCTGCATGGTTTCAAACTGCATCGCGATGGGCAGGAACATGGCCAATGCTGCTAGATACTGCACGGTCGCGCCGCCCACCATATCCACTTGTTGGCAGTATTTCTTTTGATACAGCGTGCCAACAGTAATACCAAAAAGCGAAGACAGACACACACCAATCGCTAAGGTTTTGTGCAAATCTGATTGCCACTCCATCTTACCCATGAGCACCATAGCAATACCAACAAAACCCAAGGACAAACCAATCCACTGTGATGGTTTGAACTGCTCAGATGCGAACGCCACCAACAATACCGCCGTTAAAATAGGCTGTATCCCGACGAGTAGCGAACTTAAGCCCGCCGGCATTCCCAAACTGATGGCGAAGTACGTTCCACCCAGGTAAAAGCCGTGAATCAATATCCCGACAAAGCAGCTGTGCCAAAAATCTTTTCCCGTTGGAATGCGACGACGCAGAAAAGTCACAATCACCAGAAACAGCAGGACATTAAACGCCATGCGAATCGACAACAAGGTCGCAGGCTCGGCGTACTGCAAACCAAATCGCGCACCAACAAATCCAGAAGCCCAAAGGATCACAAATACAAAAGGAATGGCTCTAATTAACATGATTCGCTCTCACTCTACTTATTTTTAAATCTTGAATGTTCTTAAATCTCGAATGTTGCTAATGTAGTTAGGTACAGTGTTTTCAAAAAGTGACAGATGGAAGTGTTTTTATGGGTACAGATTTAGCAAGTACACTTGATGCCAATAAGTATTTGATCGTCGAGAAGCATCTCAAACAAGCGATCAGCAATGGGGTTTATCAGCCAAACGACAAGTTGCCTTCCATCCGTCAATTGAGCACTGAACTCAAGCTAAGCAAGAACACAGTGATCCGCGCTTATCAGGAACTAGAAGCACAAAGCATGGTTTACTCGGTGCCAAAATCCGGTTATCGAGTAAAACCAACCGAGCGACATGAAGCCAAGATTGCTAAGCCTACGCGCGTGGATTTGCTCTCGGTATGCAAACAAATCCTCACCCACCCCGAGTATCAAGAGCTGCTTCCGACGGGCTCAGCACACCCAAACATTGATGCGCCAGCCATCAAAAGCTTGTATGCCGAAATCGGCCGCCAGAGTCGACAACAGAGTCATATTTCCAGCCATTATCAACTGCCACCGGGTGATGACTTATTGGTCAAACAGCTGGCGAAGATCACCCAAGATCTGGGAACGCCTGCAAACGTGGATGATCTTTTGGTCACCCATGGTGCACAGCAAGCGATCAGTCTTGCCCTCAGAGCAACAACACAGACAGGGGACATTGTGGCAGTGGAATCCCCCTGCTATTTCGGTAACTTGTTGATGCTCGAATCTCTCGGTTTACAAGTGGTCGAGATCCCTAGTTGTCCTCGTGATGGTATGGATCCAGACGCGCTAGAAAAAGCCATGGCGACGTGGGAGATCAAAGTCATTATTGTAACGCCAAACTTCACCAACCCAACAGGCTCAATGATGCCCCTTGAAAGACGTGAGCAGCTGCTTAAGGTTTCTGGAGATATTCCAATCATTGAAGATGACGTGTTTGGTGCGTTGAGTTACGACAAACCCTTGCCAAGCTTACGCAAATTAGACGAGAAGCAACGAGTGATTTACGTCAACTCGTTATCGAAAACGCTCGATTCACGCCTTCGTATTGGTTGGATGTTGGCGGGACGTTATCGCGCTCAAGTCGAGCAATACCTGTTATGTGAAAACATGGGCAGTTTGAACTTGATGCAATCGGCAGTGGGCACTTTTCTAACCTCAGGCAAATACCGCACTCACACTGCGCGTATGTGCCGTGTTTACCAAGCCAACGTGAGACGATATTTGCAGATGCTCAATCAATGCTTAGATGCACACTTTGAACTAAAAAACCGCTACCAAATCAATGCAGTACAAGGCTCATTCTTGCTTTGGTTACGCTTGCCACCCAAAACTGACAGCTATGCGCTTTATCAAGCCTGTAACAAACACAAAATCAGCATTCTGCCCGGCTCGGTATTCGGCACTCAGGGACAGTATCAAAACTGTATTCGTCTCAGCGTAGCGAACTTTGGAGCGGAGAAAAACTGGTTCCCTGCGATGGAAACGCTGGCAGCACTGATTTCTCAGTACGTTAAATAGTCGCTCCAGACATTCCGTTCCAAGCATTCAGCACAGATACAACAAAGCCTCAGTAATTGGGCTGTCTCCTATACACAAATCCCCAAGCCTATAGCTTGGGGATTTTTTAGGACTCTTTCGCGTGTATGCGATCTGATCACTTAATCTTCCTCACTGAAGTACTAAGATGACATATTCATACGCTAAGCATTGGGCACGAGAACAATGTTAACAAGCTCAACTTCAAGACCTTCGAAGACAACGCCTCATCAACTTAGCGACTTCCATTACTAATCAACCAGAAGTCTCGGGTGCATTGATCGCCCGAACCACACAATATTAAAGGTAAGATTTTACTCTCCAGCAGACCAATATTCTTAGCGCATTTAAGTATATTTTACGTTTTGGCTTGCAACCTTTGATTTAAATATTAGCAATAACTAATTAGTCACAGTCGATACAAAGATACCAATAGATATCGTTGACATTGTATCACTTAATAAAAAGCCCCTTAGTACAAATGGCTAAAAAGGCTCCGATCGACTAAGGGGGGGCAAGGTATAAGAGAGATTAGTACTCTCACGGTTATTCAAGTCACAGATTCCATTCGCGAAGCAGCTGGAAATAAATTATCAATCAGAGTCAAAATTCTGACTATTTTATCGGATAAACCATTTCTAGTTTTATTATCCCCAAATTAAATGCCAATTATTTATAATTCTATCACGATCAAAATCACGTTTATTCTATGACAATTTTATCATCAATTATCTACAATTAAGTTAATATTTCTATTTTATAAAATATAGTTTATTAATTGATGTAACAGTGGTATACATTATCCATTAATCTCATATTTATTGTCAGGTTACTAATTTTAGAACCTGACAAATACATAAAAATATGGTAACCGTAAAATTTTGCCAATTTTTCAGGTGTTTAGATATGAACGTTGAAGAAAGAAACATGGAAGAAGCATGCAAGAAATTTAAAAGCCACCTTGGCTTCAATAATAGAAACGTGATTCACGTTGCATTTTCAAGAATAGATACTGTTCAAAATAAACTATTAACAATCTGTACAGACTACAGCTGGCACTTAGAATATTGGTCAGAAGATATGTATAAATCCGTTGGGAAACGGTGTGGAGAGGGTGTAAATGTCTGGGATAAAATAGATGAAGATCATAAGCAAATACTCAAAAAGATACATGCTGAACAAAAAGTGGATGTTACCACAAAGAACGAAGAATATATCGATATACTTTCATTGGCTTCCAATCAACCACTCAGCGCTCGTTCTATTTTGAACCTTTCTTCACTAAAACCGAAAATAGGCTTTTTAGCTCAAAATATATGGCATACGGAAAAACCAAGTTGCCTTAATATACCCACACCTAAACTCGCTCCGGCCAGTGATGAAGCGTTAATTAACATCGATATTTCTCAATACTCATTTGGTGGCCTAACTTTCTCAGAAAAAGAAATGCAAACGATTCAATGGCTCTTACAGCTGAAATCAATAAAAGAAATCGCTTGGACTCATCGATGTAGCGAGACAGCAGAAAGAAAAAGAATTGAATCTATCAAAAGAAAGCTTAATTGCTCTGGAAAATCATCTTCATACCTCTTTAATGCGCTCAAGAGATCGGGGATCGCTCAAGCATGTCTATCCAACTACACCATGTCTCAATAACATGTCGAAATCTCGAACAATGTTGCCGTTTCTACGAAAAAATCGGCTTTGATAAATACCGCTCTTATCAGGATGATGGCGTCACTATCTTATTGATGCGTGGCAATCATACTTATATTGAATTATTTAACTTTCCAAAGGAGGACCAAAAAGACATAACCATCAATAATTCACAAACTTTACCTGAGTTAAAAAAAACAGGTATCAGTCACTTTGCTTTGCAAGTAAGTGATCTAAAAAAAACAAGAGAAAAACTAAGTCCAAACTATCAATGTAGTGAAATACAGAAAGCGAGATTAGGTCTCTTTTCGTACTTTTTCGCTCTAGACCCAGAATGTAATCAAGTAGAATTTATACAGAGGAATAATATCTAATGCTATTGACTTGGAAGCAAAGGTTGGCTGTCGTTGCTGGCAATGCAATGGAGTTTTATGATATTGCTGTATTCGCAGCAATCGCCCCCTTTCTCACTCAAATTATGGAAAATCATGGATATGAGAATGCTACGACTCTAATATGGGGGATGTTTGCTTTACGCTTTTTACTACGCCCTCTTGGTGGCTATATCGTTGGAAACATCGCAGACTACTACGGCAAAAAAAATGCATTAATAATGACTAGTAGCCTTACTGGTTTCGCAACGCTCACTATGGCCGCACTGCCCACTGAACTTGAGTACGTTGTTTTTTACTTTCTCTTTCTGCAAATTATCCAAGCATTTAGTTTTGGAGGAGAGTATCCAACCGTTATAAATTATTTAACGAACCACTCCCCAAAAAAAGAAGTAGCAAGAACAAGCTGCCTCATTGTGGCGAGCTCTATTGTCGGTGTTTTATTGTCTATCGCTATTGTTGAAACACTAAAGTTCACACTTTCAAGTGAAGCAATGCAAAGTTATGGATGGAGAATCCCACTTCTCATTGGTGGAGTTAATATTGCTGTCAGTTTTTGGTTTCGCTCTAAATTACCTAAAGAAGTCAACACTGTTGTAGAAAAAACAAAGCAGAGTCCAAGACAGTGGATACCACTATTCTTTATTTCGATGGGGGGGGCGGTTGTCTTTTACATACAAAATCTATCGAGCACTATTTTGCAAAAATCAGTCGATATTCCCCACTTCTCGCTGATAAACTCGTCATTATTGTTGGCATGTATTCTATTATCTGGTTACTTAACCGATAAGATAACCACGCCAAAACACGCTTTTAGAACAAGTTCTTTGGCTGGCGCACTTCTTTATTTTCCCACTTACTGGCTATTAACTCACGCAATAACAGAAGTAGCCATCGTAGGAATGCTCATCATAAGCATAATTTCTGCAATAATACTCGCCAATTTAGCCGTGGTCCTCGCGCAAATAGCGAAAAACCAAACGGTAGTTCTTGGACTTTGTTACAATATCGCATTGTCTATTTTTGGTGGTTTAACTCCGCTAGTTGTGGCGATGACAACTGAATATGATGCTAGCTTTGTCGGATTGTACGCAGCTCTATGTGTGATACCAGCCCTTCTGTCCGTGCATTATTCTCTCACGCCACCCGCTCAGCCCCATACCCCTACTCTTCAACAACACTGAATGATTCTAATGGGTTAAAAGGCTAACTTCAGAGACAATATCGTTTTTTCTAAATGAAAGACGATATTGTCTATAAAAAATTCAAAAGCAATAAGAGAATTAACGGGGTAATTGCCACAATCTGGCTACGTTTTCAGCCAAGTTCGTAAGGTTCACTTCCGCCTCTTCCAAAGCTTCTGGTAAGCTCATTGCGCGTGGTACACATACAAATACTGCGTCAATACCGCACTCGTAGACGGCTTGGAAGTTATCACCTGTGCAACCTGCTAAGGCAATGACAGGCAAACCGTATTCTTTCGCCACTTTCGCCACACCCATTGGTGTCTTGCCATGCACAGTTTGGTAATCAATACGGCCTTCGCCAGTAAAGACAATATCAGCGTCAGCTACATGCTCTGCGAGCTTTACGGTTTCTAGCACAATCTCGATACCCGGCTTAAGTCGTGCTGGTAAGTAACCAAGCAACGCTGCGCCCATACCACCGGCGGCGCCCGCGCCTTTTTGAGTCAGCACATGCTTGCCTGTCACCTGCTCTGTCAGTACACCGTATTTACTTAGAGCAGAATCTAACAGCTCTACATCCGCCGGCGTCGCGCCCTTCTGTGGGCCAAAAATCGCTGATGCACCTTTCTCGCCACACAATGGGTTGTCCACATCGCATGCCACCAGCACTTCGCAGTTCGCTAAGCGAGCGTCGAGACCAGACACATCAATGCTTACTAGCTCAACTAAACCGCCACTGTTGGGTGTGATTGGCTGACCATCACCGTCCAAAAACTTAACACCCAACGCCGCCAACATACCCGTGCCGCCGTCATTGGTTGCGCTGCCACCCAGGCCAATAATCAAGCGTTGAATACCGCGATCAAGCGCATTCAAAATTAACTGACCAGTACCAAAGCTGCTGGTGTTTTTTGGGTCACGTTGCTCACTTGGCACAAGGTGCAAACCACTTGCCTCTGCCATCTCGATCACTGCGGTTTCACCGTCACCTAGAATGCCGTAAAACGCCTTCACATCATTGCCAAGTGGGCCTTTTATGGTCACGAAAACCTGCTCGCCCTCAGTCGCATCAATCAAAGATTGAACTGTCCCTTCACCACCATCAGCAACAGGTACCGTAACGAATTCTGCATCGTGCCAAACATGAGACAAACCCGTCTTGATCGCGTCACTCACTTGTTTGGCGGTCAAGCTCTCTTTAAACGAATCTGGGGCAATCACAACTTTCATTTCATTCTCCTGAAAACAGCACGCTGCGAGCGACAAGTTGTACGTCATCAATGTGGCTATTCTCACTTAAAATTTCGGCACATTCTTTAGTCAACCATCCAAACAATGCTGACTATGCTTGAATCATTTTGTGCATTTGCACAACCAGCTAATTTAGCTTTCTTAACTGACTTGCAATATACAGCTCGGTCAATCCCGTAAAATCTTGCGTCGAGATGCCCGTCACTTCACTGATTTTATCCAGACGATATCTCAAGGTATTTCTATGAATATACAAAGCGTTAGCGCAGTCATTGGCGTTACCATTGGCTTGAAAATACGCTTCTAAAGTTTTTACTAACTGTCCAGATTTGTCTGCCGAAACCAAAGTCGCCATCGCTTGAGCGAGTTGTTCACCTTGCCAAGAGTCGGCTAAGGGGGCGAGTAACACAGGTAAGCGATATTCAGAGAAGCCCAGCATGGTTTGTTCTGGATGAGAGCGACGACCAACAGCAAGCACCTGCTTTGCACTTTGGTAGGAAAGAGGAAGCTGTAGTGCGCTATCAAAACGTTGCCCAATCGCGAGACGGACATCATCAATTTGATTGGCCGTTAAGCGGCGCTGAATACTATCCAGCACACTTTGGTCGCTATTCGAAGAGGAACGTAAAGGCTTGAGAACGACGATTTCATTCATCGACATGATCGCCACCAACGGCTTATCTTCAGACCGATACAGCACGTCAACTAGGCCGCGCACGCTGTTCAAACTAACAGGAACATTCTCTGCTTTAAGCTCGATCACGACAGCAACTCGGGGTGTTGCTAAATCGATGGAAAGACGCTGCGCCCAATCGTGCAACTCGGAATCACTAAGTTGTTGGTTCAACCATGCTGAGACAAACTCTTCTTGATGGCGACGATCCCATTGCAATTGCTCCACCAGCGAAGCTTGTTCAATCGTCAGTTCTGCTGTCATCTTCACTAACTGAGCGAACGCTCGGATGTGTTCAGGGTTGCCAGTGACACCCAACACGCCCACCACTTCACCTTTAAAGTGCAGCAGCATATTGATGCCCGGTTTCACGCCTTGCAATGATTGGCAACTTTGCTCATCCAACTCTAGCGAGTCACCATGATTCAGCGCCAGCACTGCACCATCATGCTTTTGACCAATGCGCTCAGCATCGCCGCTACCAATAATGGTCCCTGCCGCGTTCATCACATTGATGTTATGACCAATGATCGACATGGTGCGATCGACAATTTGCTGCGCGAGTGTGTGGTCGAGAATCACCATTTCCGTTCCTAAAATTCCACGATTGAGGCGTCAATAAATCACACTTTGTCTTCTATCGCCATGATATTGAACTGAAATCAACGCCAAAGTGAAACATCACGCAATTAACCTTAAATTATTTATGGCTACCTACCCGTAAAGTCGAGCATCACTGCTTATACTTATAGCCGAGCCACCCAAGTTTTTGTACTTGGCGCGACTTGAACCGACAACCACACAGTGACCGGAGGGAGACTATGGAACTGCGGAACAAGGCGGGCGACATTGCCAAAATTGCTGACAACCTCACCCTGAAAGAAATTACCGAGATGGGCTACACCGTCGATCTATGCGATGAAGCTTTTGACCCAGGCGAGCATTGGAAAGCAGAAGGGCAAACGCAAGGTATGGGCGAATACCCTGAGGAATAATCTCTAGGATACGCGTCAACAAGACCACAACCTTTTAGCCGAGTGAGCCATCGCTCGGCTTATTCATTACAGACCAGAGGTTTGCGCTTCCTCTACAAACAGATGCACCTCTTCTAGATAATTGCCATTCGCACAACCCCAGTCACTTACTTCGATAAATTCTCGGGTTAACTGACCATTCCCATCATGAATGACGTTTTGGCGAAACAAGTCCCAGCTTGTCGACTGTTTTCGATTGTTGGCATCCACATAACGCTCGCTATAGCTTTCGATTAACTGGTTGTAAGCATTCTGACGCTGTTCTGAGTTTGCAGATTCACTCAGTATCACAGCGCAGTTTTTTTCTATGATCTGCACTTGGTCATTGGTTGGCGGCGTCGTTGAGCATCCTGCTAATGTTAACCCCATTAAGCCCACTGTTATTCTTGTTTTCATTACTATTTTCCTTACTTTCAGCACCACTGCGAAAGACCGAATTGTATAAACTGCACTCCACGATTTCTAATCAAAAACGGAAAGATTTTGTGACTGACGCCTGCACATGTAAAAAGTCCGGTAAATCCCTGTTTACAAGCCATAAACATAACAAATGGATTTCGCATTCCTTCTGCTGCTTAGGCGTGTAATAATCGACGACGATAAAAACCTCAATAAAGCAAACATTTGAAGGATCAAAATGACTGCAACGGAATACCTAAACGACCTCAACCAACGTTACCTCGCTATCCATCGCACCAAAGAAGATTTCTTTTGGGAGACGTACATGGGCATCAGCGACGACCACGATGGTTCGACAAAAGCACAAACCGCTTGGACCAATTTCTTAAGCAACGCCGAGCAAATCTCTGCTATCAAAGCACAACTTGAAGCGGCTGAAACAATCGCTGAGCCACAAGAGAAACAGCAAACGCAAATTGGTCTGCAAGGCTGGTTGGCAACGTTTGAATCGCATGCAATTGAAGGCGAACAAGCTCAAGCGCAAAAGAATGATCTGATTGCATTTGAAGCCGAGTTGTTCGAGAAAAAGCAAAATCACGTTCTGACGTTTACCAATGAAAACGGTGAACAAACCGAGGGCTCGTTGCCAGTATTGTCTTCGACCATTCGCGCTAATAATCACGAAGAAGTGCGTCAATCTGCGCACCAAACGCTGCTCGACCTTGAGCAATGGTTGCTACAAAACGGCTTTATTGAGCTGATCAAACTGCGTAACCAGTTCGCACGCTCTTTGGGCTACGAGACCTTCTTTGACTACTCAGTGAAGAAGACGGAAAAGATGAGCTCAGAGCAACTGTTCAGCATCTTAGATGACTTTGAACAGCGCACGCGCGATGCTCACCTAAGCAGCTTGGCAAACCTTGCTGAGCAAAAAGGTCAAAGCGCACTGACTGGCTACAACTTTATTTACTCGTTCGCGGGTGACGTCATGCGTGACCTAGACCCGTACGTACCGTTCTCAAAATCACTACGTCGCTGGGTAGAATCGTTCGGCCGTCTTAACATCGAATACTCAGGCGCAGAACTTACACTAGACCTGCTTGATCGCAAAGGCAAATACCCGAACGGTTTCTGCCATGGCCCTATCCCATCGTTCTACAACCAAGGTGAATGGGTTGCCGCGCAGGTGAACTTCACCAGTAACGCGAAGCCAGACCAAGTTGGCAGCGGCTACGATGGCATCAATACTCTGTTCCACGAAGGGGGTCACGCTGCACACTTCGCTAACGTGAAGATGAACGCGCCGTGTTTCTCTCAAGAGTTCGCACCAACTTCCATGGCATACGCAGAAACACAATCCATGTTCTGTGACAGCCTGTTGACCGATGCCGATTGGCTAAAACAATACGCGTTGGACGCAGAAGGTAACCCAGTACCGGATGAGATCATCCAAGCGATGATCAACAGCCGTCAGCCATTCAAAGCGTACGAAGAGCGCAGCATTTTGGTTGTGCCGTATTTTGAACGTGCGCTTTACCAATTAAGCGATGAAGAACTGACGCCAGAGCGCATCACTAAACTGGCACGCGATTGTGAAAAGCAAATTATTGGTTTGGAATGCAGCCCACGCCCATTGATGGCAATTCCACACCTTCTGTCTGATGAAGCAGCGTGTGCCTACCACGGTTACTTGCTAGCACACATGGCGGTTTACCAGACTCGCGCTTACTTTCTCGACAAGTTTGGCTACCTGACTGACAACCCAGAGATTGGTCCGCTACTGGCGAAACATTACTGGCATGCGGGTAATCACCTATCGCACAACGAGACTATCGTTAGCCTAACGGGTGAAGGCTTTAACGCTAAGTATCTGGCGGACGTATGTAACCTATCGCCAGAACAAGCATGGGAAGTGCAGCAGAAAAAAATTGCCTCGCTGCAAACTCGTGAACGTGCCTCTGTGGCGTCTTTAAATGCCAGCATCAAAGTGGTGGATGGCAGCAAAGAGCTTGCAAGCAACTCAGTCTCAGACGAGCAGATGTGTGAGCAGTTTGAGCACTACATCCAAGAGACTTACGGTCGATAAGCCAAACCAAGAGCTAGGGGTTATACTCCTAGCTCTTTTTCTATCAGGGAAGCAACCATGTACCAAGATATCCTAACTTTCTGGTTTGAAGAACTGGAACCAAAAGACTGGTTTGTGAGCAGCGCCGACGTCGATAAACAAATCGAAACGCGCTTTCTCACCACCTTAGAGCAAGCCGCTCAATCTGAATTGTTTGACTGGCGAGAGACAGCGCAAGGTCGACTCGCAGAGATCATTGTGCTCGACCAATTCTCTCGCAATGTTTACCGCAATACACCCAAAGCATTCGCTCAAGATGCCCTCGCGCTTGCCTTGGCACAAGAGGTAATTCGTTTAGGCTTAGACCAAGAATTGACGGACGTTGAACGCAGCTTCTTGTACATGCCATTTATGCACAGTGAATCTAAGCGAATTCATGAAGAGGCAGAGAAGCTGTTCAAAGCTCTTGGGCGAGAATCTAATTACGAGTTCGAGCTAAAGCATAAAGTGATCATCGATCGCTTTGGTCGCTACCCACACCGCAATACGATTTTAGGCCGTGATAGCACCGCAGAAGAAGTGGAATTCTTACAACAGCCGGGGTCCAGTTTTTAAGCAAGCACACCTGCCAACTGAAAACGAACTATTACACCAAGCATAAAGCCTTTTGCTCTCTTAAGGCTTTGTGTATCGTACTTGCCTTACGTAGCTTGTTTAGCTCGAGTTCAACTTCAAATGACTTAATCCAAATATTAAGGTAACGCAATGATCACATGGCCTTGTTTGCTCAAACTCGATGGCGACGACGAACTGGTGTACTTAGCTTCATCAGAGCAGTTAAACGCCGAGTGCCAAGCATTGATTTGGGGTCAGGATGACATTGTGATTGATACGCAAGGCCATTGCTTTGCATTGAGAAATGGTGCTAATAACACGTTGGAATTGGACCTTTTGCCACAAACATTGAGCGTACAGCAAGTGACAGAACTGATTCAAAAACACGAGTTTGCCCAAGCGCAGCGCTGCATCATCAAAATCCATTTTACTTCCGTCCAACAAGCGATTGAGGCCTTAGCTGATTAACAATCGCGCACTTTCCTCTACACATCGAAGTTGCATTTACGAAAACAAAATGTGGGGCTATTGATTGGTAAAAAGTAGCTGGTCTGCCAATAAAATTTGCTAGTCTGTCACGGTGAATTGTGTGGATGGTGAAGTCGCTTATGAACAAGGTCGTATTAGTATTTGGTGGACTAGGGAACGCTAAATCGTCTGTGGTGGGTTTGTATGAAAGCCTTCTGCACACCCTAAGTTCTCACTTTGATATCGTCGCTATCGATCCTGCAGTTCAACATCCCAAGTCCTTTGTATCTCAGTTCCAATTCCCTTACTCCGCTTGCTACGCCAATCTTAATGCGTTTTTGCAGGTTCACTCACATACTGATGTTGCTGCGGCCTTCGTTCTCACGCCAGTTGGCACACATCTCTCCATCATTGAACAAGTGAGTAATGCTCTCGACACTCAAGACCTTCTGTTTGTGGTTGAGAAACCGTCTTTCTCACTGGCTGAAATAGATAGAGGCTTTAACCAAGTCATCCCTGAGCTTAAACGTCGCGGGGCACTATTTTACTTTATCGATACGGCTTTGGTTGCTCCTTCGCTTGAAGCGCTTTTTGCTGACTCACCTATCACACTGCCTGACGGAGTGCCCAATAAGATCATTGCGATTGCTGCCGATAACCCCATCGACAGTCATGAAGCAATCCAAGGCTTCCGTTTTGAAAACCGAATTGAATTACTCAACGCGAGAAAACTACTTAACTTAACCACCAGCGGCGGCGGAGGTTACGGCTTTGATATGGGCATCCACGCAATTGCAGGGCTGGTGCGTTACCTGCATAAATCCAGCATAGGTGACTCGCTGGTTGAACTAAAACAAATCTGTGCCGAACGGATTAGTGAATCGCAATTGGAGTACACACAAGGCGCTGAAACTCATCTCTATGTCGAAGGCGAACTTGCTTCAATGAAGGGCAACATTGAAGTAGTGATTGAGGCAGGAAAAGCGGGGGATATCTGGGACAGACGGTTAGAGCTGCACTATCCGAAGCGCGTCATCGCCATTGGTTTTGGCACACTCAAACATCCCCCGTATCTGTGGGAGAAAAGCCCCGATGAGATCAAGAGCACCACATTTGATGTCTCAGGCTCAGGTTATGCAATGCACTTTAACGACATCCTCTGCGCGCTTGGTTTTGATGCTAAACCGCGACTCTCACAGCAAGAGAGCGAAGCCTTGATGTCACAATCGATGAACTTGCTTAGCAGCGTCTTTGACGCCATCGGCGATACCCACCAAGCTCGCGAACAAAACATTGTCGTAGTGGATGCACACACACCTAAATACTTATCAGAAGCAGAGTTAGAGATCAGGAAAGAACTTAGCCAATACCTCGACCTTTTGATTCTTTGATTAAAGACACTCCCTGTATTTCTGACTTAACTCATTTCAATTAAGTGATATAGTTTCTATTCATAAGCCTCAACTCGTAAGTTGACTGATAGGAATATCATGATAAATCTATCCCACTTAATAAAAAATGATATGAACCTGCTGATTTGCTTGTACGTTTTACTACAAGAACGCAGCGTGAGCAGAACTGCAGAGAAACTATTCTTATCTCAATCGGCCGTCAGTAAACAGCTGACTAAATTGCGCCAAGAGTTTGATGACCCGTTGTTCGAACGTGAGTCCAAAGGTCTACTACCAACACCAAAAGCGCTAGCACTAGAGAGCAAGCTGCAACAGATTCTGATGCAAATTGATCAGCTCCGAGAGCCAGAAGAGTTTGACCCAGAACGCTCGACACGTGTTTTTAGCATCGACCTTATTGAAACCGCCTACTCCACGATTTACCCACGTTTTCTACCTCAAGCCTTATCCAGTGCGCCAAGGATCACAATAAAAAGTGAGGATTGGAGTAACGGCAGCATTACTCGACTACAAAGAAGAGAGATCGATTTTGGTGTGGGTATCTTTGAGTTTGATGCCCGTTCTAAAACCCATGTCGATACCATCCCCGACACACTGAATTATGCCGAACTCATGCGTGACACTTCTGCTTGTATCATGCGAAAAGGACACCCTGCGTTAGAGGAAAAGTGGAACCTCAATACCTTCTTGAAGTACCGCCATATTCAAGTCATCACTGGTGGTGTATCTAGTTGGCTATTACATGAAGTTTTGGATACGAAACGACTGGGCATTGATAACGCCGTCAACATGTCCGACATTTCCAGCGCTGTGAAACTGTGTGAGAAGAGCGACTTATTACTTACCTATCCTTACAAAAGCATCCGCGAGTTCGAAGGCAAATCGGATATTGTGATTAAGCCGCTCCCAATCGAGATGGAACCAGGCGGGTTCTTTCTACTGTGGAACAAGCAACTCGACAATGACCCAAGCCATAAATGGCTAAGAGAGCTCATCGTCAGTCAGTGTTATATTTAATGGGAATCTCGAGATCTTAAAATCCCAGTTGGTAGGGTTTGCAACTTATGAGAAGGTTTGGATCTAAGACCTTTACCTGCGTTGTTACTATTGATAAGACTTCAAGGCTTTGAACTGAAATACAATTACAACGGGAGTGTCGGGTTGTTGTACAAAGGGATGGTAACTGAGATCTTTAAAGTACAAACATGGAAGTGTCCAGTTAAAGGCGAGTACAGTTGAAGTCAACTATACCCGCGATTCTTTATGTTCATACTTGTTATGCCTGATTGATAACATTTTTGATGATGCCCACCGCCTTTACTGTAGCACTTACTGCAACAGCGGTAATCCCGACATCAGATGCAGTTGATTCGACCGAGGTTAAATCAATTGAGCCAGAGATTTGTTCGATATTCTCTGTAGCAGCTGCTAGCACTTCGTGTGGTACCAAAGGTAGCATTAGCATTAAAAATAGGTATCTGATCTTCATAATTTCAATCCTTTTCTCTCATCGATGTAACTTGCTGTTCTGACAGCATTTCACGAATTGGCATTGCGCACATTATCTCTTTTTCATTAACCCCCTCGACTAGCTTAATGTAGAAATCTTGTTCCACTACTCGTATTTTTTCCCATCGATCTCGATAAATGAGCTTTTCATTTTCACTCCACTCTTTTACACACATCCAAAATGAAATCGGAAAACAAGCCTCACCGAAACCCTCGAAACGGACCCCACAATCATCGTATAGCTCGGGGTGTTCAGCACAGATCTTTTTGACCATATCTATTACATCATTGATTTCAAAATGCTTGGTTTGATGATGCAGGCGAATGCTACCTGAGAGAAGGTAGAACCCTCTCTTATCGATGTTTCTAACTGGATTGTCCATGAATACTTTGTTGGGAAAAGTTAGGTGCTCCCCACCAAATTCCTCTAAAACTGTGCAACGAAGTCCTATATGATGAACTGCGCCTGTTTTTCCGCTAATACTAATCCAGTCACCTGTTCTAAATGGTTTCTGCACTAATAACATTATCCCAGCTATGATGTTCGCGACTGCATCTTGCGCTGCAAAAGCAATTGCCATCCCCCCAATTCCAAGGCCAGCTAGGAGTGCAAAAGGATCATGTCCCGATGTGCTAATAGCGATCATGATACCGTTTACTGATGTCAGAACGATCGTGATCAGTGCTATGAAATCCACTAAAGAACTGTCGAAGTTATACGGACTTTTGGTAAGTTTCCTGTGAAAGAAAGTCGAAAATAATACTCTGAGCATACGGACTATCAGGAAAGTGAGGCTAAGTACCAACAGTACATTTAAAACTTGTTTGATGAGCGCATAGCTGTCTGATATGAGATCTTTGCTACCATCAATGAGCATTGTGGTGCCAGTTAGGACGATTAAGATTATCACTGGAACGCGCAAACATTTGTACGTATCGGACGTATACACGTAGCGGATGATACGCCACAATCTCAAGAAGCGTGCCAGTCGGAGAATAGCGACGTCACCCAACCAACCAATTCCGTCGCTCAAGAACGGCTCAATAAGGACAGGAAGGCTGAGTATTACGATAAGAAAGTCCAGTTTGTTCCAATTGTCAGTGAAATAACCTCTTGTCCCTAAATCACTCCACTTAACTACTAACTCGAGAGCGAAATAGAGCACACAAGCAAAGTCTACCCACAAAATCCACGTACCAATTGTTTTGGGTAGAGTTGGGTTCGTTTCCAAAGACACCATGATGACCGCATTTATAAAAATAACGGTTAATACGATGACTTCATGCGTCATAAACTTTAGTGTATTTTTTAGTAGCATTTTTGTCTCATTCTCATATTGACTCTCAACTTTGGAACTATTGGACTAATGCAACTAGGCAAGGCAGCATGAAAACAAATCCACACAAAGCTCCAACTAAAAAACTTACTACTTCCATAACTCTTCTCCTACTTGATAGGCGAATTTTGCAAAATTTGCGCCAACATCAAGAATGAAGAATCACCCACTTGCATATCGTCAGCCCTCATAGCAACACATTTCATTTCAAGATATTGTTATTCTCAATCTAGGAGTTTTTAAATAAAACCACATGTAAGCTTTATGCGTTCTATTGGGTACGTATGTCTCAACAGACAAGTTAATGTGGGCTAGTTTGGATCGTTTTTTGCTTCGTATAATGTTTTCAATCGAGGAATCATTCATGACTGAGATCGATTTAGAGGTAGAAAAAGCCCCAAGTGGCGAAATCGTTGATTATGATGAGTTGTGTAAGAGTATTTCTGACGGAATTCAAGATAGCGTTGGTAGCGACCCAACCCTCCTACTAGCTAATTCGGTTGATAAATTGACTAGTGTACTAGAAGAAAATGGACAGAATTTTGAAGTCAGTCATTTGGTAAATGAAGCATTTTTTTTAGGTTTCACCCTTGTCGTTTTCTGCGGCTTACTCGCACTGCCTGTTGTCACATTCATTCGGGTCCTGAGGGGATAATTATGATCACGCTTATTTACGGAAGACCTGGAACCGGAAAAACCTATGAAGCCGTAAAATATCATATATTACCTAATTTAAAACGCGGTAATAAAGTCGTAACAAATATCCCCGTAAATATCTCCGACACCAATCTTATCGTTAATGATACCCCTAAAATAATTGATATCGTAAACTCTATAGACAGTTCGGATATAGAATTAACCTTCGTATTAGATGAGTTTCAATTCCTGCTAAAAGAAGATGAAGATGCTTGGTTTCAACTTTTAGCACAGCACAGAAAGTTCAGAACAGATTTTTTTATTATAACTCAATCACCACTTTCATTACCTGAGAAGATGCATGATTTAATCTCATTTTCTCATAAGATAACGCACAACCCATTCTTTTTGAAGAAATGGAGCTATATAAAAAAAGTCTATGATGGCGTCCCTACTCTCGAACGCGTTGTGGTATTGTCTTCAAAATTAAGGTTCTACAGTAAAAAAACGTTCTCAGACTACAATTCGTTCTATCAACGAGATTATGTTAAAACTGGAAATCTTTTTCATTTCGATAATAAAAGTAATATTATGATGTGGCCTGTTTTGGCGCTATTAATTATATCATTTTTAATCTACAATTTTTCTTTCGAGAGAGATTTTAGCCTTAAGTCATACATTAGCCATTCTAATGCAAGCGAAAATTTAAATAACAGCAATGATAATAGTACCTCAAACATTGAATTCAACACTCCCCCGCACTCGCAAGTCCATACTGAAGAAAATAAAACTCACGAAGAAGAGCTGGGAGAGTATGGCGACAAACACCTAATTAACATATTATTCAGTTCAAACGTATTGATTGATGGTTGGCACATGGAAAAAGAATCGAAAGTCACATACTTCAAAGTGAATCAAAATAAAAAAAGTTTTAAATTAACTTCCAAAAACTCTATCTTCAACAAGGTAAAAATAATCAACTATGAGGAGTGCCTTATTGTTTTTCAATATGGAAAAAATGTAAAAGTAGTCACTTGCCCTCTCTTGAACTAGTTTTTAAAATTAACATCCATCAACTTCCTAAGTTTCTGAAAAACTGCGTTATGTTATTCTCATGAAAAATAATTATACTTTTACACACCTCTTGATAGCCCCCCAATATTATTGATAACACTACCAACATGCCGATATTTTCAGTGCGTTAGAATTGTCTAGAGACAGCGACTTATTACTCACCGATCCTTACAAAAGCATCCGAGAGTTCGAAAGCAAATCGGATATTGCGATTCAGCCGCTCCTAATCGAGATAGAACTAGGCGGGTTCTTTCTACTTTGGAACAAACAACTCGACAATGACCCAAGCCATAAATGGCTAAGAGAGCTCATAGTCAGTCTTATGCCTAACCACAAACCCTGTAACCAAAGTAGAAAGAGCAAAGCTATGAGTTGATGTACTTTAAATGAACATTCAAACGCCAAAAATAGAGTGCTTGCAAAGCGATAACAGAGAATGTCGAAAGTACTTCAACGATAAAATAATGTTGAGCGCCAAAGTCGAAAGAGACGATAGCCATCCCAACAAGCACAGATAAAGCGACAAATCTAAACGATAAAGGGATAGATAAAGCGATAGAGCGAAGAATGTAGGTTTTACCATCTCTATTATTCGTTCTATACGTGACTATTACACCCAAAATTGACACGACTAAGATACCAATCGCCTCGGTTATCATAACTTCATTGCTTACATACGGCGCCAAGAACATCAAGTAAGGTGTCACCGTATAAAAGATTAAGAATATTAAAGCGTATTTTATCCAATCACTGTCTGGCACTTTGTTGTCTTTTAGTTCCTCAGACAGCTTTGATGTTTTCCAAATGTACAAATTATTATTCCTTTTATGTGAGCTCAGATTGAAGGCTCGCCTAAAACCCTAACTACCAACGTTCAAACACAACTAGTTAATATCAATAAAAACAGATAACTAGCAGCAACTTCGGCCAGAAGTTTACCTCACCAAACCATTCGCGATCGATATAAAACAACCCAAAACACAAAGAAATTTATAAGATAACCATTTGATAAGCATGCAGGATACGCTTGTTTACCCTTCTCTCCATTGTTTGATAACAAAAAATTATTATCTTGAAAATTATTGATAATTTCATTTAATTAAAATTTCTCCATATACTCACCTCCATCGCAACGAAACACGGATTAAACATCACAGTTTTTTGGAGAAGAATTATGAAAATGAATCACGTAGGCATCATGGTTGGTGATATGGACAAAGCAGTAGAGTTCTACACTAAAGCGCTTGGTCTTCGCATCGTAATGAACAACACAAAAGTTATCGAAGAGCGCGAATCAGCAATCGGTCGTATGTGTATCGCCGTATTCGGTGAAGGCTTCAAAGGCTTCAATATCGCTCACCTAGTGACGTCTGACGGTATCGGTGTTGAGTTGTTTGAAATGAAAGAGCGTCAAGAGCGCCACGAAGTCGACTTCTCTCGTCTAGGCATCTTCCACTTCTGTCTACAAGTAGCGAGAGAGCAGTTCCCACAAACTATCAAACGTATTGAAGAGTTTGGTGGTAAAGCTCGCATGGACATCATGCGCTACCACCCAGAAGACGACAGCAAACAAGCTCAAATGATCTACATGGAAGACCCGTTTGGTAACCTATTCGAGCTTTACTCACACACTTACGAAGAAACTTACGCGTCTGATTACGAGTAATTGAATGCTAAAGAATCAGAAAGGGTTGGCCTAGTGCCAATCCTTTTTTGTTATGATTAGTTTTGATGAAACAACCCCTCCTAGCCCCCCCTTGGTCTCAGCTTTGGCGATCAAAATACATCGAGAGTAAAGGGGAGGAACTGTCGGAGTGGGTTAAAGCGGACTCCTGATGTCGACTAGGCCTGCCGGAATAACTCGAAAAGTTGGAGATAAATTCCCTCATCGCGCCAAAGAAAAGCCCTCCCCCTTGGACACTAAATGCAAATGCTGAGCAAACAATGTCAATACAAGGGGGGGGGGGGGTGCGAGTAAGAAACACAACCCTAAGCTCGCTATATCAAAAAGATCCCGAGATACGTCATCACAACAATACCGAGCAAGCACTCAGACAAGGGCTCTCTGATCATCTTTAATTGAATAAAACGACTGAACCGAGTAGATACGACAAAATCGCCACCTCCCCAATCCAAACTCTTGAGGTTAAAACACAGACTGAGGAATAAAAGATGACTGGCTGTCACGATGCGAGCATGGAAGAAATCCTCCGCGCCAATTGCAATAACAAAGGATGCAATATGGCAAATCGCAAGCGTCAGTTTTGGTAAAACAGAACGATACTCCACCAAAAGCAATTGCATTAACCAAAAGCCATAAATCAGTTTTAATTGCCAAGGCACCGCCTCGCCAAACAACAGAATGCTCCCTTCACCTAGCAGAGTAGTTTGCGCACCAATGTGTATCCAATAAGCAATCGCCGCCGCCAACACCATCGAAATCAATGCCGATAAGTAAGCCTGCTTTTTGATTTGCACCATGATAAACCCAGCGGACTGCAAGATAAAAAACACGATCAAGCCTTTGTCGACGTATTCCACGCTTACCCACTGGCTCACAGCGAGAAAACATAACAGATTAAAGCCTGTTTCTAGACAAAGGATACGCTTTATCTCATTGGCATTTTCTACTGGCTTCGTCAGCGGCCAAAACAGCACAGGCAACATGAGTGTCAGCACAAATGTCAGCCACACAGAGCTTTGCACAAGCAGATAAAAACCACTGCCATAAACTAAGCAAAGTATCAGAAACAGCCCACATGATAATGGGGAGTAGACCAGTGACTTCATTGACTCTCCTCACTCTCAGAGAGGGCTCGCGCAACCACATCCATCGCACATAGATTGGCGGTTTCAATGCAGCGTTCTAGCGTAGCAGGGACTCGCCAAGTTTGCCTTGGATCAGACAAGTACTCGCCGCTTAAGAAGACATTAGAAAAGTGTTTCACGGTAGTCGAGAGCGTACTCTGAGCCGTTGGTT
This sequence comes from Vibrio campbellii CAIM 519 = NBRC 15631 = ATCC 25920, assembly GCF_002163755.1. Lineage (NCBI taxonomy): Bacteria > Pseudomonadati > Pseudomonadota > Gammaproteobacteria > Vibrionales > Vibrionaceae > Vibrio > Vibrio campbellii. Next base: position 1,456,105 of record NZ_CP015864.1, read on the forward strand.
GCGTTAATGCATGTTGCAAGACCCAGCAACGAGGCTGGCCACTTTCATTGATAACGACATCGCCATGAAAGTGATCGGCATACAGAGCATCCAGCTCTTGCGGCGTGACCATTTTAGCCCCTAGCCCCACTCTGAAACCTTTGTAGGCCGAGTGATCCAGTAAATCTAGTTGTCCGAAGAGTTGAAACAATAGCTCATCTTTAACTTGCTGCTCTGTACAAGACAGCATCGGTTTTTGATAAAGAAGGCCAAGCGCATTATCAAGATCGGTTGCCGTCACCGACAAACAGGTAATTTCGCCTCGGGGCGTATTTCGCGTGGTCACGTGATAACTTAACCCCCAAGGAGAATCGAGGACCAAACCAACCGTCCTACTCTGCAATACCGAAGGTATCCGTGAAAAATAGAACTGGAATCCGTGACTCAACACATAGTCATAACTCAGAGCAGGGCTTGTCTCAACGAGTAGAGATTGTGTCACGTGAGCCGGTAGTGCAAACACATAATAATCGGCCAAAACGGTACTATCAGTATGAAGTCGAACGCCTTCAATTCGTGTTCGGGCCTTATTGGGGTATATGGCTTGTGCTTTGTAGCCTAAATGAAATTGAACGCCCTGTTTTTGTAGATGGTGAGTCAGCGGGTTAATCAGTGCATCGCTAATTGGTTTATCCATTCCCAAGCTGTAAGCGTCTGGAGCAAATGGATGCAACTCTCCTTCTTTATTGTTGAGTAAATCCAAAATAGCCAGTGCGGGCGTATCATCGGTTGCGCCGATCCATCCGAGCAATACAGATCTCAAGAAGATAGCAAGTTTGGGACGGGTATCGTAGGAGAAGAAATCACGAACAGAAACGCCGAGTAAATCTTCTATCGAGTAAGGAGCTTGTAGCCGTTGCTTAAACCAAAGCGTGTCCTTCACGGGCACTTGAGAATAGAGCATCGAATAAGCTGATTTCGCATCATCCCACAACTTTTCTAGGCGAGTGAAATAGCTACGCTGAAACGGGATCGTTTTATTACTTTGAGCCCAAGAGAATTGAACAACATTTTGAGGATAGAGTGAATCTAAACAACTCCCCGACTCTGAAGGGATTTCTTTAAGAAAGTTAATCAGGTTGTAGTTTTTAGCGAAGAACTGTCGATGTGTGAGCTCATGCACCACGCCGCCATCATCTACCGTACCAATGCACTTGCCTCCGGTGTAGAGCTCCTTGTCGTAAACGGCAACATCAAAACCTTGCTTTATACAATTATGCGCGACGGCTAAGCCTGAAATTCCCGCGCCAAAAATCGCGACTTTCGGGCGAGAGCGGCCTGCGCTAGCGCAAGCCTCAACCTCCCCTTCACTAATAGAATGGCAAATCATCTTCTCACCTCGAACTATCGGTGAAAGTTCACATGATTCGCGATTTCTACACGATATAGGTCGTGATTCGGAAGTTGCTCAAGCACGCCACTGATGTCCAGTTCAAACGGGCTATTTGCCAGTGAGCGGCACATAATCAGATCATCACCTACAATCATCACTTTTGGTGTCGCCCCCTCCCACACCAGTTGTGCTGATAAGTTTAAATCACTGATGTTAATGCCACAGTCATAAGTGCGAGAGCGTAAAACACCATTTTCTACTTCGTAACCACCAACCAACACAATTGGATGCTGAACAGTAGGAAAGACGATTGGATCGTTTACCTCTGCAGCGGATTGAGTCGGAAAAGTAATCGCATCTTCAGCGTGAACCAAAGTAGCAGCAAGAAGGCTCACGAAGCCAAGAACGTTTTTCATTATAGTTTTCTCCATTTTTATATTTATTGCGGGAATGTTCCCAAACGAGAATGTATATCAATTGCGAACTTACCACTATTGGCTTAACTCGTTTAATTCTGTAAGAGATATGCCATTGAACAAATCTTCACCAAAAAAAAGATGAAAACTATAAATATCAACAATTTAAAAAAATGAAACAAGCAATAAGGAAAGGGGGGGTATGGGAAAAGTGAAGAAGTAAACATTTACAGGAATAAGAGATTTTTCAAAAAAGAGAGAAAAAATTGATAAACGCAGCCAATTACATAACTTTAAGCGATAGAAGACCTAAATAGGTATTGCTACTTTGTTACTAGTAACACATTGAACATTAAGATTTTATAAAATAGGCAGATATCTCACCTCAGCTTACGATAAGTCTGCTTGACTTGCCTGTAAACATAGAGCGGAAAACAGGTACAAAATAGAACTGGTGAAGCTCTTTGTAGAGACACAAGTCCTCAATATTCACTAGAATCTCTCACCGAATACAATTCGTTTAGCTTTTGAGTATAAAAAAGGCTCGGTATCAACCAAGCCTTTGAGCGATCGGATTACTTCGTAATGCGACATGTACTCTGCGATATTTCGTTGACGATCAAAATCGCTTCGTCACCTTTGGTGTGGAGCACTAACATTTGGTCATGAGATAGATACCTTACACCAGAAGCCGAGCGGACTTGTTTGAGCTCAAGCTCTCTTGCGCCATCAACGGTAATCCGCGCTTTTTCCTGCTCAAATCGGGCAGCAAACTGATGGCCGTCATCACACTGGTATTGGTACTCTGGCACATTGGAAGTACAGCCTCCAAGTACAAGCAAACTACCTAGGGTCAAAGTGATTTTAGCCGGAAGAGAAATCATTCTTCAGGCGCCCAAACGCGAATGTTCACGTCCAAATCCGCTGGTGCGTAAACCACAACAGGCAGCTTGCTGTTGTAACGGTAAAGGTCGCGTGTTGGCATTTGAACGAAAGTTTCTAACTTCTCCATATCTTCAGGACAAGCCATAAGCGTAGAGATACCACCCGCTGGAGAAGCGTCTACTTGGTAGTAGGTGTAGCCCCAGCCTTCTAGCGAATGCTCGCTCACACTGCCGCCCAGAGAAACACGGTTACAGTCTGTTTCCATCATTTTGCCTACCACAAGCTCAACGCGCTTATCTGCTTCGTTGCTTGCTGGGTCTACATAGAAAACGTGCTTCGTCATGTTCTCCATCTCTGGGAACATCTCTGCTGATGGGCGAGATACATCATTTGCTGAGTTCATTGCCGAACATCCGCTCAGTGCCAATGCACCTGCGGCCAACCAAACTGCTTTCATCGTTTTTTTCCTTTATCATATGGATGGGCATATTGTAATGGGGAATTCTGATTTAATGTGAGAGCACGGTAGGATTTGAGGCTGGCTCTCACAATTACGACGCTCTTAGCAAAATAAACGCGCGTAGTTATGCTAGCTCTGGCGATCAGCTTGCTGGTTTAGTGCGTATACTTTTCTCAAAGCACGAAAAAGGAACACGTCATGGCAAACCAGCGCAACCCCATTGAAATCAAAGCCCTCGACCACGTGGTATTGAGAACGGATAATCTCGATGCGATGCTCCGTTTCTATCGAGACCTATTGGGGTGTCCTATCGAGCGAGAGTTGCCCTACTTAGGACTGACGCAGTTACGTGCTGGCACAGCCATCATTGATTTGGTGACGGTTGAGAGTGAACTCGGCAAGTTAGGCGGTAAATCGCCAAGCCAAGATGGCCGCAACCTCGACCATTTCTGCCTGCAAATTGCGCCTTTTGAAGAGTCTGAGTTACTTGAATATCTTCATCAACATAATGTCCATGTAGAAGAGTTTGCTGAACGATATGGTGCACAGGGCTTTGGTCGGTCTGTGTATTTAGAGGATCCAGAAGGCAATGTGGTCGAGCTTAAACCACAGAAATAACTCGTTGCTATTCCTAACTTTATGTCCTCATTTTATCGACTAGAAACGGCTTCCAATTAAACCTTTTCGCCATAGATTACGTATGTTTGTTTTTAAGCTTAAATAGACAACCTTGATTAGGAACACAACATGACACTCAGCGACGACGCGCTATCCCGAATCATAGAAATGGCATGGGAAGACAGAACCCCGTTTGAAGCCATTGAGCATCAATTCGGCCTGAACGAAAATGGCGTTATCAGCCTGATGCGTCGCCACCTCAAACCTCGCAGTTTCAAGCTTTGGCGACAACGTGTATCTGGACGCAACACCAAGCACTTAAAACTGCGCTCACCAGACGTAAACAGAGGCTATTGTCCAACGCAGTACAAACAACGTTGAGCCTCTCGACAAAGTTATTAAACCCAATACTCCTCTGCCCACACCATCCGTATAAAGTACTGTCGAGCGTTAGCTATTAAATGCTCACCATATAATCCTTCACTGCTTGCTGAACCTTCTTCATGTATAGCGTGAAGGGTGTAGGCTTGTTGAAGGGGTTTCTTCCAGCCACAGCTGAGATGTTGCACCGTATGTATACACGTCCAGCTCTTACATTTATTGATTCTGTCTATATTTTTACCTAACTGTAATAGTCATTTACTTGTCGCCCTATTGTTTATATCCGAACAAATGACAATATATGAGGGCAACTCAAATAGAAATATTATTTATATTTTCTAGCCGAAAACCAGTCTAATTATAAAAGGAAAAAAGATGACAACATTAACAAAAAAACCTGGTATTTATCTAATTAAATCAGGAACTCTTGATCTTAATGACCTAAGTAAATTACTTGAAGTGAAAGGATTAAAAAGTGACATGGCCGAAGTTTCTGTTACAAATAACAATGCACCCTTAACAATTGGACACTTCACCATGTCTCCAGGGGAAGAATTTGAGTACTTTTATGATTCTGTAGAATATAAAGTCGTAACAAAAGGAAGAATAATAGTACGCGATGTTGAAGGCAATAAGTATGTTGCAGAAGTTGGTGACGTTATTCTATTCTCGGCGGAAGTAAAAGTAATATTTGATGGGGAAAGCAATGGCGAAGCCATCTACACTGCACACCGCAAGGCCGATGAAAACTTTTTACCAAAAAAATAACCTCAAATTAATTTAAAATTAAATATTCTCACCTAAAGTATTTTCAGAAATAAATCAAAGGATGATAATGAACAAGATTTTATTTACATTTTTATTATCTAGCTCAGCACTGCATGCGCAAGCTAGTACATGTGATCACTTACCAACCCACCATGATCTAACTAAAGCCCTAAAAAGTGTGGTCGCTACTACGAGCAATGAGGAAAATGGAGGCTTAGAGTTAAATATGTGGGGCACCATTGTGGCAAGGGACGGCACCGTATGTGTCGTGGCTAAAACTGGCGGGAGCTTTGGTGAACAGTGGCCAGGTAGTCGCGTAATATCGGCGCAAAAAGCAAATACAGCGAATGCGTTTAGCTTACCAGAACTATCACTCTCCACCGCTAACTTATGGAAAGCAACGCAACCGGGAGGTAGTTTATTTGGGTTACAATTCAGTAATCCTGTTAATTCTGAGTTAGCATTCAAAGGGCACTCTAAAAACTTTGGCCAACATAATGACCCAATGATAAACCATAGGATTGGGGGCATAAATGTATTCGGCGGAGGGTTAGCTCTTTATAATGAACAAGGTGAAATTGTCGGTGGTTTAGGTGTGAGCGGTGACACATCATGTGCCGATCATAATATCGCTTGGAAAACTCGCAACGCTCTTAAATTAGACTTTGTTCCAAAGGGTATTTCTGAAACCGGTGATGATAACATTATCTATGATAATAATAATGGGTTCTCTCATGTCAATTGTGGGAATGGTGAGCAAGATATAGCTAAAAATCTACCGAATAGCTTCCCTATATCTAAGATAAAGTAAATAGTATAAACATGAAAGCTAAGCCTGGGAATAATTTACCCATCCCAGGCTTTATCTATTAATGATTTATAGAACTCATCCCTTTATTTTCCTCATTCTTTGAGCAAATTTAATAATCGTATTTTATCTCATACCCTCACTCCTAATAAAGAGTATTATGTTAGAGATAGTAAAACCAGTAGAGCTTGATATAAAGATCAAGAAAGTTGGTTAAATTAACTGAGGTATTATTGAAGCGCCGTCATATTATACCCGTATTTTTCTAGCTTGCTCACATAATTTATGGGCTTGCCACCAAGGCTTATTTTTATATTCTTTTGCCACGTAAAAACTCTCTCCTGCCATCGGGGTTATCAGCTCAATGTGATCAGCTTGGCAATGTTCAATCAAGTCCTCAATGGGCTCATCCCATTTGTGCGTAAACAACTCATACGTTGCCCAGTGCACAGGTAGCAACTTCTTCGCTTGCAGATCTTTGAATGCTCGTACCGTGTGATGCGCTTGCATGTGTCCCCAGTTCTCAACCGGATAACCTTGGTTGCCTTTCACATCTGCCGCGACTTCCAAACAGGCAATATCAATCGGGCCGCAACGCTCAGCGATTTGCGTAAAGTGACTATCGTACGCACTGTCGCCGCTGAAATAGAGGTTCTCTTGCTGCCCTTTTACCACCCAAGATGCCCATAAGGTCGAATTCTTATCCAGATAATTACGCCCTGAGTTGTGATTGGCTGGCGTGCAAATCAGCTCGACGTTGGCGTAATGAACGCTCTCCCACCAATCAAATTCCACCACGTTATCAGGTCTAACGCCCCAACGAATCAGATGCTTACCGACACCGAGTGGCACGTAAAATGTTACGGATTTATCAGAATAGTAACGTATGGTCGAAGCTTCGAGGTGATCGTAATGATCATGAGAGATCACGATGACATCCGGAATCGGCAAGCTATCGCGTACGGCTGTATTGGGGATATTGCGCTCAAACCATGCCTTAGCAATCAACGGCGACGCATAGTCGAATACAGGGTCAGTCAGAATGCGCACGCCATCGGTCTCAATCATCAAAGTGGAATGCCCGAGCCAAGTGACTCGCATCGCTTGCTGTCGCTGCTCAAACCGCGTCGGCTCTATCGATGAATAAGGCAACTGGTTATCGGGACTGAGCGGCGAACGTCCGCCCATGTAGGCCCAGCACACTTGCCAAAAAGACTGAGGGCTTGGCACATTTGGCATCTTGTCTTTGACGCGTCCATGTTCAAATTGAGCTGAGTGGTGAATGCGATGCGCCAACTGCGCGTAGTAAGTGCGAGGAGTAATCAGTGATTGCGTTGCGCGCTCACGAGCCAAGTACGTGTTTTTAAGTGTCGTTTCAGACATGTCCTATCTACGTCTTGTTCAATAAACTATGGTTTTAGTTAAGCCTGCTTGTATGTCTTTTTCATGACCAAAATAGGGCGTAAGATGAAGATTAAGTTTCAGAGAAGTATTTCTGTCCTTATCGGTCTTGATAAGGAAGAGAGAAGGAGAAAAGTTATGGTGACCTGCAGCCAATACGATTTTATTGAAATCGCTTGTATGTTTAATCTGCCCGTGGAGATCACCCTCAAAAACGGTGAGAAACATCAAGGCAGCGCATTTGATACAGGCTATGATATTGAACGACAAGAGTGCTTGTTTTTGGATATCGATGGCGAGCACATTTCGTTCCCAACCGAACAATTGATTGCAATGAAAGCACTCAAAGACAACCCGCATTTCAGTGAAGTGACCTTCAGTTAATTACTCGAAAAGCGATATAAGAGTCAGAGGCAAAAAAGCGCCCTTAACTGGCTGAGTTAAGGGCGCTTTTGTTTGGCTTTAGAGATTTACCTTGAGCGGATAAATATCAGCATCGGCATCATGATAACGAACATCACCCCGACCAACTGGAAGGTGTGCACAAAGGCCAGCATTTGCGATTGCTGATGGAGCATATTCTGGTATTGCTCCAATGCCGCAGGATCGGTAATCGACAATCCCTGCTTCGCAGCCCAGTCATGCAGCACTGGGTTATAAGGGTTGAAGCCTTCTCCCAAAGCATGCCATTGCTGTTGGCTGTCACGGTATTGGTATGTAGTCGCAATCGAGATACCAAACGAACTACCAATGGTGCGGAATAGGTTAAAAATACTCGCCCCCGCCACCGACTGCTCTTTTGGCAATGTCATGTACGCTAGTGTCGATAAGGTCGAGAAGGTCAAACCCAAGCCCATACCTTGAATCATACTTGGCATCACGATCCAGAAGGTATCGATTTCCATGGAGTACAAGGTCATGAGGTAACTACCAATACCGATACAGGTTAGGCCAAAGACAATCTTCAACCTTGGATCGAATTGTGGGTTAATCACAATCACCAATATCAGCATACACGCAGACGCCAAGCCCCGCGGTGCCATTAACATACCCGTGGTGGACACTGGGTAGTTCAATAAGCTTTCGAGCAACATTGGTTGTTGAGTGGTCAAGCCGAACATGGCCATCGACACCACTGCCATCATTAAGGACGAGACCATGAGGTTTTTGTCCTTGAGGAGCCACAGAGGTGCAATGGGGCTCTTGGTCTTCCAGCTGCGGTAGATCCACATGATTAAGCCCATGATCGCCAGCAGCACTGCGGTTTGGATAATGCGAGAGTTGAACCAGTCTTCGTCGTTACCCTTGTCGAGTACGAACTGCAACGCACCGACCCCGAGGGCCATATAGCCAATGATCCACCAGTCGAAGTTTGGTTTGGATTTGTTGCTAATGTGGATGTAGCGATAAATCAGCGCAGCACACACCAAGCCAAATGGCAAGTTGACGTAGAAGATCCAACGCCAATTGATGTTGTCAGTAATCACACCGCCTACTACTGGGCCTAAGATAGGACCAAGCAAGATACCGATGGAGAAGATAGCCATCGCCTTGCCTTTTTGCTCGGAAGGGTAAATCTGAACCAGTGTCGATTGCGCCAGTGGAATAACCGAAGCACCAAACGCACCTTGGATAATACGGAACACCACCATCTCTTCGAGTGAACCCGCTTGTCCACAGAAAGCACTGGCAATCACAAAGCCGATGACCGCCACCAGCATGACTTTGCGCTCACCAAATCGCGATACCCAGAAACTGGTCATCGGGATGAAGATTGCCTCAGCCATGCTGTAGCCAGTTAGCACCCAAGTGATTTGGTCTGCCGTTGCGCCCAATGCGCCCATCATGTGTGAAAGCGACACGTTAGCAACGGTCATGTCTATCAGCACCATGATGGCCGAAAGCATCACGGCGACGGTGGCTATTCCCCGTTTGTCGGCCGTAATCTCGTTACTCATTGTGCGTTACTTTTCAGATCAACAGTCACTTCAGAACTTGCACCCACACGCAATTGTGGCGCACCTTCAGGTACTTCCAGCGTCAAACGCACAGGGAAACGTTGCTTAATTTTCACCCAGTTACCAGTTGCATTTTCTGGTGGCATCAAAGAGAAAGAGGTACCACTTGCTGGCGACAGTTCTTCCACTTTCGCATCCCACACTACGTCTGGGTACATATCGATCACGACTTCAGCGTGCATGCCTGCTTTGATGTGCGTTAGGTCCGTTTCTTTAAAGTTTGCGCGTACCCAGTAGCTGTCTTTCACAATCACAGGGAACAGAGTTTGGCCAATGCCGACAACAGAGCCAGTATGTGTGTTGATTTCACCAGCGATACCATCAACAGGAGAAGTGATGTCAGTGTAGCTAAGGTTCAGTTCCGCTTGTGCAAGTTGCGCCGCTGCTTGCTGAACAACCGCTGCTTCTGCACCTTCTTCACCGCGGTTCGCGATCGCTTTTTCAACCGTTGCACGTGCTTGTTCTAAACTCGCTTGAGCGTTCGCGAGTTTGTTCTTCGCGGTATCCAAATCTTGGTCAGACGCTAATTTGCGTTTCACTAGCGAGTTAGTACGTTTGTACTCCAACTGCGCTTCGGTAAGGTTCGAGCGTGCAGCATCCAATCCCGCCACCGCTTCGGTCACTTGCTTGTCGGCTACGTCGTGCTGTTGCACCGCCAATTGATAAGCCGCTTTCGCTTGTTTAACTGCGAGCAGGTAAGGGCGAGAATCAATCTTTAATAGCAGGTCGCCTTTGTTCACCACTTGAAAATCTTTGGCTTCTACCGAGATCACTTGGCCTTGAACCTGAGGAGCGACAGACAGGATTTTAGCTCTTACGTAGGCGTCTTCCGTACTTGGGTGACTGTCAGAGTATTGCCAAGACCAGTACATCGCACCGAAGGCGATAACACAAACGAGAAGGAAAAGGATTTTGGTCAGTTTGGATTTCGAAGTGGATTTCTTCGCGATATCGTCGCTCATTTATATTGTCCAAGTGTTCAATTATGTGATTAGTGTAGGATTTTTCAGCTTCCGAACAACAAGACGATCTGAAAGGTTAAGTTTCGATTTTAAGCGTTGATCATTTGCTCAAATGATGCGCAAAGATATTCACTCTCCAATCGTGCATAAAGTATAGAAGAGAGAAACCCAATGGGGTGTGATAGACAGAGTAGAAATGGTTCAGTAATAACAGACAAAAAAAGAGGGGCAATCCCCGCAACTGCCCCTAAAAGTCATGCCAATAATCTTATTGTTCTTTTACTACTGCTTTTACTTAGAACTTGTAACCGCCGCTGATCATGAATACCCAAGGGTTGATTTCAACGTCCGTTTTTTGTTTCGCGCCACCCGCTTTGTAGGTCGCTTTTGTCTCAATGTTTGCGTACCACGCCGATGCGTTTAGGAACCATTTATCGTTGATCATGTAGTCCACACCAACGTTTGCAGCTAGACCGAACGAATCATCCAATTTCAGATCAGAAAGTCCCGCACCTTTACCTGTACTGTTAAAGCCTTCATCGAAGAAGATGGTGTAGTTTAGACCAGCACCCACGTACGGGCGGAATTTGCTTTGTGAGTCACCAAAATAGTATTGAACCATTACTGTAGGTGGCAAGTGTTTGGTCTCACCGATATCACCAAGACCAAGTAGGTCAGTCGAAATATCATGGCTAAATGGTGTTGCAGCTAGAACCTCTAAGCTGATGTTGTCGGTGAACATGTAACCAAACGTCAAACCCAGCTGGGTGTTTGAATCCACTTTAAGCTCTTCTTGAGAGCCCAAGATCTTGTCACTGCTGTCGTTTGGTACAACCGATGCCGCACCAACACGTAGAATAAAGTCACCTTCACTGTGAGCGAAAACACTTGGAGACACTAACGCGGCAACCACTGCTAAACTGCTGATTGTTTTTTTCATTGTTATTTCCTTTGTAGGGCTTAATAGTTCTTATATTCTTGAGCTGCGCGCAATCTAGCACATAGAAACCCTACTATTTTGATGGAAATCAATTTGTGAAAAATATAGCTTTTTCGTATATAAAAACGCCATTTTGATCAACAAATTATGCAAATAGGACACAATCCTGTAATGCAAACTGTGCGTGTGAGAAGCATGCGTCGCAGTTCTCATTCCGCCTCCTCTGTACGCCTCTGCATTCAACAAAACTTTTTTCTCGATATGTGCGGATTATTTTCAAAAAATACCCACTTTAAATCGCCAATTTGACCTCTTAAATTGGCGATTTTCGGCCTTTGTAAGCCACTGAAATACAACAAGTTATATTTCTGGAAAATCAGTCACTTAGGGTGTTAGTCTGCTTCCAACCGAACAAAGAAAAGATAAAAAGCCATGATTAAGACCGATCTCACTTTCGAACAGGAAGACTTTTCTCACCAAGATTTGCAAAACGCCACCTTTGAAAACTGCCGCTTTTATCAGTGCAATTTCGACCATGCCGATCTGAGTGATGCAAAGTTTATTGATTGCCGCTTTATCCAATCGAGCGACATAGAAGGCTGCAGTTTCCGTTATGCAAAACTCAAAGACGCCAGCTTTAATAACTGCATGTTGGCCATGTCTCAGTTCAATGGTGCAGACTGCGTCGGCATCGAACTGCGCAAGTGTGATTTGAAAGGCGCAAACTTTCAAAGTGCCAACTTTGCTAATCGCGTCAGCAATACGGTTTTCTTTTGTATCGCCTACATCACTGGCTGCAACTTGGCTTACACCAACTTTGAGCGTGCATTAATCGAGAAATGCGACCTGTTTGAGAACCGATGGAGCGGCGCCAATCTGATGGGCGCAAGCTTTAAAGGCTCAGACTTATCCAGAGGTGAATTCAGCAAAGAACAATGGGGCAGCTTTAATATAGAAGAGAGCGACCTTACCCACGTCGACTTAGAAGGCTTGGACATTCGCCGCGTCTCTTTATACGGTGTTAAGATCTGCGACTGGCAGCAAGAACAACTGCTCGCACCATTTGGATTGATCGTTATTTAGGAAGCATTATGAATCTGTTTAAAGACCTACCCAGTGATCTGAGTGAAGAAGTGTTCGAAGATTTACTCACGCATAAACAGCTGCGTATCGAGCGCATCGTCTCGAAGGGACAAACCACGCCAGAGGGTGAATGGTACGATCAAGAAGAACATGAATGGGTATTGGTTCTACAAGGCGCAGGCGAACTGACTTATGAAGATGGTTCTGTAAAACGTTTAGAGACGGGCGATCACCTCAACATTCCTGTACATACCAAGCATCGCGTGAGCTGGACTGATCCCGAGCAAGAAACCATTTGGCTGGCGGTTTTTTACAGTTAGATTTTCGACTTACGAGTTATTCCGACGAGCAGGTAAAGAAAAACGGGGGAAAGAAACCCTAACTTTCCCCATGTGCGCAATAAAGGGTCTAGGTGAAGCGCAAAGTAATTGAAGTCATGACCTCTGAGCCAGTCTCCCAACCGTTACTCAGAAATGAAGTGAGCCATTACTTCAATGTTCGATAAGAAAAAATGTTCGCTGAAGTGTTATTGGATAGAAAGTGTGTTTTGTTTATGGTTGTATTTAAAATAACAATCCTAAACGGAGTCTGTCGTCATTCCTTCTCCGCCACATCCATTTAGCGTGAACAACACAACCCCACCCAGCAAAGTTTTACGCATCCCGACACTCTCTTTTCCAAAGACGGCGGCAGTGTAACGGTTGTCACAAACAGTTAATGTAAGGGTATGTAAGGTGCTGCAATTTTTATTATTACAATTACGTAAAGGTCATTTGATTTTTCATGGGATTATCATTTTATTCGATATCAATATACTGACGGCATTCCAAAACAACCGAAGACGAATGATAACAATGAGCTGGTTTTTCTTACTTTTAGGCGTGGGCGCCGAAGCCCTTTCACACGTTGCACTTAAAGCAACCGACGGCTTTAGCAAACCACTGCCTGCAACCCTAGTGTTGATTGGTCATTTGGCCGCATTTGTCTGTTTAGCGCAGGCGATGAAAGGTGGTATGCCAGTGGGCATTGTTCACGCGCTTTGGGCGGGTTTAGCAATTGTGTCAGTGACCTTAATCTCGCAACTGGTTTACCGCCAGCACATGGATACGAGCCTTTGGATTGGGATGGCGCTTATCGCAGCAGGTGTGATGGTGATAAACTTCTCTCACGGACACGCACACTAAACCATAAGGTAGCGACTTGTCAGATACTCAAAAGCCCTCTCTTGCCCTGTTTGATTTTGATGGCACCATAACGGATGAAGACATGTTCAGTGCCTTCCTCCACTACGCTGTTTCTGGTCCACGAAAATGGCTAGGGAAAGTTATGATTCTGCCATTTTACGCGCTGTACAAAACTGGTGCTCTTCCTGCAAAGAGGATGCGTCCTATCGCCAGCTTTATTGCTTTTGCTGGGAGAAGGACTCAAGAAGTTGAAGCGTTAGGAGCACAATTTGCACAAGAGGTAATTGTTAAACACATTCGCCCAGAAGCCCAAGCAAAACTCGATTGGCACCAAGCGCAAGGCGACACCATCGTAGTGGTCTCTGCATCACTTAACGCTTATTTAAGCCCTTGGTGTCGCAACCAAGATTACCACCTACTCTGTAGCGAGCTACTCAGCGAGAGTAAACGCATCAGTGGCTTCTACCAGAGCAATGATTGCAGTTTAGAAAGAAAAGTAGAGCGAATTAAAACGGCGTATGACGTTAGCCAATATGAGACTATTTATGCTTATGGCGATACCCACGAAGATATCCCAATGCTCAAATTGGCGGATCATGCCACGATGAATTGGCAGCCTTGGCAACACTGAGACGCTCAAGATCTATCGATGAAAACAAGAAACCCTTCTCAAGCGAGAAGGGTTTTGTCTATGTAGAGCAGTTCAAGCTTAACGCCAAACGCCCCATTCTCCTGTGGTCCCTGGCTCTTCACCACGAGTCCACCATTGCGCTGTCCACTCACGACCATTGTGTGTCACAACATCACCTTGGTTGTAAACCGCGTCTTTGCTCCACAGGTTCGTGGGATCAACTGGTGGCTGGGTATCACCTTTAATCAATGATAACGCGTAGCTAAAGTTGGCATTCGGCGCCAATACTTGGTTTGCGTAGATATTATTGGTATCGAACATGTAGTGCTTCATCGCTTCATGCCAAATACCCACATACCAATCACCCGTTTGTTGTGAGTTAAACTGATCGGCCAGCTCGGCTGCCCACGTCGTGGTGTTGTTAGCACTGATTGGTAGTGAAAGATCAACGATCTCGCTGCCTGTTGCACTAAAGGTACGGAAACGTACGGTATCGCCCGATTCAACCGGACCAAAACCTTGTGTCACAAAATAGCCAAGAGAAGTCAGGTTATTTACGGGATCGGTAGGGTCAACTGGGTCAGTCGGTGGTGTGGTGCCATTGCCGTTTAGCGTAATGTCACTACAGTTGTAGAAGCCTTCACCAGCCACATCGATGCGTTGCCAACGAGTGTAAAGAATCGCATCACCCGAACGGTCTGTCGGGAAAGTCACCTGCATGCGATAACGTTTTTCTGCATCTACATACACATCACCGGCAGTATCGATCAGTTCTAAATCGTCCCAAGTAAGGGGCTGCGTATCATCATAAGTTGGCTTGGAAAGGTAGAACTCCCAGTAAGAAGGGTTGTGTGGCGCTTTACCAAAGAACACCAATTCGATTTGGTTGTTCGCATCTGGCGTCACGTTAGTACGCTGCCAGTTTGGCGATGAGATATTCAAACCTTTCTTTGCAGCATCGCCCGCTGAACAAAGCTCACCGTCACGAACAATCGCTTTCACATGCGCCATATCGCGGTAGTTTGGTACGTTGGCAGCGATCTCACTACGTTGTACGAAAGGGTAAGCGCCAGACTCATCATAAGCCGCCTGACACGCTTGGTTTGGAATTTCATTAGTCCAAAAGCCGCCATCTAAATAACAGGTGTTTTGACGCGCACTTGGAAACTCGACCCAGCCATGGGCACTGACATTGAACGAGCTTAACGCAGCCATTGCGCCCAAGCTCACTAGAGGAAGGGTTACGTATGATTTCATCATTCATCCTTAAATTTTTTACCCCGCTGCTCGCGAACCGGGCAGCGACGTAGAAAAACTAGCAGGATGCGATTATTTAGAAGGTGAGAATAAATACTGGAATTGTCAGATTGCAGACTGCTTTCCAGCATTTTATGTGGACTTTGCTCATACTCGACTGACTCTTTCGAGTCACTTCAAATTGATATGCTAAAAAATCGAAGGAAAAGGATTAACGCTCGTCTTTGGGCGTATCCATCACCACCATGGTCGTGATCGCTTTGACGTGCTCGCACTCTCCCAATACATCGGCATGGAAGGCTTTGTATGCTGCAAGATCTTGGGTTTCCACTCGTAACAAATATTCGTTCGCTCCAGTGATGTTGTGGCATTCCACTACCTCGTCAACAAAGCGCACGTGATCTTCAAAACCAAGCTGGGCCTGCTTGGAGTGAGAAGCCAGACCAATCGAGACATAAGCAACAAAACCAACACCCATTTGCTGATTATCTAACACGGCTTGATATCCTTTGATGATCCCTTTACGCTCCAAATCTTGCACACGACGTAAGGTCGCCGATGGTGACAATCCAACACGTTCAGACAACTCCACATTGGAGATTCTTCCGTCTGATTTCAGCACTTGCAATATTCTTTCGTCAAATCTATCCATGGTGACCTTTTGTTGTTTATCTGGCGTATTTTCATCAAATAAAAGCACAAAATTGATGTCACTTCTACCTATCATTGTTCACGACTAGTCAAGACAACTCTCTTTCGCCTGAGTGCACGCAGGCAAAACAAAAATGCAGGAAAACACTATGGAATACCATCAACTTGGTGCGCTGGCACTGTTTGCGTTTGTCTCGACTTTCACCCCGGGACCAAACAACATCATGCTCATGACTTCAGGCGCCAACGTCGGCTTTAAACGTACCATCCCTCATATGCTTGGCATCACGCTCGGTTTTGGTGCGATGCTGATCCTCGTCGGTATTGGTTTAATGAGTTTGTTCCATGCATACCCGCTAACACATGACATTCTCAAGGGCTTGAGTCTCACTTACTTGCTGTACCTAACGTACAAAATTGCTACGAGCAACAAAACGGAAGTCAAAGACGATTTCCGCCCAATGAGCTTTTTGGGTGCAGTGGCCTTCCAGTGGGTGAACCCCAAAGGCTGGTCAATGGCACTCACCGCCATCACCGTGTACAGCAGCGGTGGGTCTTGGCTAGAACTGGCTTTGATTGCTGGCATCTTCTGCTTGGCAAACCTGCCGTCCGTAACTTTCTGGACGGCGGCAGGCATACAGCTTCAACGTTGGTTAACGACCTCCAACCGAGTAAAAGGCTTCAACTATGGCATGGCAGCGCTTCTGCTTTTATCGACTATCCCAATGATATAAATAACAAAATAATCAGCTGCAAGTGTGACTTAAAGCAAATTTCGATTAATCCCTTGTTCGGTAAGTACAAATAATCTCCACTTCCAAGGATGGATTGGTTCATAGTAGCAACAGCAGTGATAAGAATATTAAAAGCTTCAACGATAAGCCAAACCAATATCGGTTGCCCTTGCACTGCTTTGCCGCTGCCCAGTATTCGGCTGCGACAATCGATTCACTCTGACCGACAAGCACGATGCTGACCGGTCTGACACACAAGGAGCGTTATACAATGCGTACTCGCAAGCTCATTCTTGCTACCGCTTTTGGCCTACTCATCTCGGGTTGCAGCCAAACCTCTGCCACCAATACGGCAGAAGTCATTCCGCCAGAGTATCCGGTGGATTACTTCTTCCGAAATGCTGAAGTCTCTAGCTACCAAATTTCTCCCGCTGGTGATTACATTTCAATGATGAAACCATGGCAAGACCGTAAAAACGTCTTTGTACATCCTGTTGGCAAGCCAGAGGATGTGAAACGCATTACGTCGATCACCGGACGAGACATTGCGTACTACTACTGGGTAGGCGATGACACCATCATTTACTCTCGCGATACAGGTGGTGATGAGAACTTTTATCTCGTCACGGTGAACGTTAAAACCGGTGAAGAAAAAACCATTACGCCAACGTCTGGTGTTGTGGCTTATGTAATTGACACGTTAGAAAGCCAGCCTGACGACATTCTTATCACGACCAATGAACGCAACCCACAAGTGTTTGATGTTTATCGCCATAACTTGAAAACTGGCGAAAACACACTGGTGGCACAAAACCCAGGTAATGTTCGCGATTGGGGTACCGACCACGATGGCAACATTCGATACATTTCAACCTCTGATGGCGTAAACACCGCCGTACTTTATCGTGATACGGTGGATGAAGAATTCCGCCCATTGAAGAATCTGACTTTTAAAGAAAGCTTCTCACCGATTTCGTTTACGCCAGATAACAAGAACTTATACGTTGCTTCTCGTATCACACGTGATAAATCGGCGATCATCGAATACGATGTGAAAGCGAATAAAGAAGTACGCGAAATCTTCTCTCACCCGGAAGTTGACGTGACCAGCGCCAGTTACTCGAATGCGCTCAATAAGCTAACGGCCATCTCTTATGTCACCGATAAACGTCAGTATCATTTCCTTGATAAAGGTTATGAAGAAACTTTTGATAGGCTGCAAGAGAAGCTTCCGGGCGTTGAAATTTCTGTCAATAACGCCACGCGCGACGAACGAAAAATGATTGTCGTCACCTACAGCGATACTGACCGCCCAAATTACTACTATTACGATCGTGATACCGACCAGTTAGAGAAGTTAGCGGCGAATGCACCGTGGCATAAACCTGAAGACATGGCGAAAATGAAGCCAATCACCTATACCGCTCGTGATGGTGAGACCATTCATGGTTACTTGACGCTACCAAAAGGTCGTGAAGCCAAAGATTTACCGCTATTAGTGCTGCCACACGGTGGTCCTTGGGCGCGTGATTACTGGGGCTTCCAACCTGAAGTTCAGCTGTTTGCTAACCGTGGCATTGCAGTGCTGCAAATGAACTTCCGTGGTTCAACGGGTTATGGCCGTGAGTTTTGGGAAAAATCGTTCAAGCAGTGGGGTCAGTCAATGCAAGACGATATCACCGATGGCGTAAAGTGGGCGATTGACCAAGGTTATGCTCAAGATGGCGAAGTATGTATCTACGGCGCATCTTACGGTGGTTACGCGACATTGGCCGGTGTAACGTTCACTCCAGACCTTTACAAATGTGGTATCGACTACGTTGGTGTGTCTAACCTATTTACCTTCATGGATTCCATTCCACCTTACTGGGCACCATTCCTCGCCATGCTGCATGAGCAAGTGGGCGATCCGAATAACCCAGAAGACGCGAAGATGATGAAAGCTTACTCACCAGTGTTCCACGTGGACCAAATCAAAGCACCATTGTTGGTTCTACAAGGCGCAAAAGACCCACGAGTAGTGAAGAGTGAATCTGATCAGATCGTCGATGCTCTGCGCGACCGTGGCGTTGAAGTCGAGTACATCGTTAAAGAGAACGAAGGTCACGGCTTCCGCTCTTTAGAGAATCGTCTCGATGGTTACCAAGCGATGGACCGATTCCTGAAAACGCACTTGTTAGAGCAAACTCAACAAGCTCAATAGACTTAATAATCTCAATAAAAGCAAAAGGGCACCACGGTGCCCTTTCTTAATAAGATTTCAAACAAGAAAAGCTTGGCTATTCAACAAGAGAAAGAGCTTTCAATACTTCAAAATCAGCGAGCACCTCTGCGTAGCTCTTGCCTTTTACTACAATCGATCCCGACAAGTTTTCTACGCTATCCACACCATCATAGTAGTCTCCCACCTGACAACCGAGGTTAAGCTCAAACTCAGACTGTAAATTGACCTTATTGATCTTATTTACTCGACCTTGTTTCGCAGGAAAAATGCCTCCCATGCAGTAAGAGTCATTTTTCACTATCTCTGCAATATCCAACCCACACTCAATATCCAGTGCCATCTCAATCATATTCATATCAAATTGCGCCTGATAGATAGGAACCATAATCGCCCCTGGTGTACGACAAGCAGCTTCAAGGAAAACCAACTCACCGCTCTCTTTCACAAAGATTTCGACGTGCGAAGGGCCATTTTTTAAGCCTAGAGATTTCACAACAAACGCAGCAAAATTCGTCAATTGCGCATACAATTCATGGCTTTCTTCCAGAACCAAAGAAAGGCAAGGCTTACCGAATTGAAAATCAAGGTTTGGGAACGAGTATTCACAAGCCGCTTGGAAGCAAACTTCGCCATTTTTAATCAATAGGTCGACATGGTAGAGCTTACCTTCAACAAACGTCTCGTACTCATAGCCTAAGCCAATATTGGATGTATTGATGACATCATCATAATCGTGCTGACTTCTAATCACATGCACACCAAATGCCCCTGCCGAATCCTTCGGTTTTAGAACAAAAGGCAGCCCAACGTGCTGGGTAATCTCTGAGAACGTAAGGTTTGATTGATAAGCGCCATATCGAGGCACATTGACGCCAGCGGCCAACGCTTTTTCTTTCATTAAGCACTTGTCCCTAAAGTAGGCTGTTTCAATCACTGTCATGCCCTTAAGACCAAAGCACTCTCTTATTTGCGCAGCTAAGTACATAAAATCTTCAGATGCCGAGAAAACACGATCATCAGCATTCAAAAACTCGAGGGTCACCAGCGTAATCATCAATCCTTCTGCGGAACTAAAGGTAATCACCTTATAGGCGTGATCCAGTACCTCATCACTTAACTCGGCAAACTCAGCATCTTTAACACAAACTACAATTTTTCTTTTTTTTAAAAATGCTACCGATAATGCGTTGTGTCGTTTCGCCGTGTTAATACTGATAACTTTCATTTTTTACTTTACACTTTTGCTTTATTATTAATATTATCACTGACGACGTGATGCCTAGCGCTAAAGAGATGTCCCATATATACGAGAAACTAAAGGCAATAACAGCACCACCCAAAATTGGTGCGATGAAATCGGATACAGAAAATAAAGATTGATAAACGGAAATCGTTTTCCCTCTCTTGCTCGTTGTATATTCCAATATAAATTGAACAGCAGGGACAAATAACAACATCTCTCCTAATGTCCATGCACTTACAGATAAAGCCAACCCAGCATAATCACTGATATATTTCACACTGAATGTACCTAAAGAAAGGAGCAAAACACCACTTATCACTCGGTAGTGGATGTCTATATTCTTTGTCAGTGCACTAAGCTTAACCTGAAATAGGACAATAATGATGCCACTAAAGGTGAAGATGTAACCGGCAATATCGGTTGGAAACTGCTTTTCGCTCACAATATAAATCGTGTAGTAAACGGGAATAAAGCTAAAGCAAATAAGCGACAAGGTAATAGAAATGATGGAAAGCAAGTATAGTGATTGGCTTCTAGACTTCCTGGTCTCAATAACATCGAGAACATACAACTTATTCATGTCAACCTTATAAATTGCGATTGAAGCAAACGTTGCTAAGCCGAAAAAGAGCAAATACATGACATAGAAATCGTTGGATTGGCTAATGATAAAACCCATCATGCCACTTCCTATGGCAACACATAAGTTAATGATGATTCGTCGGATCGACAAAGAGTGATTGATGCGGTCTTTATTCCTCTGAGAAGTGATGATGTACAAGATCACAGAGCGGCACCCAGCCAACGACATGCCAATCAAAAAGATCGCACATACTTGGACAAACATATTGTTTTGAGAGATAAGCGCAGGGATAAAAAGCCAGGGTATGGCCATTATTATGAGCACTTTTTTAGGGTTCGAACAGTCACTAGAAACGCCACCAAAAATCCCCCCAAGTAACCCGCCAATACCCATAAAAGGCAGCATCATCGAAATGCTTTCTTGATCAATGCCTGATTGATATAGGTACAGCGAGAGAAGTGAAAACCCGCCTTGTAAAAAAGCGAGAAAAGTAATGGGTAAGTAAATGATTTTATTCATCGATATTAAACTGCCAGCCAATGAAGTTTGGCTAGCATCTTCCTTTAGTTAGTGGTTAAGATTCTTGTTTCAATATCGCCTTTGAATAAGATACTGCTCTTTATTAGCTCACCATCTTCTTTATATAAATCTAAGTGGAATCGAGTTGGGCCTTTATATTTAAAGTGCTCTCTTGGAATTTCTCGGTTTAACGCTCGTTTCTTATCATATTTAGATTCCGAACATACAAATAATTCACAAGCAATACGGCTAAAGCCTGACTGATATTTACCACTTGTTTCTGAAATATCATTGTCAATTTTATTTTTTACAGTACTAATAAATTCTTGGAAAAAAGAACCTTTTAGAAGAAGAAATCCATCCTGCTGGAAATTTTTGATATCTGACTCAGTTATTTGGAGATTTTTATTTATTAAGCTCATTATTATATTCGTCATTTAATTGAACAGCATGATATGCACAAAAACACATACCAACAACGCCCGCACAGGCTATATTCAACTTTATTTATGTCAAAAAATACCCGCTAAAAAATGACCGGAATCACATTGAATTTAACAAATGAAACTAATATTTAACCTTGTTAGAAGTTGTGAAAACTCGTGATGTTTTTTGAAATGCTGACTTTTGCGAACCGATGAAGGTGTAAAGGTAGGTAAAAATGCTGTTTGGCCGTACAATTAGTTGTTACGATTAATGCGAAAGAGAATTGTTATCAAAAATCGCAAGGTAAAAACTAAAGTGAAAAAAAAACTACAACCTAAAAGTCTCGTGATCAAAAAAACACAAGCCATTACGCCGAACATGCAACGCATTACTCTGCAAGGCGAGGCGTTAGGCAATTTTCCGCTCGATTGCGAAGGCAGCTATGTTAAATTGCTGTTCAATGAAGTTGGAGGCACGGATATCCAAGGTTTTTCTGAGGAAAATCGCCCAGTAATGCGCACTTACACCATTCGCCACTTCGACCCACAAGCATGCACGATTGAGGTCGACTTCGTACGTCACATCACCAAAGACCTACAATGTGGCTTTGCTGCGCGCTGGGCAATGGCGGCGAAAGTAGGCGACACCATAAGCATCGTAGGCCCTGGTAGCATTTCGAACCTGAACACAGAGGCAGATTGGTTCTTTATGGCAGCGGATATGACGGCGCTGCCTGCTCTATCAGCAAAAATTCGTACTCTGCCAGGCGATGCAAAAGGCTATGCGGTGATCAGCGTTATGTCTGAGGCGGATATTCAACCTATCGAAGCGCCAGCAGGCATGGAGATCCATTGGGTTACTGAGCAACCTCTCGCAGACAAAGTTCGTGAACTTGAATGGCAACAAGGTGAAGCCGCAGTGTGGTGTGCTTGTGAATTCGATTCAATGCGCGCACTGCGTCAGTACTTCCGCAACGAAATGGATGTAGACCGCGAAAACATCTACATCAGCAGCTATTGGAAACAGGGAGTGTCGGAAGACGGCCACAAGGTCATCAAGCGCGAAGATGCGGAGTTAAACGAGCAGTAATTCCCACTGACAAAAAATAAAAGCCAAGTCGCTTTCATAGCAACTTGGCTTACTTTTCTCATTTAGCCTGTCTCTCAGCTCATATTTTCAGCCAAGAAATCAATCAGTAAGCGCACTTTTGGCGACAGGTTTCTGTTTTGTGGATACAGCGCCCAAATACCTTCACGATCGTCTCGGTAATCGGTTAACACTTCCACCAGCTCGCCATTATCTAACGCCTCTTGCACGTAGTAGTCCGGCAGTTGCACCAAACCTAAACCACGTTTTGCCGCATCGACCAAAGCAAAACCACTGTTGCATTTGATTCGGCCAGAAACGCGCAAAGACTTCTCACGCTTTTGCTCTTTAAAGTGCCAGTAATCAGCGGTACCAACCAAACATTGGTGATGGCTCAACTCAGACAAGGTATGCGGTTCACCCGAGCGATCTAAGTACGCAGGGCTAGCACACACGTAAAGCTGCCGAGATGACAACCGCTTGGCAATCAAACTAGAATCTTGCAAGCGTCCAAGGCGAATCGCCACATCGACGCCTTGCTCAATCAAATCTAACTTTTGGTTAGTCAGATTCAAATCCAGATTCACCTGCGGGTATTTCTCAATAAACTGGTGCAATAACGGCGCGAGGTTCACTTCGCCGTAAGTCACAGGTGCAGTCACTTTGAGCACACCTTTCGGCTCGGCTTGCATCTGCGTTACCGCTAACTCTGCGAGCTCTAGTCCTTCTACAAGGTGTTTACATTGCTGATAATAAAGTTGCCCCGCTTCGGTCAGAGAGACTTTGCGCGTCGTACGGTGCAGCAATTTAACCGCTAAACGCTCTTCCAACGCTGACACGCGGCGGCTGATTTGAGCCACCGACGTTTTAAGTTTGTTTGCTGCGCCTGTAAAGCTGTTGGTTTCTGCGACCGCGACAAATTCGCTCACGCCTTCCCAATTCGCCATGAATGTGGTTCCTGTGGAATTCTATGTATTGCGTATTCTCACACAAAGTTTCATGTGGAGAAAACCTGTTTAAAAAGGATAGCCGACTAAATGGACCGTCTGTTGTGGCCAAATGATGTTCAGCGAGCACACCATAGTGTCGCTCGTGCTAACCCATTTATTGGGCTGAACTTTCATGTGTAAGTTGTTGATCGGTTGATAGCCGCTGGACTGGTAAACATGGGTACGGCCAAACAATACCGAGAACGCATCGCCTCGCTCCAAAGCATCCTGATGTACCGCCTTGAGCAGTAACTTCACCAACCCTTTTCCTCGTGAATCGGGCTGCACACACACTTCAGCAATGCCACTTATTGGGAAAGATTGATCATCAATCATCACTTGTTTTTCATGAACCGCAACATGAGCCGCAAGGGTGTCTCCGTCCCAAATGAGGTAGCGGTGACGAGGCATTTCATTGAAGTATCGTTGAGTTTGGAAGATTTCGTCTTGCTCCTTGGTGAAGCAAGTGGAGAGCAAACTTCTTAGCTTTGCATCGAGTTCTTGGGTGACTGCATCATCAAGTATGTATTCAAAGCGCATGATTTACCTCGTTGATTTCCCATGATTAAAAGTAAACCTTTGAAAAACCACTTACTGGGATACAGCGCAAATAAAATAAGCGCAGACTGAGCTGCGCTTTCCATTTTTCTCTCGGAGTGTTACTCAGTCTTCAGAATATCGCGCTTCACTTCACCCTTAAGATCAGTCAGCGTTTGCTGCTCAGTATCAATCAGGAAGTGATCACTCGCTTATCCGGTCGCGAACTTCTCAAGAATCACAAACAAGCTGCAAAGCGTGAGCGGAAGACCTCACCAGCTGAGTACTCTACTAAGTCCCCAGTTCATCATACTGTCTATTATTAACAATTTAAAATAACAAAAAACATAAATAGACCAATCCCTACCATTTAGACACGCGATGCGATCGGTAGCGGTTTCAGATCTTGATATTCCGCATCCAGCTCAATACCAAAGTGTTGTTTGAGTGCAGATAGGTAAGCCGGGCCTGCTTCAAGCTCAACCTCCGTCGCCTCACCGTTAGCACGATGCTTTAAGGTGTAATTCGCCAGTGTGATGATCCCCGACTCTGTCGACAAGGTGGCGACTCGACTTGAGGTAAAGCGTGAAGCGGGTGAGGTAGAGGCAAAGTGATTGCCACAGACAATGTCGCCATCAAACACGTGTTCAAAGTCCATGCTGTACATATCAAGCCACTGACTTTCATCATCATAAGATTGAACTTGAAGCATATAGCCAACGCGCTGGTCTTCAATAAAACGGAACGTTTGGGTGTCGGTATGAATGGCTTGATTAAGAATAAATGGTAATGGTGCTCTCGGCGTATTAGCGCCAAAGCCAGCATCGACGATCCACTTTTCATCGCCCATGGTGACCAAGGTAAACTGATGCGTCCTGCCTAACGGTGTACCCGATAAATGCACCCGTCCCAATAATGGTCGCGCATCAAACCCAAGAGTTTGCAGTACCCTTAAAAGCAAGCCATTCAACTCAAAGCAATATCCCCCACGGTTGTGATAAACCAACTTGTCGATAATGTCTCGTTCAGAGATGGATACACCCTTTCCTAACGCAATATCAAAATTCTCAAACGGTAATTTTCTCTGTTGATTGATATGCAACTTGAACAATAATTTAATATTGATGTCCAAGGCTTGTTCAACACCTATTTTATCCAAGTAAGCCCGTAAATCCGTATTGTTCATTTTGATCCTAACTCGCTGTTTCTTCGTCGTGGCGGCACAATAAAACCTCAACCGCAGTTGAGGTCAAACGGCAATGCGATTTTTCTGGTACTTATTTATTTGCTTGCACAGATAACTGTTCCAACCATCCATTATTACAGATGCGTAAAAATAATTTTCAATTTAACCGGATTATCATTTTTCGTGAAACACCTAAAATGGGCACCAACAAAACGACGCAGCGCAGAGAGAAACACTCAACTACGCTTATGACGTCACTCTATATACTGAGAATATAAAGGAAACATCCAATGGCACTTGAAATCAAAACAGGTCAAACTCACATTAAATCAAAAGCAATGGTTGCATGGGCTGCAGGTGAGCCGCTAAAAATGGAAGAAGTTGATGTACAACTTCCAAAAGCTGGCGAAGTTCTTGTTCGCATCGTTGCTACTGGTGTTTGTCACACTGACGCATTCACTCTATCAGGTGACGATCCAGAAGGTATCTTCCCTTCAATCCTTGGCCACGAAGGCGGCGGTATCGTTGAAATGGTTGGCGAAGGCGTAACAAGCGTTGAAGTTGGCGACCACGTAATTCCGCTTTACACAGCAGAATGTGGTGAGTGTAAGTTCTGTAAATCTGGCAAAACAAACCTATGTCAGGCAGTTCGTGAAACTCAAGGTAAAGGCCTAATGCCAGACGGCACAAGCCGCTTCTCTGTAAACGGTGAGACAATCTTCCACTACATGGGTTGTTCTACTTTCTCTGAGTACACAGTACTTCCAGAAATCTCACTAGCAAAAGTAAACAAAGAAGCACCACTTGAAGAAGTTTGCCTTCTAGGTTGTGGCGTAACCACTGGTATGGGTGCGGTACTAAACACAGCTAAAGTTGAAAAAGGCGACACTGTTGCTGTATTCGGTCTAGGCGGTATCGGTCTTTCTGCAATCATCGGTGCTCGTATGGCTGGTGCAAGCAAGATCATCGGTGTAGACATCAACGAGAGCAAGTTCGAACTAGCAAAACAACTTGGCGCAACTGATTGCATCAACCCACAAAAATTCGACAAACCAATCCAAGACGTTATCGTTGAGATGACAGACGGTGGTGTTGACTACTCATTCGAATGTATCGGTAACGTAAACGTGATGCGTCAAGCACTTGAATGTTGTCACAAAGGTTGGGGTGAGTCAGTCATCATTGGTGTTGCTGGTGCAGGCCAAGAGATCTCAACTCGTCCATTCCAACTAGTAACTGGTCGCGTATGGCGTGGTTCTGCTTTCGGTGGCGTTAAAGGCCGCTCAGAGCTTCCAGAAATCGTAAACCGCTACATGGCTGGTGAGTTCGGTCTACAAGAATTCATCACTCACACTATGGGTCTACAAGATGTGAACGAAGCGTTCGAATTGATGCACAAAGGTGAATCTATCCGTACTGTTCTTCACATGGATAAATAATCCAAGATAACGGCTCACGTAATGTGACTGATATTTGAAAATTTGAAATAGGCTCTCTTCTTTCTTGAACACGTTTTCTTTTGGGAAGAGAGCCATCCGCTGTCTTTAACGGTCTTGTCCACCGTTAAAAATCATTGTTTTAAATATTCACTGTTTTAATTAAAGATTACTTTAACTTAACATTGTTTTATCGAGAGATTATCCATGACCATTGAAAGCCTAAGCCAAGCCAAAGTATTCGGTGGTTGGCATAAACAGTACACTCACGAATCTCGCGCTTTGAACTGCAACATGCGCTTCGCGATCTTCTTGCCACCAAATGCAACCAAATCAAACCCAGTGCCTGTGGTTTACTGGTTGTCTGGCTTGACGTGTACCGATGAGAACTTCATGCAGAAAGCCGGTGCGTTTCGCATGGCGGCTGAGTTAGGTATCGCCATTGTGGCACCGGATACCAGCCCACGTGGGGACGACGTTGCAGACGACGAAAACTACGATCTGGGTAAAGGCGCAGGTTTCTACCTAAACGCCACTCAAGAGCCATGGTCAAGCCACTACCATATGTACGATTACATCACCAAAGAATTGCCTGCGATCATTGAAAACAACTTCCCTGTTTCAGATGTCAAGTCGATTTCGGGTCACAGCATGGGTGGTCACGGTGCAATCACCATTGGTCTGAAAAATTCAGATCAGTACCGTTCAATTTCAGCGTTCAGCCCAATCAGTAACCCAATGCAATGTCCTTGGGGCCAAAAAGCGTTTACCGCTTACCTAGGCACTGATATCGAAAGCTGGAAGCAGTACGACGCAAGCGAGTTGCTAAAGCAAGCAAAATCACCATTGCCAATCTTGGTAGACCAAGGTGATGCAGATAACTTCCTTGCTGAGCAATTAAAACCTGATGTGTTACTGGCGGCAGCAAAAGCCCATGATTCTGAAGTCGAACTGCGTATGCAGCCGGGTTACGACCACAGTTACTTCTTTATCTCGAGCTTTATCGCTGATCACTTGAACTTCCACGCTAAGTACTTATTTGCTTAACGCCAATTTTAACGCCGCAAGCAAATAGAAGAGCGCGGAAAACCAAACGGTTTAATAATCTTCTCTATACAAAGCCATCCAATTATTGGGTGGCTTTTTGTGTTCTAAAAACACTCACTTTACCTTTACATAACTCCATTGAAATTTAGCGAAATGACGTCTAACTTGTAATTGAACATCATTCAATTACTGCTAGCACTCTATGAAAAAAACAACGTCAGTCCTGCTAACCTCGACTTGCTTCGGGTTGTTAGCGACCTCTCCTATTGCCGAGGCGATAAGCTTTTTCGATCCCATTGATGGGCAATTAGATATGGGCGAATACCTTGCTGAAAACGCCGACGGCTTTTTACCTGTACCAATTGAGATTACCTAGACAGCTGTCAGGCATGGACTTCGCCTTTAGCGATGAAGACAGCGCCGTCTATTTCCAAGTGGGCTCAGGCATCTAAGCCCACTCTAATCAAACCATCAAAGCAGCCGCCATCACGTCTGTCATTATCACGACTGATATTTAGGGTTCGCGCCGTATTGGTTCGAGCCTTCTTCACTGTCTTGAATCAAGAAGTACAACAGCACCAAAATACCGATGATTGGCACAAAAGCGATTAACGCCCACCAACCAACTCTTCCTGAATCGTGCAGACGACGTACAGTCACCGCGATCGACGGGATCATAATAAACAGCGCATAAATCACACCGAAGAAGCCAAAATTGTCCATTTGCATCACACTGCCAATCACCCGATCGATGATCCCCATCACCAAATTAACCAACACATTGACTAACGTAAAGTACCAATACTCTTGGCGTCTTGCCCTACCACTAAAGTTGGTATAATTGAGGATAACTTTGTAGTACCAATCAAACATATCGTCTCTCCTAATGAGATGAAAGTGTCGCGAAAGTTAGACAACGCAATGCAAAATGCGCACAAAATGAGCGAAACAACATATTCATTCAATAGTTGTATTTTTAACTCTGCTATTAACCTTGACGTATATTCCACCAACGGTTACTTTTCACCCATAACGTATTATATAAATTCATCAAGTTGGCTCTATTATTAATAACTATATAACCGAGATTTCAGCAGATCGATTCTATGACGCGATCTTGCCGAAACAAGGGCAATAACTTCAAAGGGCACAAGATGAGAAAAACAGTAGTACTCGCTTTACTTTTGTTTGCTCCCATACTTTTTGCAAACACGATACAGTTTAGCAGTTTCGAAAAGTCCAATATCGTTGTGGCACTGTCAGACCTTGAGTCGATGCCTCAAACCACTTATACCACCGCTCTGCCTTGGCTTGAAAAGCCCGCCGAGTTTAATGGCGTAAAACTCAGTACACTTTTACAGCACACACTCGGTGAAGTTCCTCAGCACGTCCAAGTAAGGGCAATGAATGATTACTATTCATATATTTCACGTGAAGACATCCTTCGTTACCAACCTATCATTGCGTATAAACAAGACCGTAATTACATCAAGGTTCGCAATAAGGGACCATATTGGCTGATCTACCCAGTCACAAAATACCCAGAGCTTGATGTCAGTTACTACCACTCCCAAATGGTTTGGCAAATCAATAGGATCAGTACGAAAGAAGAAGAATGAAAGTACAACCCAACGTTCCCAAGCAGGGACCTTTTTCATCCCGAAGCAAAACCTTACTTCTGATTTTTGCTTCCACACTGCTGGTCGCCAATATCGTGCTACTGCAGGAAACACGCGCACTGACCAAAACCTATTCGGATCAACAAAACCAAGCGACTTGGTTTTTATTTCATTTATCCAAAGAGTTATCGGAACTGGTTGGCGAAGCTAGGCGCCTAAACGAAAGCATCAGTAATTTTGATAGCGCCGAATTACAATACGAACTCGCCTGGAGCCGCTTTGACCTTTTGATTCATAACAAAGAAGCCGATTCTTTCCTCTCCCGAGAAGAGGTTCGTGTGTATTTTATTTCCTTGTTTGACCGCTTTAAGCAGCTTGAGCCCATTTTAGTCGAAGCCAAAACAGGTAACAGCGTTGCGGCCAGTCAGTTTTATCGCGCAACACAAAACCTCTATATGGAGATGATTGATTACGTTACCCAGCACTTCCGTGTCGCGAGCCCGCTTTATAAGCAGCAACAGAAGCAGGCCTATGACCTACTTCAAGCGCAATACGTGTTGCTAGGCATCTTCGTTATCACGGTAGCTTTACTTACGTATTTCTATAAACAAGAATCGAAGTTCCACAAAGCGCTTGCATTAAGCGACTCACTGACCGGTTTGGCTAACCGAAGCGCTTTGTTTATTGACCTACAAAACAAGCAGGAGTCAGGAACGACCTTTTCCCTGCTTTTGCTTGATTTGAACGGTTTTAAAAACATTAACGATACGCAAGGACACCAAGCGGGTGATATCGCATTGACCGAAGTCGCCGAGCGCTTGAAGCATATGGCCTTGGATAACTTTAAAGTCTATCGAATAGGTGGAGATGAATTTGCAGTCGTGATTAATTCAACAGTTAAACAAGATATCGAAGAAGCGAAGCGTCACATTCATGTGGTGTTTGAGAAGCCTATTTTTGTGTCCGACCAAGCAAGCTCTCTATCAACCAGCCTCGGCGCGGCATGCTACCCGCAAGACACCGACAACATTGACTTCCTGATCAATTTAGCGGATAAGCGCATGTACAAAATGAAATTCCAACGTTAAACGGATAACCATGATGAAAAACTTCATGCGAGCAGTGCTAGTACTGCTAGTAATCGCGGCAGGTGTGCTGGCTTGGGTGTTTATCCCATCTCACGAAACTATAGGTGCGAAAACTCTCGAAGAAGCACTCAACGACAACTACACGCTGGTTGGTCACCGCATTCATTCTACAGACCCTGACGCGGGTAACATGTTTGGTTACTTTGTCGTGTATAAAGGCGCAAGCACGGATGATTTGGAACCGTTTTTGGTGACTTCTGATCAGTTTATTCGCATGGAGCAAACCAGTGACAACACGCTAGCCCTCACCGTGAATGGTCGCATCTACCGCTACCATAACGACCTGTGGGTAGAGAACCCAGATGGCAAGTTGCAACATTGGTTTGTCAGCGCGACAGCGAAATACGTCCGCTAAGTAGGCGCATACTTAGCGTCAGATACTTGGCTTCAGATAAACAAAAGCCCCGCTCACTAAGTAGCGGGGCTTTTTTTTTATGTTCGAAACTGGCGAGGCAGAAATTACAGCACTTTCTCTTTGATCACTTTCATTACGCCAGAGTCACGATTGCTTGGTGCTGAGAAGCGTGCGATTTTCTTCACCGCTTCGTGCGCGTTTTCCATCGCGTAGGAATGCTCGCTCACTTGCAGCATCTCTAGGTCATTCAGATAATCACCGAACGTCATGGTCCCTTCAGGACCAAAACCCATGGTTTCTTGAAGATGTTTGATGGCCGCACCTTTTGATGCTTCAGCATTCATGACATCCAGCCAAATCTTCGCACTCACCACCACTTGATGCGTGTCATCGAACCTCGCTTTCATGGTTGGATACACTAACTCTTCCGAGCCACCAAAATGACAAATCGCGACCTTGATGAATTCATCATCTACGGCCAATAAATCTGGCACGTATTCACAACGGTGGTAGTATTTCTGGAACTCCTCCAACGCTTTCGGGTCTTGAGTTTCAATGTATGCAGAGCGCTTACCACACAGCACTAGGTGCGTACCTTCAATTTCGCGAGCCACTTGAATGATCGCATCGATTTCCGATTTTGGAATGGTACAACTGTATAACTCTTTGTCCTGGTACATCACCAAGGTGCCGTTTTCCGCCACATAAATCATACGATCTTGAATCGGTGCAAACGTATCGCGCAAACTGTAATACTGACGACCCGATGCTGCCGAAAACAAAATGCCCTTCTCTTCTAGCTGCAAAAACAGATCAAAGAACTCAGGGTCTAAACGACCATATTGGTCAAGCAAGGTGCCATCCATATCGGTGGCAATAAATTTGATGCTAGCTTGTGACATGACTTCAACTCAAAAATAAGCAGCACAGGTCACTCTGCGAATGAAAACGGCTGCAAAAAACAATCACGCTAAGGTACAGGATATTGGGTGAATCTCAAGCTGAATTAAACAAGGTAAGCTAGGCTCAAGATAGCAATCACAGCCAAAACAGGTACAATCCGTGCTCGATTTTTATTTCGCGCGGACTCACTCTCATGCACTCGCCTGAACAATGCTTTACTCGATTTACTGCGGATATTTCTGGCTACGACTTGCCAGCGCAGTTTACGTTTCCGTTCTACTACACGCCTCACCCATTATGTGTGTTGGCTGCCGAGCAATTGCAGCAGCACCTAATGACACAAACTGATTTCGAACACGATTTCGGTCTTGAGGGTGAGCAAAACGGACGCGGTAAAATGTTCGGTGTTTTGCTAGTACGTAACCCGCAAGGTGAGCTTGGCTACTTCAGTGCTTTCTCTGGCAAGATTGCCGATCAAAACTTGCTTCCAGGTTTTGTTCCACCAGTATTCGACATGCTGACAGAAGAAGGCTTCTTCCGTGGTGAAACAGATGCGATCAATACTGCGAACGCGAAATACAAAGCCTTTGCTGCCAAGCCAGAGTTGGCACAACTGAAAGCAGAAATCAAAGCCGACCGTGAAGCGTATCAGCAAGAAGAAAATGCCCAGCGCCAAGTGATGATCGCCGGTCGCGCAGAACGAAAACAGCAACGTAAGAAAGGCGAGCAAACCTTAAATCCAGAAGATCTAAAAACACTACTGGATGATTTAGGTAAACAAAGCATCGCTGAGAAGAATGTCCTCAAGTACCTCAAACAAGCTTGGGACGAAAAGCTGGCAATCAAAGAAGCACGCTTGACCGAGCTAGAACAAAAACTGGCAGAACTTAAAGAGCAGCGCAAAGACTTGTCTAACGCGCTACAGCACAAATTGCATAAGCAATACCGCTTCTTGGATAACCACAGTGCCGAGCGCGATTTGGTGGACATTTTTGCTCCGACCACCAACCCAGTACCACCAGCAGGTGCGGGAGAGTGCGCGGCACCAAAACTGCTTCAGTTCGCATACAAACATGGTTATCAGCCTCTTGCATTGGCGGAGTTTTGGTGGGGCGTATCGCCGAAGTCGGAAGTGCGCCAGCACAAGAAGTTCTACCCATCTTGTAACAGCAAATGCCAACCTATTTTGGGGCACATGCTGCAAGGCTTAGATGTGGAACCAAACCCATTAGCAGAGAACTGGGCAGAAGATAAAGAGCTGGAAATTCTCTTCCAAGACGAAGCCATGGTGATCGTCAACAAGCCTTCGGGTCTGCTTTCCGTTCCGGGGAAAACCATCAAAGATTCGGCATATACGCGTCTACAAGCGATGTTCCCGGATGTCGAAGGGCCGTTCGTGATTCACCGCTTGGATATGGCAACGTCGGGGATTTTGGTGTTTGCTTTAACCAAACGCGCCAACAAGAGCCTGCAAAAGCAGTTCATCACTCGCGGTGTACAAAAGCGCTACATGGCACTGCTGGAGGGTGTATTAGCCGAGCCTGAAGGTGAAATCTCGCTCCCGATGCGTGGCGATCCGGATGACCGCCCACGTCAGCTAGTGTGCTTTGAACACGGTAAGCCTGCTGAAACTTACTGGCAGCTGATTGAAGTGAAAGACGGACGCAGCAAGGTATACATGTACCCGAAAACAGGACGAACCCACCAGCTACGTGTACACAGTGCTCACCATATGGGGTTGAACATGGCGATGGTTGGCGACGGCTTGTATGGCGAGAAAGCCGACCGTCTGCATTTGCACGCGGAGATGTTGGAGTTGGACCATCCATACAGCAAAGAGCGTATGTGTTTCCAAGCAGAGTGTGAGTTTTAAAGCGACTTATCCATGCAGAATCGATAGCAAAAAGGCACTGAATTTCAGTGCCTTTTTTTCCTTCAGAGTAAGTAAAAGATTAGCGATGCCACAAAATAAGAGTCAGATATACAAATACCCTGCCTGATTCGCCAGTGATTGTCAGTAGGTGTCCGCAGGTCCATTCGCTGCCGATATCACAGCTCAACCCTCAACTCGCCATGTCATTTTTCAACATCAAGTTATGTAAACAGTGTAAATTAAATACAAATGATAATTCATCTCACTTATGTTTGTGGGCCAAGTATTTTTTCATATGTTTAGTTACTAGAGGTTGTTGTGAAAACTTCATCATCCCTATTTAATTTATCGCCACTTCAATTGGCTGTTTGTGCTGCGATTTCAATGCCTGCCGTGGCAGAAAATGTTGAACCCCAAAATGATGATATTGAGCGCGTCGTTGTCTTTGGGAATCAGTTCAACCAATACAAAGCTGATGAAGCATCCGGGGCTATGCGTAGTGATATTAGCCTGATGGATACACCACAATCAGTATCTGTAATTCCCGCTTATATCACAGATGAACAGATAGCAAGCAACCTAGGAGATATTCTTGAAAACGACTCAAGTGTTACCGCTGGTGGCCAAAAGTGGGGATTCCAGTACTTTAAAATTCGAGGTTTCGATTTGAGTACAAGTTCTGGCTATCTTGTGAATGGCCATCAACACTTTTCATATTATCTACAGCCGACCGAGATTTTAGAGCGAGTAGAGGTACTCAAAGGGCCATCAAGTATGCTCTACGGTCAATCAGGTCCTGGAGGTTTAATTAACATGGTTACTAAGAAACCTACCCATGAAAATATGGCTAAAGTGGGTTTCGATGTGAACAGCAATGGCTCAACTCGCTATAGCTTAGATGCTGGCGGTAGTTTAAACCAGAATGAGACTATTCGTTACCGAGCAGTTCTTTCAAAACAAGACAGTATTTCTGCACGAGAATACAAACAAAACGGTAAGCACAATGAAGGTGATAAAAGTGTTGGTTACTTGAACTTAGAGTTTGATGTGACAGACGATGTTTTATTATCACTCTCTTACACTAAAACCAATGATGAATCGGGTATCGACGGTGGACGCTTGGATGATGAAGGCAACCTGATAGGTAACAGAGAAACAATTTGGGATATGCCATGGGCGAAAACAGACAAAGAAGTAACCAACATTGGTGCTGACCTAACGTACCACATTAATACTGAATGGACAGTTAAACTTGGTTACAACGAACAACAATTTGATCGAAACTATGTAGCTTCACAGCCTAACCAATGTAATAAAGGCAATTGCTATGACGACATGGCAGATGGCTATTTTATTAAACCATTCGATCGCTATGACGATTGGAATTTTCAAACCGGATACATCGACTTAACTGGCCATACCACCGCTCTTGGATTAGAGCACCAGCTACTTTTAGGTGCCAATATTCTTGACTACGATTACGCACAGACACGCTATACGTACAAAGATTCAAATGGCAATAACTTTATTGAAGTAAAACCTGGGGATGTCATTGAAAAGCCAGATTTCTATAACAATAGCACACGTTCAACAAGTAATAGCTCGTACAAACACTTTGGTTTTTATGTACAAGATCTAATAACTATCAACGATTACTGGAAAGCTTTAGCTGGAGTACGTTACGACGAGCAGCATAAAGAGGGTTATGGTAATAACAGTTACGCTGTTTCTCCTAAAGCTGGTTTAATCTTTAATCCTACAACAGATAGCAGTATCTATGTGAATTACTCGAAAAGTTTCATGCCACAAGGCTCTGTAAATAACAAAAGTGATGTCAATGATGGCCTTAACTTAAAACCACAATATGGTGAGCAGTATGAGTTAGGTGCAAAATGGGCATTATTTGATGAAAGCTTATTATTAACAGGTGCTATCTTTGATATTGAAGTATCAAATATTAAAGTGACAGAAGAAATCGTTAATGATCCTAACTTTGATCAAATAACAAGCCAATCAGGCAAACAAAATCATCGTGGCTTCGAACTAGGCGCACAAGGCCAAGTTACCGAGCAACTTTTCTTGACTAGCTCAATGATGTATCTGGATGCAGAGTATAAAAGACCCGCAACTGATAGCCTAGATGGAAAACGACCTGCTGATACGCCAGAATGGTCCGCAAATGTATGGAGTCGTTATGACGTAAATGACCAACTAGCTCTAAACCTTGGTGCTGTGTATGAAGGAAAACGTTTTGCTGATAACCAAAACACAGTATCTAAAGATGGATATATCCGTTTTGACTCAGGTGTCTCTTACGGTATGGTTATTTCTGAGACTGCTGTTGAGCTGCGCTTGAACGTTAAGAACCTATTTGACACTGAATACTTTGGTGGCGGTGGTAAAACAAGTACTACTGTCGCTGATGGCCGAGAGTTCACGTTTGGCGTTAATGCAACATTTTAATCTAGTTGACTATTTTTATCTTTAACACTTAGCCCTGTATAGTACAGGGCTTATTTTTAATATTACATTTCAGACAATTAATGGCTTAGGTTCACTTAGATAGTGGACCCCGTTTATTTGCTAACTGAAACGTTCATATCTTCTATGTGGGGGTAAAAAAAGTATCTGCATTTAATGATGTGTGAAAGCACAATCCCACCTTTTGTGGCGACTTATCTCAACTTGATTGACGGAACTTAGACACCGTTGATTGGCGGACAATCAGATCGATCGGAGGTAGACGCACTTCATGCCTTTCACCACTCAATAAATTGAGTATGGACTCGGCACAAATGGCTCCAACTTCTTCAATCGGCTGTCTCAGTGTCGTAAGTGCTGGCGTGAAATATTGTGAGGTCGGCAAGTCATCAAAGCCGATCACAGACACATCCTCTGGCACACGAACGCCGTGGTCATGCAGAGCCTTGATCGCCCCATAAGCCGTTTGGTCATTGGCAGCAAACAATGCAGAGAAATGCACTTTAGATTCGAGCAATTCCACCGTTTTTTGATAACCAGACTCACTGCTGAAATCACCTTGTTTGACTAATTTTGGCATCACCTTAATGCCTGCCTCTTGCAGAGCGTTCTTGTAACCAACAAAGCGAGCCACCGCATCTGGTTGATTCAAAAGACCTTTGATATGAGCGATGTTCACATGACCTTGTTGCATCAAATGTAGTGTCGCCATGTATCCGCCCAATACATTATCTATATTTATGGATCGAACCTTATCGCCAATGACATTGTATCCAACTGCAACAACCGGAATTCGCTCTGCATATTCCAGTATCTGCGCTTCCGTCAAACTGCCCGTTACAATGATGACCCCATCGACATTGCTCTTCGCCAAATACTCCAAAGAATGCGATTCCAATGAACGCTGCCAATGTCCCGTCGCAATCACCAACGAGTAACCCTGAGTATTCAGAACCTTTTCCATATCATTAAGGATACGACTGGAGTGCGGGCTTTCTGGGTGTTGGATAAGAACGCCAATGGTCATAGAACGCGTGTTAGTGCCCTGACCCATTTGAAAATTTGGCTTATAGCCCAGTGACTTGATCGCTTTTTCTATGTTTTGGCTTTTATCATCAGAGACAAAGGTCGTGCGATTGAGGAAACGTGATACGGTGCTCGGTGACACACCTGCCAACTTGGCAACATCATAGATGGATGCCGCTCTTTTCTTCTTTTTCATTGTAGGAATTTCCCCAGCAAGCTAATAACAAAAATATAAGTTACAGCGGGAGACGCGACAACATTTTGATATGGGAAATGAGAGCTAGATAAGTCGCCAGTACGCAAGCGCGCACTGGCTTTCATATCGGGGATTTAGAATGTCGCAAGCGATTTTTCACTCAGTGCATCAAATAGGTGAATCGCATCCAAATCCAAGTACAGAGTCAGCGTATCCACATCTACTTCTGCCGCTTGTGTTTCAACCATAAGCGGCTGACCTGCGATTTCTGTTTTCAGTAGGATACTCGCGCCCAATAGCTCCTTGTCTTTGATTTTGACTGGGAACGGCAACACGCGGTCGTGGTCGACTTGTTCGGAACGCAAATGGATGTCGGTAGGACGAACACCAAAGTGCAGCGCTAAATTCTTCGATGCGTGTGCTTTGAAACGCTCTGGCAGAGGAATACGAACATCACCCAGTTCGACTTCCCAATTGCCCTCTTCACCAATCAGCTTGGCGTCCAACATGTTCATCGATGGGTTACCAATGAACTGCGCCACAAACTTGTTTGCCGGACGTTGGAACACTTCTGTCGGTGTGCCGACTTGAGCCACGTAACCGTCTTTAAGAATCACGATGCGGTCTGCCAATGTCATCGCTTCAATCTGATCATGAGTCACATAAATCGTGGTGGTTTTCAGCTCACGATGCAGCTGCTTGATCTCCTCACGCATCACGCCACGCAGTTTGGCATCCAGATTCGATAATGGCTCATCAAATAAGAACACCTTAGGCGTGCGAACCATGGCACGCCCCATGGCAACACGTTGGCGTTGACCACCAGACAACTCTTTTGGTTTGCGATCCAACAGTGCATCCAGTTCAAGCATCTTCGCCGCTTTACGCACTTCTACGTCGATTTGGTCTTTTGGCATGCCTTTCAGTTTGAGTGCAAAAGCGATGTTCTCGTATACCGTCATATGTGGGTAAAGCGCGTAGCTTTGGAACACCATGGCAAGATCGCGGTCTTTGGCATCGATTTTGTTCATCAACTTATCGCCAACGTAAATCTCACCGCCAGTGACGCTTTCCAAGCCCGCCAGCATGCGTAGCGTAGTCGACTTACCGCAGCCCGATGGACCAAGGAAAACCACAAACTCACCATCTTGCACCGTGAAGTCGAAGTGTTTCACGACCTCGACATCATCGTAGGATTTCTTGATGTTTTTGAATTCGACTTTTGCCATTACTAGTTCTCCTCTGCTCGGTCCAGCAGCATGTTACGGTAAGCAATTGCGCTCGCTTTCAGGGTGCGCTTTTGCGTTTGGTAATCCACGTGAACAATGCCAAAACGCTGCTTATAACCGTAAGCCCACTCGAAGTTATCCATTAAGCTCCAAGCGAAGTAACCATCCACATTCACACCTGCTTTAATCGCAGCATCCAAAGCAACTAGGTGCTGCTGGAAGTAACGCACGCGCTGCTCATCATTCACTTCGCCATCAATGCAATGGTCATCACCTGCTGCGCCGTTTTCAGTGATGTAAAGTGGTGGTAAGTTCGGGTAACGGTCATTCAAACGCAGAAGCAAATCTGTCAGTGCTTGCGGGTGAATCTCCCAACCAATGAACGTGTGCTCTTGCTCTGGTTGAGGTACCGTTTCAATATCGCCATGTTCGTTGTAGCGCACCACACAACGGGTATAAAAGTTAATGCCGATAAAGTCCAAATCCGTCTGGATGATGTCGAGATCTCCTTCCAGAATCATTGGCATGTTGTGCGATTGGCGCTTTACCACAAGCTGCGGATATTCGCCTTTTAATACCGGGTCCATAAACCAGTGGTAACCTTCCGCATCGCTGTACTCTGCCGCACCGATATCTGCCTCGCCATATGGGTAAGCAGGTGTCGCATTGAACACACAACCGTGCATCGCATTTGGTGCGTTCTTGCGCATGTGTGGAATCGCCAGACCATGTGCCAGCATCAAGTGGTGCGCAGACAAGAAACCTTCACGCTCGCCTTTAAGGCCAGGAGCATGTTCACCCCAACGGTAGCCCAGATAAGCAGAGCAGAACGGTTCGTTCAATGTCGCGTATGAATCAATCTTATCACCGAAGTAAGCACTAACTACCTTCGCGTATTCCTCAAACTTGTAAGCCGTTTCTCGGTTTAGCCAACCGCCTTTGTCTTCTAGGTATTGCGGTAGATCCCAATGGTAAAGCGTAACGAAAACCTTCAAACCGCGAGCGTGACACTCATCGATGATTTGCTCGTAAAACTTCAAACCTTCTTCATTCACTTTGCCATCTTCAGGGATGATGCGCGGCCACGCCATCGATAGACGGT
Organism: Vibrio campbellii CAIM 519 = NBRC 15631 = ATCC 25920; assembly: GCF_002163755.1. Lineage (NCBI taxonomy): Bacteria > Pseudomonadati > Pseudomonadota > Gammaproteobacteria > Vibrionales > Vibrionaceae > Vibrio > Vibrio campbellii. The sequence goes on from NZ_CP015864.1 coordinate 1,495,882, forward strand.
AAGCGCCCACACCCAAACCTTGAATCATCTCAATGTCTTGCTTCCACAAATGGAAGTGATCACATGCCACGTCGCCATTATCTGCGTTATCAACTGCGCCTGGCTTATTGCAAAACGTGTCCCAAATCGAAGGCGTACGACCACCTAGCTGAGCACCGCCCTCAATCTGATAAGAAGAGGTTGCGACACCAAATAAGAACTCTGGGCTACGTAATTTTGAATCTTGTGGTAGTTGGAATTTATTCATTGTTATAAAACCTTTTGTTTCGCTTAGCCCTTGACGGCACCAGAGGTCAAGCCGCTGATCATCTGTTTTGAGGCAAACAAGTAAGTAATCACTAACGGTAAAATGGAGATGGTGGTTCCGAGCATCACCGCTCCCCACGGCGTATTCGGAATGCCCTGCACGCTTCGCAGTGCCTGCGTAATCACGTAGTTTTCTGGCGTTGTCAGTACCACAAGTGGCTGCATGAACATGTTCCAGAAGAAAACAAACTGCACGATTGCTAGGGTTGCGAGCGCCGGTTTCATCAGTGGCAATACCACGCTCCAGTAAGTTCTAAATTCACCCGCGCCATCGAGCTTCGCCGCTTCTAACAGCTCTTTCGGAATCGATGCCACCACGTGCTGACGCATCAAGAAGATGCCAAATGGCGTGGTGGTGAACGGTAACCAAACCGCAAGGTGGTTATCGAGCAAGCCGAGGAATTTCACGATCATGAAGTACGGGATCAAGCTCAGTACAGGTGGAATCATCATCGAGCCAACCAGCATGCCAAATAGCACGTTTTTGCCCTTGAACTTGTACACCGCAAACGCGTAACCGCCCATGCTACAAAACAGCAGTGAAATCGTGGTGCCAAGGAAAGCAATGTGGATGGAGTTAAACATCGCCTGCCAAAACGGCATGATTTCCAGTAGCTTTGCGTAGTTCACCGCAAGGCTGTCACCAATCGCAAAGCTGATGCCTGTGCCGAAGATTTCAGTACGGTCACGCGTCGATAGCAACGCCGACCAAATGAACGGGAACACAGTCATGATGGCAGACACCACCAACACAGTGCCGAGCATCACCATCAGTATCTTGGTAAAGATCTCGATGCTGCGATCGCTAGGACGCCAACGCTGCGCCGCAGGTAAAGTGTTAGTACTCATCTTATTGCTCCCCTAGACCTTTCTTACCGAAGAAGAAGAATTGAACCGCTGTACAGCCTGCAATCAAGGTAAAGAGCAGCCATGAAATTGCTGACGCTGTACCCATTTCTAACCATTCCCAACCCACTTTGTAGAGGTACATAGAGATGGTTAAGCCAGACTGACCCGTACCACCAGTACCGCGCGTCAGAACAAATGGTTCTTCAAACAACTGCAAGTTACCGATGATGGTCATGGTGACCGCAAAGAAGATGAATGGACGAATCATTGGTAGTGAAATGCTCCAGAATCGACGCCATGCGTTTGCGCCGTCCATACGAGCCGCTTCTAGGATGTCTTTCGGAATCGTCATCAAGCCAGTGGTGTAAAGCACGATGTTGAAACCGGTGTATTTCCAGAACACCATGATGGCGATGGAAGGCTTAACCATGGTCGCGTCATCTAACCAACGGATTGGCTGGAAGTCGTTCACCCAAGAGAATGCCCAACCAAACAAGGTGCTGTCTGCCAGTGCCATCAAGCTTTGGTTGATGATGCCCGAGTTTGGTGAGTACATATTGAAGAAGATAAGCGACGCTGCCACCGTAGATGTGATGAACGGTAGGAAGTAAGCCGACGTTAACCAGTGGCGGAGACGGTCACCCAAAGACACCAAAATGTACGCCACAGGCAGAGCAATCAAGTGCTGCGCCACGCCTGATGTGATCGCTAGCCAAAGTGTGTTCTTCAATGAGCGCCACAGCCACGGGTCTGTCAGTGCAATGTGGTAGTTTTCGAACCCCACATAGTCCATAGCGCCCAAACCCTCGACTGGGTTCCACTCATGAAAAGAAAGAAAAATAGAAAACAGCAACGGAAAAATTCCGAACACTGAAAAGATGATCAAAAACGGCAATAGGAATCCATACGGTGTAAGCGCTTTCAAATTCAGACGAGAAAAAATGCTCTTACTTTCTGGAGTTTCCATAACCTTGCTCGCTGCATGATTCATAGTAACGACCTCTTACCCAGAAGGGGGACATGCCCCCTTCCTGCCTTAAGTATTGGCAAAAATTACAGATTACGCGTACGACGCTTGATCATGCGCTCTGCTTCTTTAAGCGCAGTCTTAATGTCTTTACCTTCATCCAACACTTCCATCAGTGCATTCTCTAGGATGATAGAACGAGCAACGTGATCGCCTTTCGCTGGTGCCACTGGCTTGATGTTCTGCGCCACTTCAGCAAACAATAGACGCGCTTGCTGACCACCTAGGAATTCGATTTTCTCTTCGAACATTGGGTCGTCGTAAATCGTGGTGTTAGCAGGGAATGCTGCAATGGTTTCGAAGTGTTTAAGCTGAATATCACGCTTGGTTGTCATGTATTCGATCAGCTTCCAAGCTTCATCTTGGTGTTTAGATTGGGTTGGAATCGATAGGAATGAGCCGCCCCAGCTTCCGTAAATACCATCAGGAAGGTTAGACACGCCCCAGCTGCCTGCTGTTTCTGGCGCAATCCAGTTGTTTAGGTGGCCAAGTAGCCAAGCACCAGAAAGCTGAGTCGCGAATGTGCCGTTACGGAAGCCTTCGTACCATTCGTTTGACCACGCTAGAATGCGACCATCCAAGCCTTTGTCACGGATCTCTTTTGCCACTTCGAACGCGTGCACAAAACGCTCAGAAGTCACGACTGGGTTGCCGTCTTTGTCGAAGTACAGACCTTCACCTTCAGGAACTGTGGTGAAGATGATCGCTTGTGCCACATCCGCAGCTGAAGCGATTAGTTGAACATTTTGCTGCTTAAGTTTTTCACCTGCCGCAATGTAAGAATCCCAATCTTTGATCGCTTCGTTAACATCAATGCCCGCTTTTTCGAAAATGTCTGTGCGGTAGTACATAACACCAGGACCGAGATCGACAGGCATGCCGTAAACATCACCGTCGGCACCTTTGCCTTGCGCCCATGCATAAGGCGCAAAGCTTTCTGCGTACTTATCAGCGCCATAATGCTCAGACAGATTGACTAAGCCGCCCGAGGCAACGAATGGACCAATTTTTTCTACATCAACAACAATCACATCCCCTGCGCCAGAGCCCGTCGCTAAGTTGGTTGTCAGCTTCGTATGGTGGTCACCGTGGTTGTTCATTAGGTAATCAACCTTAATGCCAGTCTCTTTCTCGAAATCTGGCAACAGCACTTTCAAGCTGCTATCGAAGTCAGGAAAACCATCGAAGCGGATTTTAGTTTCATCGGCAGCGTTTACCGTTGCAGCAAAACCGAGTGCAGCCGTCATGGCAAACGTCAAAGTTTTGAGTTTCATGTTATTGTCCTTAATTATTGTTCTAGAGAGAATTGAGTTCCTTGACCGAACTTCTTGGCACTAGGGTAGGAGTGAGTTTGAAGTTCACATCACGTTTGTTCTTGTTCAGCGCTTGGATGACAAGTTGTACCGCCTCTGCGCTCATCTGTTCTATCGGGAAGTTAACCGTGGTAAGGGCTGGTGTGAGATAGCGAGCAAACAAGATGTCATCAAATCCTACGAGAGAGATTTGTTCTGGCACTTGCATGCCCTCTGCCTTCAAGACTTCATAAGCACCAAACGCCATGTGATCATTACAAGCAAACACTGCGGTGAAACCGCTTTCACGTTTAAGCAATTTTCTCATTGCACTGATGCCAGATTCTTCTGTAAAACCGGCCTCGGACACCAACGCTTCGTCATACGCAATTTCCGCTTCTTCAAGAGCCTTGCGGTAACCTTGTAGACGCCCCCGTGCGTCAGATCTGTCCAGAGGTCCGGTAATACATGCAATGTTACGATGCCCCATTCGCAACAAGTATTCGGTTGCCATTCGGCCACCAAATTCGTTATCGATCTCGATACAGCTATGAGCCATTTCAGGGATGTATCGGTTAACCAACACCACCGGAATCCCTTTGTTATCGAGGTCGATCAGATAATCATCAGAAAGGCTTTGTGTGTGCAGAATCATCGCATCAACACGGCGACCAAGCAGAAACTCTACCGATTCTCGCTGGCTTTGGTCGGTGTTCGATCCCGCCGTCACTATCACGTGGTAACCCATGCGGCGTAAGCGCTCTTCAATGCTATGTAAGATGCCCGAATAAAATGGACCACCTAGTTCAGGAACGATAATGCCAATACTGCCCGTACGGCTTGAGGCTAATGCCTGTGCAATAGAGTTTGGACGATATCCTAACTCTTTGATTGCTTTTTCGACTTTAAGCTTTTTGTCGTGGCTAACGCGGCAAGTACCGTTAATGACTCTAGAAACGGTCGCTTGAGAAACACCCGCGTATTCAGATACATCTTTAATCGTCACCACAAGAAACCTCTTCTACCTGAGCCTCAAGATTCAATTCTGCTTCGAGATAACTTGCTCGAAACCGCTTTCATGGCAGCTAGTATTTCTGATCTACCTAGTGGTTATCGTGAGAGAACTCACACCGAAACCCCTTTAAATTCGGGTAATCTCAGAAAGAATGAGGCAGTTGGCAGTTTCGTTTTATGCCATGAAACTGTTTCATGAGTTGGTTGATACACGCTCAAATAAAACCAAGCAAAGGCAATGATTTCACAACTCTTTAATATCGATTCATGAATCAAAAATAACGCGTAAGAAACAAAAAAAGAGCCGCAAATACGGCTCAAAATAGGGTTAAGAATAGATAATTTGGCGCTCAATTGGCTGCAATGAGCGCCATGGCTAAAAAGAGAAAGTTAAGAGTGTAGTTTGAGATGGCTTACCACCAAGCTTCCCACATCGCGCCTAGGCTAACCGTATCTTGCTTAGGATCGTTGTTCGTTGCTTTGTTATCTACTTCACCAACTGTTGCGTAGAAGCGCAGCATTGGACGAGCACTCGCCCCCCAGTCAAACGCGATGTTTTGAGATAGCGTCACTTTCCAACCTGTGTTGTCGTCGTCAGAACGTGCGTAATCAACCATTTGGTAACCCGCTTCTAGCCACGTTGAGTGCACATCATTCCAGAAGTACATCGGGCGTACGATCGCACTGTAATTAGTGCGCTCGTCTTTCAAAGCATTTGAGTCGTCAATTGAGTAATCGTGGTACGCCAATAGGTATTCAACCGCAGCACTCTCACCGATGTCAGCATTGCCTTCGAAACTCGCGTAGGTGGTTGTTAAGCCTTTTGTTTTCCAGAATACACCGTTGTCGGCATTGTCAGAGTAACGCAACACTAAGCGGTTTGAGCCACTGTTATTTGCACGAGAAACAACCGCACCCAATTGATAGGCGTCAATGTGTTCAGAGCTTTCAATGGCCTCAGAATCAAAACCATAGTTCGCGTAAAGTGCTAAATCAGCAAAGCCCATATCAATGCCGTGCAACCTAGAAGTGAATGCATATACGCCGCTGTCACCAGTTCCTGCGCCACCCGTACATGTGATAGAAGGGTTCGCTCCCTCAGTGATTTCAGGACTACAACTGTCAACCGAACCCACCACACCGAAATCAAGTTTAACCGAGCCAAGTTCAAAATTGTTGATACCACCGCCTTGGCCATCATGCATCATCCAGAAGTAGTCATTTATGCCTTGTTGTGGACGCTGATGGAAATCACGGCCAGCCCAAATGTAAGCGTTTGGCTGACTCTCTAGTACATTCGTGACACCTGCATAAGCCTTTTTCAAGTTCACCTCGTCGCCCCAGTGATCAAGCATCACCACAACATCCCAGATTGCGCCACTGTCATTCTTAAATACTTTTGCTAACTGGAATTCACCGCCATTGCCTTCATTACCCAAACGACCAATTGCCGATGATCCGTTGAACGAACCATCCACCATTACGTACTTCTCATCGTCAGCTTGATAATGTGCGCCATAACGCGCATAACCAGAGAAAACAACGCCAAGTGGAATCTCGATTTCTGAAGTAAGAACAGCAGGTTGCTGGTTGTCCACATAAGTTGGGTTAATACGATTTTCCAACTCCTGAATGCGTTTTTCTAATGCCTCCACATCGGCATCAGCAGCAAAAGTAGGTAAAGAAGCAAGCGAAGCGGCCACCGCAAGAGAGAGAGGTAAAACTTTAAAGCTTTTCATTTGATATCCCTAAAATTTGTATTTGTTGTTATCCCGAAAGGAATATTAAGGAATGAAAGCATTGAAAAGCCGCTACGGCTTCACACCACAATGGTTAGGAAAATGAAATGAAACAACGCATGAAACAAAAAGGGATTTTTACTCATTAAAAACATAAAGATAGAGAATCATGATTTTCTTAACACGATTTGAAATCGCTTTCATTTCACAGAATTTCTTAATTGCTATCACGTTAATTCGTCCTAAGAACATGCTGTTCAATCACAAAAAAATGAAACGTTTCATGATTCTGAAATATTTCATAACTCGTAAATTTCTTACAAGTTCAACAACTCACATAAATAACAAACATGCTTCATATCACAAATAAGGACTTTGCTATTCCATCTAATAATTAATTACGACCTAGAATAAGTATCAGATAAGTCTAAAGTAGGGATACATAATGTCGAAATTGGCCGGAGCACGCCTAGAGGAAATGGCTGATATCCGATCGACAAGAAAGAGGAAGATCGTTTTTCTCTGTTCTAGCATCGCCACTGCATTTCTAGCCTATGGCTCTGTACTGCACTATCTTGAGGGCAACTGGGGGCTTAGTTTACTCATGGGTACATGTGCGGTGGCATGTTTAGCAATCAGCTATCTGATCAAAGTACGTGGCCACCACCAATACGCCGATTTGTTGCTCACAGCCGTATTGATGTTCGATGGGCTTTTGCTGCTCTTATATGGTGATGCGCCGTCCGGTCGATTACTTTGGCTCTATCCTATTGTGGCTGCCATCATCTTGATTAACGAGTTCAAGGTCGGTCTGCTGTTTAGCGCGACATATTCTCTCATCATCTTTTTCGATTTGACCTTTTTAGAGAGTGTACCCACCGCCAGTGAAATGACCGAGCGCCGCTTTATGTTCACCCTTGTGGCCATTTGTTTTGTCTGCCATACCTTCTCTTACTACTACTCCAAGGTCGTGAACTACATCCAAACGCTTTATCGTGAAGGCATTGAGGAACTGGCATACCTAGACCAATTAACGGGGCTCGCTAACCGTTGGAGCTTTGAGACTTGGGCGCGCGCGAAACTGGAAGAGCTAGATCAAAGTCAAAATAACACGGTCACAGCATTGGTTTTCCTTGATATTGATAACTTTAAGCACATCAATGACAACTACGGTCATGATGTGGGCGATCGCGTTTTAAAACATTTTGCGACTCGCTTAAAAAGCAATATTCGCAACAAAGACCGAAAGACGGACAAACACGACTATTCGATCGCTCGCTTTGCGGGAGATGAGTTTGTGTTAATGCTTTACGATGTGCGCTGCAAAAAGGACCTAGATAATATCCTTGATCGTATCGTAAACCTGTTTAATAAAGGCTATCAGACGGAAGACAATATCAATGAGTTGACCATGAGTGTAGGAGCTGCAATTTATGGCCAAGATGCTAAGGATTTATCTGAGCTCACACGCTGTGCAGACAAAGCCATGTACGCAGCAAAGCATACTGGCAAAAACCAGTATGCGTATTACGAACATTGCTCAAATGCAGAAGAGCTGCGCCATCAAAGGCATTCGTTGGTTGGCGGAATGGGTAATGTGACTTCATTACAGCGAGATGCCAGCTTGTAAGAGTGAATCACTCAAACATGGCTTAGGAATACATATACATCGCCCATAAACCGACAAGCAAAAACGTGATAAGCCAGATCACTTGGCCAATTTTTCTTGGTTTATCATCTCGTGGGACAAGAATGGGCTTAAGTGCGCGCTCTTTCATCTTTCCAACTAAGCTGCTTTCAATGGCTCGCTTATAAAAAGCACGGCGCTTTTGAGCCGCATTAGCCACTTTAGTAAAGCGATGTCTTTGCTCTGTTGTAAACTCCGTCGCCTCATAGCGAGGAGGGAGATCTGAATGTTTACGTTGTACTGCCATCACTTCCTCCTTGAACGATGGGTGTGCCTACCCTAAGTATATACAAAAGTTAACGGCCTGTTGCTAATAACCTTTGATTCTGAATAACATGCATAAAAAAACCACCCGAAGGTGGCTTTCATTTCAATTCGATTTATTGCTTATAGGTACTCACACAAGTACGCGGTTGCATCTTTTACTTGCAGCTCGAACGATGAATTTCCTTCTACTTCGAAGAACTCATCAGTGTTGTAAGTGACCCAGTCAACCTCGCCAGCTTTCTTAACGATCAATGCACCTTTGACCACACTCATACGCTCTGGCGCTTGAGTGCCAAACGTGTATTCACCTGGCAACATTACCCCAACGCTGACATCCTGCCCTTGTTGGTTAAAACCTAGCGACTTAACGCCACCAGCAAAATAACTGTTTTCCTTAATACTCATTATTGGTTTCCTTATCAAAAATCAGCTCTTTTTTACCCTGTTTCGGTTTGCGACTCAAGCATCTAAATTGACCTTTACTGAAAAGCTAACTTATCAATAACTGTGTTTCGGAATGTAAAAGTGGATATCAGATCATAGTTTCACCGTATTAAATACGAGATTGTTTGTTTTTGCGGCTCAAGCTTCTCACCATAATGGAAAAGGAAAGTAAGCAGGTATCATGACTAACACCACAGGCCGTAAGCGCAAGCAGAAACCGGAATCGCAACCCTCATTTTGGGCTCGTCATCAGTTCAAAATCATCAAAGGAGGTTTTGCTCTGTTTGGGTGCGCGTTGTTTGGCGTGATCAGTTATCTACTTTATGCCTCTTATTTGGATTACATCGATCGCGATAAAATCTATGGCGAATGGATTGAAATTGGTGCCCCACCTTATCAAACCGAGCACCTTTCTTTTACTTCCAACGGGGTCTTTCGCAATCACCGTTTGATCGCCACTCAATTTGAGTTTGATGGTAAAGTCATCACTCTGAACACAGGCTTGGGTAAAACCGAGTATCAGTTGTCAGGCTCTCACCTCTCACCACAAATACGCCGTATTGAACCTCGCTTTCCCGATCAGAGATTTATTCTCAAAGGCTTCGAGCACACAGTTCAAGGCTCAGAAACTGGGGCGGCTTCCAGACGTCGTGCCGCACTAAGTGAACACTTCGGCCGCAAGTAGCCTTTTATCCATCACTCCTCTTCTGTATACAAAACAAACACTTTTTGTCGTAACCAACTCTATTACAAAGTAAAAGTTTAATTTCACTCGCAAAATAACGAGTGTGAACTGAGTAAGCAATTAATTAAGTACATGCAAAATATTTATAAAATATTGGCTCAATATTGAATTTTCACTGCAAATTTATGTTTCTTGTAGTGAGATTTAGGTAACACGGTCGAAAGTTGATTTATTTTTTTTTGAAAAAAAATAAGCCTCTGAAATGCTCAAGGGGATGCTTTTGCACAGTGTGTGAATTGGTTGTCTTTTCTGTCGCAGGAGCAGCTTATGTTCGTTAATGAACATGAATTCAAGGATTGAGAGAGAAGTTATGATTCGATTTAACCTATGTGCAGCTGGGGTTGCCCTAGCACTATCTGGCGCTGCAAATGCGGCTCCAACCGCACCAAGTATCGATATGTACGGTTCCGACAACCTGCAGTTTTCTAAAATTGAGTTGGCAATGGAAACCACATCTGGCTACAACGACATGGTTAAGTACCATGAGCTAGCTAAGATCAACGTGAAATTTAATCAGTGGAGTGGCACTTCTGGCGACACTTACAACATCTACTTTGATGGCGTAAAAGTGGCAACAGGCCCTATCACTGGTAGCCAAACAACGGCATCGTTTGAATACGGCCAAGGTGGCTTGTACCAAATGGAAATCGAAGCGTGTGACGCAACTGGTTGTGCTAAGAGCGCACCTGCAGAGATCACTATCGCGGATACTGACGGTTCTCACTTACCGCCTCTAACCATGAATATTGACCCAAACAACAAAACCTACAACACAGACCCAAGTGTCGTGATGGGTACTTACTTTGTTGAATGGGGTATCTACGGCCGTAATTACACGGTTGATAACATGCCTGTCGACAACTTGACTCACATCCTTTACGGCTTTATCCCAATCTGTGGTCCAAACGAGTCGGTGAAATCAGTTGGTGGTAACAGCTTCAACGCTCTACAAACCGCCTGTCGCGGTGTGAATGACTACGAAGTGGTTATCCATGACCCATGGGCAGCGTACCAGAAGAGCTTTGCTCAAGCTGGTCACGAATACAGCACACCGATCAAGGGTAACTACGCAATGCTGATGGCATTGAAGCAACGTAACCCAGATCTAAAAATCATTCCATCTATCGGCGGTTGGACACTTTCTGACCCATTCTACGACTTCGTTGATAAGAAAAACCGTGACACATTTGTCGCGTCAGTTAAGAAATTCCTGAAAACGTGGAAGTTCTACGACGGTGTAGATATTGACTGGGAATTCCCTGGTGGCGGCGGTGCTGCAGCAGATAAAGGCGACCCAGTGAACGATGGCCCAGCTTACATCGCGTTGATGCGTGAACTGCGTGCAATGCTGGATGACCTAGAAGCGGAAACAGGTCGTACATACGAGCTAACTTCAGCAATTGGCGTTGGTTACGACAAAATTGAAGACGTTGATTACGCAGATGCTGTGCAGTACATGGACTACATCTTCGCGATGACTTACGACTTCTACGGCGGTTGGAACAACGTTCCTGGTCACCAAACAGCACTTTACTGTGGCTCATTCATGCGTCCTGGTCAGTGTGATGGTAGCGGCGTTGATGAAAACGGCGAACCGCACAAAGGCCCAGCTTACACGGCTGACAACGGCATCCAACTTCTACTCGCGCAAGGCGTTCCTGCGAACAAACTGGTCCTAGGTACTGCAATGTACGGTCGTGGTTGGGAAGGCGTAACACCAGATACGCTGACGGATCCAAACGACCCAATGACAGGTACTGCGACAGGTAAACTGAAAGGCAGCACGACTCAAGGCGTTTGGGAAGATGGCGTGATTGACTACAAAGGTATTAAGTCATTCATGCTAGGTGCGAACAACGCTGGCATCAACGGCTTCGAATACGGTTACGACGAGCTAGCAGAAGCACCTTGGGTGTGGAACCGTTCAACGGGTGAACTGATTACATTTGACGATCACCGCTCTGTATTGGCAAAAGGTAACTACGCGAAATCTCTGGGTCTAGCTGGTCTATTCTCTTGGGAAATTGATGCAGATAACGGCGACATCCTTAACGCAATGCACGAAGGCATTGCTGGTGGTGTGGTTGTTCCACCAAACCGCAAACCAACGGCAGCAGCTGGTGCAGACCAAGCAGTAACAGGTCCTGCAAGTGTTGTTCTTGATGGTAGCAACTCAACTGATTCTGATGGCACAATCGCAAGCTACGCTTGGGAGCAAGTATCAGGTACTGCAGTAGTTCTATCTGGCGCGAACACTGCGACAGCAAGCTTTGATGTAGCGGAAGTGACTGCAGAAGAGCAGCTAACGTTCAAACTAACAGTAACCGATGACAAAGGCGCAACCGCTTCTGATCTCGTTGTAGTAACGGTTAAGCCTGCTGGTGTGATTGATCCACCAAACACAGCGCCAGTTGCAAAAGTTTCTGCACCTGCAACAGCGAAAGCTGGTGACGTAGTTGTGATTGATGCTTCTGCTTCTAGCGACGCTGACAACGACACGCTAACGTTTGATTGGACGCTACCTCAAGGTCTAAACGCAACGGTTAACGGTGCGAAAGTGACGTTCACAGCAGCAGAATACCCACAAGACACAAGCCTAAGCTTCACTGTTAGCGTAAGCGATGGTCAGGCAGCGTCTTCAGCAAGTGCAACCGTTGTTGTATCTAAGCACAGCACAGGTGGTGGCACTTGTACTAACGAATGGGATGCAACGGCTATTTACACAGGCGGAGACCAAGTAACGCACGCAGGTAAAACTTGGGAAGCGAAGTGGTGGACACAAGGTCAAGATCCTAGCAAGTCTGGCGAATGGGGTGTTTGGAAAGAAGTTGGCCCAGCTAACTGTAACTGAGCACTGCTAAGGTGTTGTGATTCAACATCACTCGCTTTGAATATTGTTAAAAAAGAAAAGGACAGCTTCGGCTGTCCTTTGTTGTTCTCACAGAGTTTATTCAACACTCTTTAATGATCAGCTCGCTTCAATTAAACGATCGAAACTCTGGAATACCTCATCACACTTCATCACACGACCATGACCTTGGCCCTGCGTGGTAACCAGTTCCACTCGTTCAATCTCGTCCGCCGCTTTAGCAGACACGCTGTGTTTGGTGAACTTATCCTGCTCATCATGAACAATAATAGTTTTTGCTTCTCGCTCAGCTAGGCGTTTCTCTGGGTCAATGGATTGCAATGGGTAGCCAAACTGGTCTTCCACTTCCGAAACCACCGCTTTGAATAACTTCATTGAGTAACCCGAACGCGCAATGCTGCCAAATAAGTTTTCAACGTAGTTAAGCACTGGCGCGATCAACAGCAAAGGCTTGTTTTCTAATTTACTGTGGCGGCACTCTAGCGCTGAAGCGGTACCCATGCTGTGCCCCACCAAACCTGCAACCTCATCGACAGAATCTAATACATCTTCAAGACCGCACACAAACGCAGGAATATGTCCGTATTGTCCCTCACTCTCACCATGAGCAGGATGATCGTACGCTAATGCCGTGTAACCCGATGCCGCAATATGCTCCATCAACGGGTAGAACTGACTCGCAGTTCCTGACCAGCCGTGAGTCAAAACCCATACCGGACCGCTACCAAGCTGATAGGTTTTAATTGCACCGGCATGACCTTGCACTTCGCTTTTGATAAGCCCCTTTGGCTCGACATTTTTTGGCTGAGTACGAGCGGGAGTAAGCAGCAGTTTACGCGCGGTCTTTTTTGCATGTGACGGTGCCAACGTGTGATGCAGGCGGGTACTGATGTTGACCAAGCTGCGTTTAACACTGAATTTCTGCGAAGTATTGAAGTAAATTTTCTCACTCATGATCATTTCCTTAACTATCAGCCTTGCACAAAATAGAACGGTCGTGCTTTTTATACTGATAAGAAAGAGCGCTCGTTGTCGCTCTTCATTTTGAATCTTTTACTATACCCGTTACCGCAGGGTTAGCGCTTCCATCGAGTAAACAAGTTATCGATGCCCTGCCAGAACAGTCTCTGGCTCTCTTCTTGCCCTTTGATCGAGTAAAATACGTGTGCACTTAAATACTGCCCGTATAAATCAAAGGTCGCTTGTCGCGTGTCTAAATCGGCGACAAACTCTTGGTTTTCTTTGCCTTTCTTGATCTGAATTTCTAGATAATTCAACCACGTATCAATCGACTTACGTAATGCAGCTTGCAACGCACAACCTTCTTCTGCGGTGTCATTCCAAGCATCAAGGAACATACAGCTGCCTTGAAAAGAGTGATTCCACGTCATCCAAGTATCCAACAAGCCACGTACTTTACGCTCAATGTTGCTATCGCCTAGCTCGCGCGCAGGCGCAATTACGCGCTCAGCGAATACTTGATTGGCAAATTCCAACACCGACAGTTGAAGGTTCAACTTGGAATTGAAGTGAGCAAACAAGCCACTTTTCGACATACCACACTGCTTAGCGAGCTCACCAATAGTGAGACTCTCCAACCCATTTTCACTCGCGAGTTGGAATGCGCGCTGCAGTATCAGCTCTTTGGTTACTTTTCCTTTTTTCATAAACACACTTTTAGCACGATCGTACTTTTTTACAAGTCCTCAATTTACTGGTCAAACCAATGGATACCCACTTACACACTCACGATCGCAATACATTGATTAACCTAATGAATATGAATTTTCGAAATTTGAGGTGAGTCAGAATTTAAGAAACTGGTTACCACCAAATGCACATCCGTTGACTTTTTAGCGCGAGAACTGAGTCATTAACTGCTAATTTCGCAGCGATTTTTCACTTTTTAGGTAAGTACTTATGGCAACCACAAAGAAAATTGCCAGTTTAGAATTTGCTCGTATCATCGCGATGTTTGCGATCGTAGGGCTTCACTGTCAGATGGCTCTCACCTATTGGCAATGGGATGAGGTGCCTTGGGTTGGGTATATCCTCAACCAGCTAGCTCGTTTTGCTGTGCCATTGTTTTTTCTCATCTCCGGCTATCTCATCCAACCGAAACTCAGCACGAATCCCGTGGAGACACTAAAAGGCTATGCCAAGCCTTTGCTTAAGATATGGTTGGTTTGGAGTGCGATTTGTCTGTTGGTGCCGTTCCGTTGGCAAGTGGTTGCAGAAACAGGCTATCTCGCCGAGCGACAAGGCTATTGGGGCTACTTAATGTCGAACCCAATCAATTCGTTACTGGAAGGAGGCTTGGTACATCTATGGTTCATTCCGGCACTCATCATTGCTGTAGCCATCATTGCGTTTCTGGTTCGAATCGGCATGATGCAACTGCTACTTCCAACAGCGGTATTGCTCTATATCTATGGTGTGTTCGCAGGCAGCTACGTCACACTCACTGATCTGCCAGCGCCATTCTTTACTCGTAATGGTCCGTTCTTCAGTACCTTACTGGTGGTGCTTGGTTACCTAGCCAGACAGCACCAGTGGCAATGGTCTCGCAGCAACACGATTCGATTAATTCTTATTGGTATGGCAATTCATTTCGCCGAAGCCTATTACTTGATGGATTATGATATCGCCTTTTACTCGCACGACTTTTTGTTCGGTACTGTTATCTGGTCTTTGGGCGTATTCATGTGGCTTCTTGCCCATCCAAACTTTGGCAATATGCCATGGGTGTTTAAGTGGTCCCCGAGCATTTTAGGTATCTACGTGAGCCACTTATTAGTGATCATCATCATGATGAACGTAGCGGGTATGTTGGGGCTAGAAAACTTAGCCAAAGACGCCTTCATTTACCCAGCAACCATTGTGGTGACCTTGTTGCTTGTGAAAGGCATTGAAGCAACACCATTGAAAAAATTATTACTGCGCTAAATCCATTCAGCACTATGTATGGTCTGCACTACCACTTTTTGGCTAGTGCAGACTTTATAAAAATGAGAGCTCTCTCTCACTCATCAAAATTATCATTTCTAATACTTTGTAATTTGCTTTCACTCACAAAAAACATTGTTCATTTAATTTAGATTTGTCTGACATCAACAAAACGCTCATTAAACGGAGGCGGTATGTGGGCAGGTCAAGGACTCGTTCCTTTTTTAGAAATTAGCCATTGGCTAACTTATGGTTTATACGCTGCAGTAATCCTATTTGGCGCGGCGAGCATTGCGTCACTCAGAAAGTAGTGGCGCAAGCTACATCAATTCCAAACTCCTACCGTTAATTCGAGCTTACTCACACTTAACCTATTAATATGTGGCTAAAATTTCTCCAGTCAGACAAGGAGAAATGTCTATTCCAATCTATCCAATTGTCGCGTTTTGCTGTTTGATACTTTCTAGCTCCACCTTTGCCCAGCACAACCAAGCTGACGTGGCTAACGCTCACTGAAAGGCTGTGGGAGAAACCACTCCAACTTATGAAGAACACCAATCGTGTATACAGCGGACCCAAGCATAGAACGATTTTCGAAAAGAGACTATACCATTTCACACAGGCATTCCATAACGTAGTTTACACGCAGAATTTAGCGAGTAACGTACTGTTTATTGTTACTCCAATCTCTGGTAGAAAAAGGGGGTTAACCAAATTATTCAATGAATTAGCCAAGAGTTCAGATTTCGGGAAGGCAGCCCTAGCTGGAAAGAAGAGGTAGAGCGTGCTTACCATATAAAGTCCTACACGCTCACAGGGCGTGACTTACTTAGTGAGCATCTCAGCCTTAACAGCCTGCCACGCTTTATGCTCGGGTGTGGTCAGTTGGATAAGTCCAAAGTTACGCTTTGGAGTGATTTTATCACTCAACCTTTCTACCTCTCTGGCAACAAAACTGCTGAACCATATCTGATTAGGCATTCCGGGCCAATACTCGGTGAGCTGCTGGTGGAGATTATCCAGCTCGTTCAGACGACCTCTGATTTCGTTCAGCGTCTGATGCTGTGGTTTGAATATCAATCGTGTGAACCGGTTTGAGGAAGCCTTCTCCATTTTGGTGACTTTATCTCTCAGCTCTGTCAACGCCTGCTTAATAGGCAGGCGGGTAACCGGAAGGCTTTTCTCTCTGATCTCTGATGTTATTGGCAACTGCTCTAGGTTGAGCTCTATCTCTCCGGCAAGAACGCGATTTTCTCTGTTGACAGCTTGGAGCATAATCCTCAGTTGCGTTAGTGATTCGTCACCATGCAGCGGGGCGCGGGTCATTCTGGTTACAGGGATCGAGCGAAACTCCAGCTCCGGCCAGTTTGTTCTGGCGTGCACCTGCAGGTGGCGGGCCAGCCTAACCCGTGCTAGTAAAGCGGGCTGTTTATCCCTGCAGAGTTTAATCTCCTTGGTAAGCGCGGCTTTTTCACGGTTCTCAAGTATGAGAAGCTTTTGTCGTTCGGCCTTTTCTGCGGCTTTAATCGTCTCATCACTCGGCTCGCGGGTTGCCAATCGGTTACTACTATCCCACTTAAGGTATTGGCCCAGTGTGCCAGTTTCGCTCTGCACCGTTTTTTTGACCAAGTTGACAAGACTGCTTGAGCCGGCAGAAAAACGGGCACCAAAGCCTCGCTGGTCTTCGAGCAGCGCGTCGAAAAATCCTTTCAGCTCTTGACGGTCTTTAGGACAGCGCAGCTCCATCTCACCGTTTACCACATTTAAGAAACGGCTGAGCATGGGATCGCCTCCTTCCAGAAGCGTTTTTATTTTCTCCTGGTGCGAGGCCGCTTTCTTACCGGTGAACAAATAGTCAGACATTATCTGTTTGATGTCATCTAAGATCATATTACGTTCACGGGAAGTAAATTCAATATCAGGTTTCAGTGACTCGGTCACATGAGTCTGTGCATTTTTTGGCACCGCTACGGTGTTTATTTCCTGAAGCTTAACTTTGTTTGTCTGCTCTGCTTTGGTCACCGCCTCGGTAGGCAGTGTTTTAGCCGCTTTGACCTTATCGTGAGAAAGGCGCAGGTAAGAACTCAGAATATTTTCTTTATTCTCTAAAGGCCGGGTTAACGCTTCATACATAGAGCCGAACCTTGAGTGCCCTTTTAGCATAAGGTTAAACATTTCTGCCAGTTTTTGCGGTGAGCGAGGCAATCTAATGACCCTTACTTTTTCCTGATCATCTATGGTAATCCGCCCCTTAATCTCTTCCATCTCACAATATCCGCGCAGAAACCCTCCATGTTTGCCCGGCTTATTATCTACGTATTGTTGAAGTATGCTACTAAAAGCCTTAGCAAGTGGCGCGACATCCTCATCATAGATGCGGGGCGCACTCTGTAAACCCACAGGATTCTGGCTTAGCGGCTCATTCATGCTCTGTGTTGAATGCGCTGTCACCGGAAGTTCTGATTTAGACTTTTCCAGTTTTGGCACCTGTTTCGGTGCACTCTGATGTACCTGGTAGATATCTTTAAATAGAGTGTTAAAAAGTTTTGTTACCGGCATCATGACTCCTTAACCTTTTAAAAGGTGCGCGTCGCAAAGCAGAGAAGGTGCTTTAGCCTGTTCATTCAGAGGAAGATAAAGGGCGTTTCTGGCATCAATCGCTGTGGTAATAAAGTTGCCAAGCAAGTTTGCCAGCAGTTCCAGCTTCAGACCCTCAATTGGGTGCTGGTAGCGCAGCAGAACCTGATCGCCATGCGGGCTAAGGGCGTAATGTGCCTGACGCAGGACAGGGTTTTCAAAGTTGTACTCAAGAAGACGGGTCAGATGACGTTCTCTCTGCACCTCCGGCAGAGCCCCTAATTCCGCTAGAAACTGAAGGTTGTTGCTGCCCGCAGCCATATCAATTGCCAGCTCGATACCTTCTTCAGTCAGAAGTGCACAACGCCCCGAGTAATCAAGCTCTAAGCAGTTCAGTTGCCAGGTGCTACCCAACTCGATAAGCAGGTTGTTTAAAAAGGTTTGGTCGGCCGTCATCCGTGCCTCCAGATACAATCGGGGAATGAGTATTTAGATTACCGCGCACAAGGGAGGAATTTCTTTCATTATTAGGCAAGGTTTTTTAGGTTTATAAAACAAACGCTGACGCCACTAGATGCGATATTTGCCGTTTAGCGCAGCCTGCTATTGCGCTGGATATATCATTGCGGCTCTTTACTGCTTGGTACTTCCCTCTACTCGCCCTAGATATCAGAGACGCTAGCTAAAGGTGTATTAATGAATATGCTTGTGATTTTCCGCCACAAGATGAGTTTAGGTGGCTTTAACATCTTGGTGCTTTACCTCCAGGAACGCTTTGGCATTCGTGCAGGTAAAGTACAAATGGCGCTCGACTGCACTATTGTTGTGATGTCGCTGTTTATCGTTGATGTTTACTTGATTGCCCTTTCTGTACTTGGCGCTGTGGCGACCAACTTAATCTTAGCCATGAACCACAAACCAGGGCGTTATCAACCCAAGCCACAAACTGCGTAATAACACAGGCTCACGATTAAAAAACAAAGCCCCGAGCCTTTAACTCTGGGGCTTTTTGTTTGTTCTAGCTCACTAATGAAAACATTACGCCAATGGCGAATTCTCACAGTATTTCTGGTCATCTGCCGTCAGTTTTTGCTTGCTCGCTTGGCTTAAGTGATAGTGCACCAGCATCAGCAAATCGTGAGCGTAGAAAAGCTCGAAAGCGTCCTCACCATTTTTTCGACAGATTGCCTCACAGCGTTCAGCATGCACTTTGGCTTGCTGCGGACTACCCGCTTTTAGAAGACTCATGGCTAAGCGATACTCTGCGCGCTCTTCTTGTATCCAGCCACCAGCAACCTTCCAATATTCAAGGGCCAGTGTCGCAGCCTCTAGCATGTTTTCTACTTGCGCTCCAGAGCGTGTTTCAAGCCCTTCATATTGGCAGGTAAGGTTATTACCCGTAATGGCAATTGAACGCGCTAAAGGCTCGGTCGCTTGGCCTGAATCTATACCGTTGGCTGCTTTTGCTAACCATGTGCTGGCTTGCTCTAGCTCATTCATTGCCGACAGTTCGTTAGCGATTTGAGCAAACACGCGACGCTGATCGACATCTTCTAACTCAGTAATCTGGTCCGTGTTTTGGTCAATGAAGTACTTCGCGACAGCTTTGGCTCTCTGACGCGTCAGGCATTGAGCTGCTACGCCACTTTCAATCTTATCTAAGCTGGAGAGAAACTGACTTGGATCGTGCAGGTGACCGATGGATGTGTGCAACATCAAGGGTAAGATGCGCTCAGCATGGTTAGTGTCTTCTACCTCGCTAAGCGCTTGCTCTAGTTGGTTGTATGTTGGCTGCGGCTCGGCTTCATGCTGCTGCCAACTTTGTTTTATAAATGCATCAAAATCTGTAGTGAGAGACATATCCTTATTATCCTTTTTATTGCTCTAGTTTGTTTATTAGCACAACGACCCTACACAAAATTTAAGCAAATAAGGTAAACCTTGCTAGGTTATGAGAATGATTTCACATAAAGTGGCGTACCCTTCTCCAATGCCAATAATCGCTGCTTGCGCTCTACCCCGCCGGCATAGCCGGTGAGTTTGCCACTTTTGCCGATCACACGATGGCATGGCACCACAATAGAGATTGGATTTTTACCATTTGCCAGCCCCACCGCGCGCACCGCTTTCGGATTACCGATGGCATTCGCCAGATCTTGATAGCTCCATGTTTCACCATAAGGAATGGTCGTCAAAGCATGCCAAACTTGGGTCTGGAAATCAGTGCCCGTCGCTGCAAGGGGCAAGTCAAATTCGTTACGCAACCCAGCAAAGTATTCTTCCAATTGAGTCACAGTCTGGCTAAGCACTGCATGTTTATCATCACGCTCACCTAAATCATCTGGTTTGGTGGTACACGTTTCAAACCAAATTCCTAACAAACCCTGCTCGTTCGCTTGAATAGTCACTGCGCCTAACGGACTTGGCATTACCGTATAAAGTGATTTCATGATTGATTCCATAAGTGAAAAGTCGCGTAACTGCCCCAAGGTGACGCAGTATGAGCATTCAATGACGGATAGTTTGGCATGGCTTTCTTCACCACCAAGTCTTTGTCTAAAAAGCAATCGGGCTGAGATTGACCTCGCAATTGCGCATAGCTCACCGTCCACGGACCAATACCTTTCAGTTCCAGCCATTGCTGCGGATCGGCTTCTGGGCTCTGCTGCATGTACTGAGCAAATCGCATAAGAGTGTCTTTACGGCTTTGCGGCATACGCAAAAAGCTGACATCGGCATTGGCAATCGTTTCTGGGGTTGGAAAGTGGCGCGCTTGCTGATCGCTGCTGAGTGTTGCTACCAATAAGTTAAGTTGCCCGATAGCCGCTTTGACCGACACTTGCTGCCCTAGCACAGCACGTACACCAGCTTCCCACGCACTCCAGACGCCCGGAATACGAATCCCATAGGTTTTCACCAACCCCGGCGCAATGTATTCAAGGTGCTGCTCCACCGCGCAAATATCCGCATCGAGGTCGAACATACGACGTACACCAGACACCAAATTCTGCAATTTAGTGACATCTTCTACATCGAACTCCATCTCAAGATAACCTTCTCCTTGAGTGACCTTGAATCGAGCATGGCAATCACCCAACAAAACGCTGCGCTGATAAGCCTCTTGTGTGACTTGTTCAATTCCTTCAATCGCACGCAGACGATAAAAATCGAGCATGTGTTGCCAGTTCAGAGCACCACGATAAGGTAATACAATTCGATTCGTCCCCACGCCATCAAATTCCTTTCTACGCACTTGAGAAGGCGTTAGCTGAAGGATCTTTTGAAACGCATCATTGAAGCGTCGAGTGCTGTTAAAACCCGCGGCAAAGCCGACTTCGGTGACTGACATCGAACTCGAATGCAGAAGCTGCTTGGCAAACATCAACTGTTGATACTGCGCATATTGCTTAGGTGACATCCCCAAATATTGTTCGAACAGCATCCGCAAGTAACGATCCGAGATCCCAAGACGCTCAGAGAGTTCAACAAGAGACTGATGATGCAACTCGCCTTGATCGATCATTTTGATCGCTCGTTGGAATGTGGTCTCGACGCCCTTCCAAGCCCATGATCCTGGGGCACTATCTGGGCGACAACGCAAACACGGACGATAACCTGCTTTCAAAGCTTGCGTCTTGTCAGTGAAGTACTCGACATTTTCCTCTTTGGGCAAATTAGCAGGGCAGATTGGGCGACAGAAGATCCCTGTTGTTTTCACCGCAATGTAAAAGCGCCCATCAAAACGGCTATCACGAGCCATGCGGGCTTTCTGGCATTGTTCGAAGGTCAACGATGTGTGTGGGTGGATGAGCATAGTGCTGTCCCTGCTTACGTATTTGGTGTTCAACGAGTGGTTAACTTATTCACTACTCGACCGGCATAACTTCATTGTAGAACGGGGAGTTACTGTAAATTAGCCATTTTCGGAACTCAATACTAAGAAACTTTGGCAATAGCAAATTTGTGCACTAAGGTTATAGTCAGAACAACACAACAACGTCGGCTAAAGGGAATTGGCATGGACTTACATACGTGCGTGATTGTACTTAGAAATCACAAGGTTATTACCAGCAAGTCGGTCGAGCACTCTATAGGGATTATTGAGCGCGACTCTGATAACGAGATTTCAGAAATTCAAATCAATGCGACTGATGGTGTGAATATTCGCACTTATCACTACAACAGTGTGGAAGACTCGCTTGAAAGTTTAATGAATCTATAAAAACTCCTTTCTCCCTTGTTAATCGTGAGAGTAAAAGAGCGCAGTCACCTGTGCTCTATTTTTTTGCTCACCATGCACAGGCGCCATACCAGAAGACAAACCGACGTAGAGAAAGTCATTCAAATTTTTGCGACTTTCATAATCAAAAGCGTCCTGTAAAAGTACTAAAACCAGGTATTTTATCCGTTCTAACGTTCTGTATTTAAAAATGGAAAAACGTTCCATCGAATTTGTCGAACGAGATTATCAAATTGCCCCAATTTTTTCTTTCTCTCCTCCTACCTACACTGATTTCAACAACAAGGGGGGCAGTACTCCTCATCATAAAAATTCGAGAAAGGATAAAGTCATGAAAGCACTACTACAAAAAATCACTACTTCAGATGCAGGCTACGGCGCACTCGCACTTCGCATTCCAGTCGGTCTCATCTTTATGGCACACGGCGCGCAAAAACTTTTTGGCTGGTTTGGCGGTTATGGGCTTGAAGGTACAGGTCAATGGATGGCATCAATTGGCTTAGGCCCAGGCATGCTGATGGCATTTTTAGCAGGCAGTGCTGAGTTCTTTGGTGGGTTGTTCATCTTGCTTGGTCTGCTTACCCGCCCTGCGGCAGTGGCTTTAGCATTCACCATGGTGATCGCCATTTTCTCGGTTCACTTTGAAAATGGCTTGTTTATGTCAAACAACGGCTACGAGTTTGGTTTAGCACTACTGGCAGCAAGCGTTTCTCTTGCTTTCTCTGGCGCAGGCAAAGCCGCTTTAGATGAAACGCTGCGTCAAAAATTGGCCTAAACGAGAGTAGAAACACCTTCGAAGTGCCACAACTCTCGCTTCAATCGGACGTTTAATTTATAAACACGCTGCCATTTGCGTAAACCGACACAAAAACCCCCTTGGCATCACACCAAGGGGGTTTCGTTTAATTTTGCGCTAGATCGCAAAAGCAGAAATTACTCGTTTGCTGGAATGTCGGCTATTTGCTGCAAACTATACGCCGTCAACGGGTCAATCTCTTTTACGATTTCTTCAACCTGCTTAATCGCTTCTACAGACGTGCTGGCTTTGCGATAGCTCAAATAGATAGGACGGTGCCAATCTTCGACGTCAGACACCTTGTGGAGCTGCCCGCTTGCAATAAACGGCTCTACCAGAGACGCTGGTAGGTATGCACTACCACCTTTCTCTAAAACGAAGTCTAACGCGATACGAGCGGTAGAAGTACGAAGGTAAGGCGCTGGGATTTTCGGGTGACGTTCTGCGTGTTCTGAAGCGAAGCGCGTGCCCCAATCCACATACACGTATTTCTTATCAAACACCGTATCGAGAGAATCTTGCTCGGTAGACACCAACACCAACACAACGTCAGCGACTTTCTTGCAATTGAGCTCATCAGCTTTGATTTGATCGAAGGCGAATGCCATATCGAGAGTGCGCTCAAACAGGCTGCGGCTTAGCATCTCACGCCCCATGACTTCTGCCATAAAGCCGTAACCACCAAATGAGTCTGTTACCACACTCAAACAGTTTTGCAGATAAGCGTCCCAAATGTTCGGCGTACCACCCATGGTGAGCTGCAACGCTTTGCCATCTTCGAGGGATAATTCGAGTTTGGCTTGCTGCAAGGTGGTCACCATAACCTCGGCATAGCCTATTAAACGCTCACCTGCGGAGGTCAACTTTATGTTATTTCGATCACGAATAAACAACTGCGTATCGAAATAACTTTCGAGTTGTTTGATGCGTGCGCTCACAGCGGCTTGAGTAATGTACAAGTTCTCAGCAGCTCGTCCGAAGTGACGAACCTTTGCCAGCTCTAAAAATGTTCGAAAGACCTTTACATCCATAAACCATCTCCTGGTCAATATAAAACCAGATTAACAACTAATTAAAATTTTGACGACAAAAAAGTTTTGTTTTTCTTTTGTTAGCTTTGCGCCTAATTTTCGCCGTAATTCATCACATTCATCAATAACGGTTACAGAGGCTGTTGATATGTCTGACACTGAATTTCGTCATGGCAAAAAACGTTTTTACGACAACGTAAAATTCCCACGCGGCTTTGCAAAGTCTGGCGATTTTACTCTTTCAGAAGAGGAAATCCTAACAATTTATGGGGATACTATGCTCGGCCTAGAGTCAGGCGAGTTGACACCTGAGAACAGCGAAGAAAAACACTTCGTAAAAGTTCTGGAAAACCCGGGCAAAGCGAAAACTAAGATCGAGCGCACCTGGCTAAAATACGTACAGCTAGCTCGTGGTCGCAAACGCTTCCACACGCTAAACGGTCGTAACAAACCAGAAGCGTCAGCAGACTACGCAGAAGAGAGCCTAGCAGAAGACGATTAAACGACACAGCCAAGCTCTAACGCTTGGCTAAACTGCGGAAAGATTCGTTCTGTGGTGTTGCAAAAAACTTTTTCTTTTCCAAAAAGCCCGAAGGTGAAATCCCTTAGGGCTTTTTCATTTGTAATAAACCTATTATTTTGTGAGTACTCACTTCGCCAGCATGGCTACCTTTTTCAAGAAGCTGTCTTTGAGGTGCTCTTGGTCATACTCTAGATGATAGGTATTGTGGAAGCCCACCTTTAACTCCACGCCATTGCCTCTAAGAAACACGTTATAGCCATCATAATCAGAAAAGGCCTCTACCCCTTCATACATCTTGCCAAACTCAGAAGGTGTGCCGTTGTTCATCACACATTCGTATGCTTGCAGCACTTTGGTTATGTCTAATTCGTTTCTCATTGCGATTCCCTCAGCAATAAACACTCTTTAATTACGGTTAAGAAAAAAACGCCGTGCTACACCATAGATTGCGTGAGATCATATGTTCGGCATTTTTCTTCCCTCTCTACTACGCAGCTCGGTTCAATTTAGCTCGCTCATTCAATCAAAAAACTTAATTTCAGTCATAAATTTTAAACGCTAATCAACTAACCTAACTTCTTTATATAAAAGGGTAACGGCGAGAAGCAAAGGTAAAAACTGTTGATAAAAGCAACATTGGTTAAAGAAAAAGCAAATTTTTGACCTAAAACAATAGCAGATTGTCATTACTTATTTTATAATGCGAATTAATGTTTCAGGACATCTTAAATTCCAATAACTAGGGGCACAAAATGAGACTTATCCCGTTAGCTCAAGCAGCACAAGTAGGCAAGTGGGCAGCAGCACACATCGCTAAGCGCATCAACGACTTCAAACCAACTGCTGAGCGTCCGTTCGTTCTGGGTCTACCTACTGGTGGCACTCCTCTAGCAACTTACAAAGCATTGATCGAACTTTACCAAGCTGGTGAAGTGAGCTTCGAACACGTTGTGACTTTCAACATGGACGAGTACATCGGTATCCCTGCGGATCACCCAGAATCATACCGTTCATTCATGTACACAAACTTCTTCAACCACGTGAACATTCAAGAAGCGAACATCAACCTTCTTAACGGTAACGCGGAAGATCACGAAGCGGAATGCCAACGCTACGAAGACAAAATCAAGTCTTACGGCAAGATCAACCTATTCATGGGCGGCGTAGGTAACGACGGTCACATCGCATTCAACGAGCCAGCATCTTCTCTGTCTTCTCGCACTCGCATCAAGACACTAACTGAAGACACTCGTATCGCGAACTCTCGTTTCTTCGATGGCGACATCAACCAAGTTCCTAAGTACGCACTAACTATCGGTGTTGGTACGCTACTAGACGCTGAAGAAGTGATGATCCTAGTAACTGGTCACAACAAAGCACTTGCCCTAGAAGCAGCTGTAGAAGGCAGCGTAAACCACCTATGGACGGTTTCTGCACTTCAACTACACCCTAAAGCAGTAATCGTTTGTGATGAGCCTTCACAACAAGAGCTTAAAGTGAAGACTGTTAAGTACTTCTCTGAGCTAGAAGCGGAAAACATCAAAGGTTTCTAATCCTTCGGGTAACAACCAAAGATAAACGCTGAATACACAAAACCCGTGAGTCATCACGGGTTTTTTCGTTTTTAAAGACTGGCAGGTTTGAAGGTGTAGGAATTTAAACAACGGCTAGCGAGGCGTTTAATAAGCTTGAATACCAAACTGACGCAGACGTTTCGGCAATACCTCATCGAGCTTATCTAACTCGCTCAGTTCAACTTCAATGAGGTTGAAGTTATGCTGCTCGTACACCGCACGAATCTTCTCTCGCTCCGCTTCTAACATCTCGCCAGTATCGCTACCCCAAAACTGCAAATAAACTTTGCCACCCGGAAGGTAGAAATCGCTTGTCACGTCTTGGTCGATAGGCAGTTGACGCTCGTAAGCGTGCACTACTCCTGCCAAGTACAGCCAGTTATCGATCAGAAGCTCCCCTTTAGAACGAACGTAGTGTCCGTCCAAAGTACGGTGCTTGGCTTCAAACTTCTGGCGAAAACTAGAAAATGACTTATCAGTGGAATGGGACTCGGCATCTTGACCTAAAAACTCAATCACAGACTGCTTGAGCCGCTTGTTACGCAGCACTACGTCGTGCCACACCACAAAGGTATTCTGCGACTCTTTATCGGTTCTCTGCTGCCCACCAGCGCGGATTCCGGCTTCGGTCAAACTCCACCCTTCTTCGGATTTGCTGATCCAGCCTAATTCGCTTAACAGCTGGTTCATGCGCTTGGCATTGAGCTTAAGCTTCTCACCCAACTGGGTTGCGCTATAGGTTTTGCCAGACGTTGCCGCAAGCTCGATGTGCAAGTTGGTCGGCCAAACAATGAACTGCCCAAATTTAGGATGATCGACATACTCACCGCCGAACTTGGCACCCTCTTCGGTCAAAATCCATTTCTCGTCTTGGCGAACAATATAGCCAGCGCGTTTCAGATCAGCAAACAGCAGCTTAGCTTCTGTCTGACGCATTTTGGCCAGCGCCGACGTCGATATTTTTTCAGACACAATCATGCCTCCTGCTACTGTTTGAAATAAGATGATGACTTGGATATTAACGCATTGATTTCATTGCTTGAAGTAAGAATAGTTGGGATTTTCTATCCACAACAAAAAAGGAGCACTTTGGCTCCTTTCTCTACATCGAATTAAATCGGCTTAATTATTCGCGAGTTTGGCAAACTTGCTATAGGTACTGATTTTGCCGTTGATGTACTCGATACCACTGTGCACATTGTTTTCGGTGTTACCAACAATTTGGTATTCGACGATGAATTCACCGCTGATGACTTTGATAAACAAGAAGCCGTCGCTGACCTTCCATAAGCCCTGTAAACCGCGCTCACTGAACAAGTCTTTTTCTACCAACGTGCCATTTGGTTTGAGCTCTAAAATCGATGAGAAACCGTCGACATTCACTTTTACCCAAGGCTGTTGATGCACTTCGTAGCTGAGGATTTTACGGCGTGTTTTCGCCCACTCACGCAGTTCTTGCTCTTGCGCTGGGGTAAGAATTGGCAGGTCTTCCATCTCCAATAGGGTGTGATGTTTTTCGTACCAGAAAAGTTGCAGATGGAGTAATTTCATTCAGATTAACGGGGTTTCATAACGACAAAGCGCAACTTTGCGCCAACCCTGATGGTAAGTCAACCAATGAAACGAAAGAGTGCAGTTTTCACGAGGGTTAAAAACTGCACGTTCCCACGATGGGAAAACGGTGCCCAATAACGAGCACCTGAGCATGTAAGTGTTTATACGGTTTAGAGAGAATTATGCGGCAAATAACCTTGGTAATTCCGCATGATCACACGCTTGATTTAAGCGCTGTTGGGCGGTTTGAATGTGGGCACGCCAATGTTCATCGTGCGCCCACATCTCAATCACCAGTGGCACGACGCAGTCTGTCTCTTTGAGTGTGCGGAAGATGGCATCGAAGTTTACTTCACCATCGCCAATCACGAGATCGCGGAACTGACCTATGTATTCTGGCGTCACGCGATAGGTGTCTTTAAGGTGGATTTGGGTAATGTGCGGCTTACTCAATTTCAGCTCAGTACACACGTCATAGTTCCAACCCGAGATATTGCCCACGTCTGGATAAGCAGTGAAATACGGCGAATTTACTTCGCGATTGAGCACCTCGAACTTACTCAATGAGTTGAGGTAATCGGTGTCCATGATTTCAACAGCAAGCATCACACCTGCGCGCTCAGCCAGTTTCGCCGCTTCCTTCATACCGTCAATAAAACGCAAATGCGTGGCACGGTTTGCTGGCTCGTAATACACATCGTAGCCAGCTAATTGAATGGTACGGACGCCAAGTTTGTACGCCAATGCGATCGCCTTTTCCATGTGCAGCACAGCTTGCTCTCGGATCTTCGGATCTGCCGAGCCGAACGGGAACTTTCGGTGCGCGCTCAAACACATCGACTGCAATGGCATGCCGTAACGTTCGCACTGGTGACGCAGGGCATAAATCGTCTCGTCGTCCCAATCTAAGCGGCTGCGGCGCTCGTCTGATTCGTCCACCGAGATCTCAAGAAAGTCGAAGCCCAACTCTTTGGTCACGCTGAGCTTTTCTTCCCAGCTTAACTCGTTCGGCAACGCTTTCTCATACAAGCCAACACGATGACGTTGTAGGTTCTGATACATGTCGGCCCCTAGTTCCAGTAACGGTCGATTTGCGCTTTCAATGCTTCTGCGGTCTCTTGTCCTTTGTCGCCCGCCAATGCACGACCTGCGATAAAGGTTTTCGCTTTGATGCCTTCAAACAGGTAGATGTCTTCTGGCACGATGCCACCTGTGATAGAGAGCTCGATACCTAACTCAGAGAGTTGACGCATCTTGCTGATGTCAGCGTCTGTCCAGCCAATCCCTGCCAACTCTGCATCGCGAGAACGGTGGTAAATCGCTTGAGTGATGCCAAGATCCACCCACGCTTGCGCATCTTCCATCGTCCAGTTGCCGTAGATTTCGATTTGGATTTCGCCACTAAACTCATCCGCGACTTTCTTACACGCTTCGATGGTCGCAATGTGCGCTGCGGCTGAAACTGTAATCCAGTCAGCGCCTGCTTCAAACGCCATGCGAGACAAAATCGCGCCGCCATCAGTGGTCTTCATATCACACACCAGAATGTGGTCCGGGTGGTTCTTACGTAACGTCGAGACCGCATTCATCCCTTCTGCGAACGCGAGAATGGTGCCCACTTCAATCACATCGACGTAGCTGTGTACATTGCTTGCAACCGCCACGGCGTCGGTTAAGTTAGTTTGGTCTAGAGCGATTTGAATCATTGGTTTGGTCATGATGCTTATCCTTGAATTTTTTCACGTATCAGACGAGCTAAGCCGTCGTTATTGTTATCGGTTTCGCACACCAAACGGGCGCTAGAACGTACCGTCTCGTCTGCGTTA